>NZ_CP044972.1:1233846-1542307 GCF_010104355.1 Hydrogenophaga sp. PBL-H3
CAGCACCAGCAGCAGGCCAGCGGCATACAGGGCGCCGAGGATGAGCATGTTGCGGGTCTGCACGGGTTTGCCCCGCAGGCCCGAGATCAGCGCGGAGGGCATGGGAAAGCGACCCTGCACGGCTTCGCGCGTGGCCGCCATCAGGCCCAGCGTGGCGGCCGGCACCAGCACCAGCGAGATCACCGTGCCCAGCAGCGGGATGAGCGAGAGCACCGAGACGGTGGCCATGAACATGAAGAACAGGCCGGACATGGCCAGCGGCTGGCGAAAGAAGGTCTTCACGCCCAGCTTGACCCAATGCAGGCCGACTCTGGCGGGAACGAGATGGAGTTTCATGCGGTCACGGGTTGGGGCGCTGCTGCCGGGGCTGCAGCGTCCAGAAGCTGCATTGACAGTTGGCCAGCGTGGGTGGCGCGGTCGCGCAGCACGCGTTCGAAATGGGCGGGGTCGTGGGCTTGCAGCATGGCGGCCTCGCGCGGCAGGTGCAGGTCCCACAGGCGGGAGATCCAGAAACGCAGTGCACCGGCGCGCAGCATGGCCGGCAGAAGGCTGCGCTCGGCAGCGCTCAGCGGCCGCACCGCCTGGTAGGCCGCCAGCAGCGCCTGGGCGCGCTGAGCATCGTGGCTTCCGTCGGTGGCATCAAGGCTGTGGTGCACGCACCAGTCGTTGAGGCAGACCGCGATGTCAAACAGAAAGGTGTCGCAGCCGGCGAAGTAGAAGTCAAAGAAGCCGGTGAGTTCACCGGCTTCGAACATCACGTTGTCGCGGAACAGGTCGGCGTGGATGGGTCCACGGGGCAGGGCGGTGAAAGCCGGGCTGGCCGCCACGTGGTTCTGGTAGGCCAGTTCGGTGCGGATCAGGTCGGACTGCTCAGCACTCAGAAAGGGCAGCACCACCGGCACGGTCTCGTTCCACCACGGCAGACCGCGCAGGTTGGGCTGGTTCAGCGGGAAGTCGCGCCCGGCCAGGTGCATGCGCCCCAGCATGGCACCCACCGCTTCGCAGTGCGCCACACCGGGGGCCAGTTCGCTCTTTCCCCGCAGCTTGTCCACCACGGCAGCGGGTTTGCCCTGCAGCGTGTGCAGGATCTCGCCGCTGGCGGTGGCGGCCGGGTCGGGTACCGGGATGCCTTTGCCCGCCAGATGCTTCATGAGGTGCAAATAAAACGGCAACTGCTCGAAGCCCAGCCGCTCGAACACGGTGAGCACGTGTTCCAGCGTGGCGCCATCGCGCTCGCTGGTCACGAAGTAGTTGGTGTTTTCAATGCCGCCCTGGATGCCCCGCAGGTCGGTGAGATCTCCCAGATCCAGGGTGTGCAGCAGGGCAGAGGCTTCCGCAAACGCGACTTCGGTGTAAACGGCCATGAGGCGGGCAATCAGGAAGGAAACAATCAGAAATTCAGGATGCGCCAGCTGCTGCGACCGGCGTTGCCGGTGCGTTTGCCACCCACCTCGCCGGTGGTCGAACCGTTCGTCTCGGGGTTGATCTGGTAGGCCGGTGCGCCGTTCTTGGGCTGCACCTCGATGCTTTTCGTCTCGCCGCCCACGCGCACCTCGTCGATCCGGGTGAGGGCGTCCTCGTTGGTGATGCGCTCGATGCGGTCGCGCGGTGAAGCGGGCTGGGGAGCTTGCTCCACCGGGGCTGTCTGGCTGCGGGCGGCCGAGGCCAGGGTGATACCCGCCACCAGGGCGAGGGCGGACAGCAGGCGTGGGGTATGGGCGGTCATGCGTCATTGTAGGCAGGGAGGGCTCCATGGGGTGCACGCAGGGAGATGCACCTTGCCACTGGATACGCAGCCCACGGGCCAGCGGATGTGGCGCGATCTCCCCGACAATGCGCGCATGTCCGACGTTTCATCCCCTGCCCCCACCCTGTTGCTGGTCGACGGCTCCAGTTACCTGTACCGCGCGTTCTTTGCCGGCGGCGAATCCCTGAGCACGACCTTGCCCGATGGCACCGTCCTGAAGACCGGGGCCATCCGCATCATGATCAACATGATGCAGAAGCTGCGCAAGGACGTCCGGGCCGATTACGCCGCCTGCGTGTTCGACGCCAAGGGGCCGACCTTCCGGGATGCGCTGTATCCGGACTACAAGGCCAACCGCTCGCCCATGCCCGACGACCTGCGCGCGCAGATACCGCCCATCCACGAGGTGGTGAAGTTGCTGGGCTGGAAGGTGCTGGACGTGCCCGGTGTGGAGGCCGACGACGTGATCGGCACCCTGGCGCACACCGCCGCGCAGCAGGGCATCACGTGCATCATCTCCAGCGGCGACAAGGACCTGAGCCAGCTCGTCAACGAACACATCACGGTGATCGACACCATGAACGACCGCAGGCGTGATGTGGCTGGCGTGACGGCCGAATTCGGCGTGCCCCCCACCCTGATGCTGGACTACCAGACCCTGGTGGGCGACCAGGTGGACAACGTGCCCGGTGTGCCCAAGGTGGGTCCGAAGACCGCCGTGAAGTGGCTGCAGGAATACGGCTCGCTGGAGGCGTTGGTGGCGCGCGCCGGAGAGATCAAGGGTGTGGCGGGCGAGAACCTGCGCAACGCGCTCGAGTGGCTGCCCAAGGGTCGCGAGCTGCTCACCATCAAGACCGATTGCGACCTGAAGGATCACATTGAGGGGCTGCCCTCGCTGGAGGCCATCACGATCAGCGGGCAGGATTCCGAGGCCCTCAAGGCGTTCGGCGAAAAGTACGGCTTCAAGGGTTTGGTGCGCTCCCTGGTGCAGCACGAAGTGCCGCCGGAGCGCATCGAGGCGCACCCGGCCAAGGCGAATGGCAAGGGCACGACCGGCGATGGTTCGCCCGGTCTGTTCGACGAACCCGACCTCAGCGGAAGCACGCAGCGCACCAGCAACCTGAACTACGACACGCTCCTCAGCTGGGACGCTTTCGACACCTGGCTGGCCCGCCTGCTGGCGGCCGACCTGGTGGCGCTGGACACCGAAACCACCTCGCTCGACGAGATGCGCGCCGAGATCGTGGGCATCAGCTTCAGTGTGAAGCCGGGCGAGGCGGCCTACATCCCGCTGCGCCACAGCGGGCCCGACGCGCCCGAGCAGCTGCCGTTCGACGAAGTGCTGGCCAGACTCAAGCCCTGGCTCGAGAACCCGAAACACGCCAAACTCGGCCAGCACGTGAAGTACGACCGCCACGTGTTCGCCAACCACGGCATCGAGGTGCAAGGCTATGTACACGACACCATGCTGCAGAGCTACGTGTTGGAAGTGCACAAACCGCATGGTCTGGCCAGTCTGGCCGAGCGCCACCTGGGCCGCCAGGGCATCAATTACGAAGACCTGTGTGGCAAGGGCGCGCACCAGATCCCGTTTGCGCAGGTCGACGTGGCCAAGGCGGCCGAGTATTCGTGTGAAGACAGCGACCAGACGCTGGATGTGCACCGGGTGCTGTGGCCGCAACTGCAGGCCGACGACAAACTGAAGTTCATCTACGAACTCGAGATCGCGAGCAGCGAAGCGCTCTACCGCATCGAGCGCAACGGCGTGCTGATCGACGCGCCCACGCTGGCCAGGCAAAGCCACGAGCTGGGATCGCGCATCCACGCGCTGGAGCAGGAGGCCTATGAGATTGCGGGCCAGCCGTTCAACCTGAGCAGCCCGAAACAACTCGGCGAGATCTTCTTCGACAAGCTCGGCCTGCCGGTGATCAAGAAAACCGCCACCGGCGCGCGCAGCACCGACGAAGAGGTGCTGGAGAAGCTCGCCGAGGACTACCCCCTGCCAGCCAAGATCCTCGAGCACCGGGGCCTCTCCAAGCTCAAGGGCACCTACACCGACAAGCTCGCGCAGCTGGCGCACCCGAAAACCGGGCGGGTGCACACCCACTACGCACAGGCCGTGGCCGTCACGGGGCGCCTGTCCAGCAACGACCCCAACCTGCAGAACATCCCGATCCGCACGCCCGAAGGCCGGCGCGTGCGCGAGGCCTTCGTGGCACCGGCCGGCCATGTGATCGCGAGCGCCGACTACTCGCAGATCGAGCTGCGCATCATGGCCCACATCAGCGGGGACGAAGCGCTCTTGCGCGCCTTTCACGAAGGCATCGACGTGCACCGCGCCACCGCCGCCGAGGTGTTCGGCGTGGAGGCCGCCCAGGTGAGCAACGAGCAGCGCCGCTACGCCAAGGTGATCAACTTCGGCCTGATCTATGGCATGAGCGCGTTCGGGCTGGCCAAGGCACTGGCCATCGACAACACGGCGGCCAAGAACTACATCACCCGTTACTTCGAGCGCTTCGAGGGCGTGAAGCGCTACATGGACGACACGCGCAAGAGCGCCAAAGCGCAAGGCTACGTGGAGACAGTGTTCGGTCGGCGTCTGGTGCTTCCGAGCATCCAGTCGGCGAAAGGTGCGCTGTTGTCTTCGCTGGAGCGGCAGGCCGTCAACGCGCCCATGCAGGGCACGGCGGCCGACCTGATCAAGCTCAGCATGGTGGTGGTGCAGAGGGCGCTGGACGCGCAGCAGCGCGGCACCAAGATGATCATGCAGGTGCACGACGAACTGGTGTTCGAGGTGCCCGAGGGCGAGGTGGACTGGCTCAAGGTCGAGATCCCGCGCCTGATGGCGGGCGTGGCCGAACTCAAGGTGCCGCTGCTGGCTGAGGTGGGTGTCGGTCCGAACTGGGATCAGGCGCACTGACATGCAGCGCTCCCGACGCGCATTCCTGTGCGCAGGTCTGGCGGCGGCGGGTGGTCCGGCATGGGCACAGACCAACGACAAATGGGGGGCGCTGCGCGCTTACCCCAGCAGCATGTCCAGCTTCGAGCGCGCACCCGAATACCGGGTGGGCAATTACTCGGGGGGTCACGAACAATCGATTCGCCACCATGTGATTCGCGCAGGGACCGCTGCCTCTCCCTGGCGCGAGTCGCCCCTGAACGATTTCCACTACCGCTGGGGGCCGTTTCGCAAGACGCCCGACGAGTATCTGGCGCAGTGGCCCGTCACCGGTCTGCTGATCGCGCGGGATGGCCACATCCTGCTGGAGCGCTACGGCTTCGCCCGCCAGTCCTCCATGCGCCTGCAGAGCTGGTCCATGGCCAAAAGCGTGAGCTCGCTGCTGCTGGGCATCTGCCTGGACCGTGGACTCATCGCGTCGCTGGACGACTTGGCCGCCCGATACCTACCCGAGCTGGAGGGCACCCTGCACGGCGAGACCACGCTGCGCCAGCTGGCCAACATGTGCAGCGGCGCCGACGTGATGCACGCGCGGGACAACGCCATCCTTTACCCCGACGCACTGTTGGGCCGGGACCCGGACATCGCGCGCACGGTGACGGGCTGGAACCAGCGCCGCGAGCCTGCAGGGGCTCGCTTCAACTACAACGAACTGTGCCCGCTGGCGCTTGGCATGGTGATGCGCCGTGTCACCGGGGGATCGCTCTCGGCGTTGGCCGAACAGGCCCTGTGGAGGCCCCTGGGCACCGAGGCGCCGGCCACCTGGTTCACCGACGCGCGTGGCGCCGAGTTCAACTGCATCGGCTTTGCCGCGCGGCTGCGAGACTGGGCGCGACTGGGCCAGCTGGTCGCGCAGCGGGGCCGAGGCCCCGACGGCCAAATCATCGTCAGCGAAGCATGGATCAACGAATGCACCTCGTGGGGCCGTGGCGATGATGCGGTGCGCTACGGCTGGGCGCGGCCGGCGGTGGGCTACAAGGCCTTGTTCTGGCATTCGCGCGCGGATGGCTCGCGACCCGCCATGCACGGACACCATGGCCAGCGCGTGCTGATCGACCTGCCCACCCGCACTGTGCTCGTGCAGACGGCTGTGGACCAGCAGGGGCAGTGGGAGCAGGAACTGCTGGACATGTTCGACGCCGCCACGCGGGTTTGATGCCCGTGGCAGACTGGCCTGACATCATCCAGATCAGGAGACGCCTGCATGCTCAACGACCAGCACGCCCTGGACCTCGGCGCATTGCTGCCCGGCCAGTCGAGTGAAAACGGCACCACCCGCCGAACCGCCCTCAAGGCCGCACTCGGCGTGGGTTATGCCGCGTCGGCCTTGCCCCTGGCGGCTCAGACAGCGATCAGAACGCCGTCCGATGGTCTGACCGTGGGCGAGGTGATGATCGACGTCAACGGGTACAACATGCCCGCTTACCGCGCGGCGCCTGCTGGAAAAACAGGGCTGCCGGTCGTGCTGGTGCTCTCGGAAATTTTCGGCGTGCATGAGTACATCGCTGACACCACGCGCCGCTTCGCCAGGGCGGGGTACCTGGCGATCGCGCCCGAGCTGTTCGTGCGTCAGGGTGACGCACAGAGCTATGGCGAGCTGGCCAAGCTGATCGATGAAGTGGTCACCAAGGTGCCCGACGCGCAGGTGATGACCGATCTGGATGCCACGGTGAAGTGGGCCGCAGCCAACGGCGGCAACGGCTCCCGGGTGGGTGTGACCGGCTTTTGCTGGGGCGGGCGCCATGTGTGGCTTTACGCGGCCCACAACCCGGCGGTCAAGGCCGGCGTGGCCTGGTACGGCCGCCTGCTGGGCGATGCCACGCCGCTCAACCCCCGGCACCCGTTGGACGTGGCCGCCCGGCTCAAGGCGCCGGTGCTGGGTCTGTATGGCGGTGCCGACACCGGCATCCCCCTTGACACGGTTGCTAAGATGAAATCTGCATTGGCAGCGGGCAGTCCGGCTGCCAGGGCCTCGACTTTTGTGGTCTACCCCGAGGCACCCCACGCCTTCCATGCCGACTACCGTCCGAGCTACCGCAAGGAGCCGGCCGAAGATGGCTGGAACCGTGCACTGGCGTGGCTCAAGCGGCACGGCGTGGCCTGAGCCGCGCTGTTCCGGGGACCCCAGGCCGCTGCAAAGCGGCCTTTTTTGTGGACAAACTGAAAAAAGAACGACATGACCTTGTTGGCGATCTTGATGGGTACGGTGGCGGCGGGCGTGGGCAGTGTCTGGCTGGCCGCGTTGATGGCGTTTGCAATGCTGGCGCGCTTCACACAGCACATGCTCAGCTTGGCCGCGGGCGCGCTCATGGCCACGGCCTTCATGCATCTGCTGCCCGAGGCGTTCGAGAGCGAAGCCGGCGCGCACGAGCTCTTTGCCATGCTGCTGGGTGGCCTGGTGTTTTTTTTCCTGCTCGACAAGGCCGAGCTGTGGCACCACGGACACGAGCACAACCACGGGCCTGCGCAGGAAGGGGCGCTAGCGGATCATGCCCACCACCACGGTCATGGGCATGGCCATGCCCACCATGACCACGGCCCACGTTCGGGCGGCTGGGCCGTGCTGGCTGGCGACAGCGTGCATGCCTTTGGCGACGGCATCCTGATCGCTTCGGCCTTCCTGGCCGACATGCGTCTGGGCGTGATCACCTCGCTGGCGGTGCTGGCGCACGAGGTGCCGCACCACATCGGCGACCTGGTGGTGCTGCGCCACACATCGCGCACCTCGCGCGCGGCGCTGGTCAAGGTCTCCATGGCGGGTACTGTCACCGCGCTGGGTGGCGTGGTGGGCTATTTCCTTGTCACGCAGTTGCAGGACTACCTGCCGTTCTTCCTGGTGGCTGCGTCCAGCAGCTTTGTTTATGTGGCGCTGGCCGACCTGATCCCGCAACTGCAGAAGCAGCTGGGCTTTCGGGACACGGTGTCGCAAGTGGCGTGGTTGCTGGCGGGTATCGCACTGGTCACCCTGGTGAGCAGCCTGGCGCATTGAAACGCCCATCCCCGTCGCTTGCTCACTGCGTGTAGCCGCATCTCCCCTCAAGGGGGCAACACCTGCGCCCCGGCAGAGCCGGTTCTGCGGTATTTCTGGTCAAGGCACGCTGGGCACTACGACCCAGCTGTTTCGCCGAGCGAGAAGCTGAATGTGGCCCCTGCGCCGGGCGCACTGTTGGCGGTGATGTCGCCGCCGTGGCGCTCGATGATGCGGCGCACCGTGGCCAGGCCGATGCCCGTACCTTCGAACTCGCTGGGCAAGTGCAGTCGCTGGAAGGGTTTGAACAGCTTGGCGGCGTAGGCCATGTTGAAGCCCACGCCGTTGTCCCGCACGAAATACCGCGGTGCCGTGCTCCTCCCGGGCCCGGAGTGCCCGAATTCGATCACAGTCTGCGGCTGGTCGCGGCTGTACTTCAAGGCATTGCCCAGCAAGTTCTCCAGAGCAATGCGCGCGAGCTGCGGGTCGCATTCCACATGCAGCCCTTCGGCGACGTGGCATTGCACCAGGCGTTCGGGCTGTTTGCCGAGCTGCTCGGCCAGGATGCTGCGCACGAGTTCGCTCAAGTCAACGCTCTGGCGCGCCAGCGGCGCCTGGCTCACGCGGGCCAGCGCCAGCAGCGCGGAGATGAGCGAGCCCATGCGCGCGGTGGACGACAACACACGGTCGAACATCTCGCGTTCGTCTGCACTCATGCGCTCACCGAGCTGTTCGTCGAGCAGGCGGGTGAAGCCGTCGATGGAGCGCAGGGGCGACTTCAGGTCGTGCGACACGGTGTAGGCAAAGGAGTCGAGCTCGGCGTTGAGTTTTTGCAGATCAGCCGTGCGTTCGCGCACCCGTTGCTCCAGCGTTTCGTTCAAGCGCTGGATCTCGCGATCGCGTCGCAGGCGCACAAGCTCGGCGGTGGCGCGGCTGGCAAAGATGGAGACGAGCGCGAGCATGTCGTCGCGCGGTGTCAGGGGCTTGCGCCACATGGCATACAGGATGCCGATGGGTGTGCCATCGGCATCGCGCAAGGCCTGTCCGAGGTAGGCCTGGAAGCCTTCCCGGTTGATGCCCCTGGCTTGCGGAAACTCAAGGGGCAAGCCTTGCGGACACAGGAACACGTCTTTCTGCTTCAGGGTTTCGGCGCAGGGTGTGCCCACCGTGTCGAAACTGAACGTGGGAGTCTCTTGCGAGTCTCTCCAGATGGAGAGTGCACGCACGCGCTCTGGCGTGCTGCACTCCCCGATCATCACCATGTCGCAGCCAATGGTGTCACTGAGGTGGCGGGTGAGCGCGCTGAAGAAGGCTTCCCCGGTTTCCGCCGCCACGCCTTTGGCCACCTGGAGCAGCAGGGCCTCGCGTCTTTTCTCGGCCGTGATGTTCACCGTGCAGGACAGGATGCAGGCCTCTGCGTCGATTTCGATGAGTTCGGCCCACAGCCGGGCATCAACCACGCCACCATCTTTGTGGCGCAGGCGGGTGTCGTAGTGGTCGATCCGGCCGTCGCGCAGCAGCTGCGCCACAAACTGTTCGCGGTCGGCGGGCGTGAGCCAGACACCGGTGTCGATGGATGTTTTGCCCAGCTGATCTTCGAGTCGAAAGCTCTGTGCCTGGTTGATCTCCACCAGGCTGCCGTCTGCCAGGCGGGTGATGGTGAGGTTCAGCGGACTGAAGTTGAAAGCCTTGGCAAACCGCTCTTCGGAGCGCCGCAGCCGCTCCATGGCCTGGGCTTGTGCACTCACGTCGGTGATGCTGGTGATGATGAGCTTGTCTTCGCGGTCGGTGCCCATTTCGCTGGAAATGAGCGCCTGGAACACGCTGCCGTCGGCGCGTCGGCCCTGGCAGGCAAACTGATCCATGTGGCGCTGTGCATAGAGCTGCTGCAGGTAGGTGTCGCGCTGGGCCGCGTCTGCCCACAGGAAGCCTTCCTGGCGACCGAGCACCTGGTCACGTGCGTAGCCGTAGGCGCGCTCGAACGCCGGGTTCACATCGAGGATGGAGCCAGTGCGTGCTGACTGGGCCAGCATGGGGCTGGGGCTGGTGCGAAAAATTCGGGCAAACCGCTCCAGGCTGCGGTCGCGCTCCTGCTCGGTGGCCTTGCGGCGTTCGAATTCCTGGGCCTGCAGTTGCAGCGCCCGGTTGGTCCTCAGCCGGCTGTGGTGCACCATCAGTGCGACTCCCAGGACCGTGGCCGAGTGCGTGATCCACACGCGCAGGCTGACATTGAAATCCGGCTGGGCTGTGAGCAGGCCGGTGGCTTCCGCCCAGGTCAGCACACCCAGCGATCCGATGCTGGCGACCGTGGTGACAATGAGCGCCGTGCGCCCCAGGAAGATGCCGGCGCCCACCACCGAACCCATGAACAGGAAGCCGACGGCGGTGCGCACCGAACCGTAGGCAAGGGCCGAGAAGATGGCGGCGGCCAGCACCGCCGCCACGATGACATGCGCCACATAGCGCGTGCGACCGGTGCGAGCGAGGCCGTAGCAGAACCAGGCCACGACCGTCAGCCCAGCCGCGACCCAGGTCTCGTGCTTGCCCGGAGCTTGGAGAACCAGTTCCATCAACAGCATCAGCAGACCCGCGATGCCGATCACGAGCGATGTCAAGGCCAGTGCGGCGGTGCGGTCCTGGTTACCCAGAATGCTGAAGGCTGCGTCGTCGTACTGCTGCATGGAGCAAGGGCTGGGATGGGATGGCGAGTGGTCCGTCAGCCAGCGGCGCAGGGCGCGTCGGGCGTGTTGCACCACTCGCTCCAGCTGCCAGGGTAGAGCGCTGTGCGGCCCAGGCCGGCAATTTCCATGGCCAGCAGGTTGGGGATGGCGCTGACACCGCTGCCGCAGTGGTGCACCACACTGGCGGGGTCGCGACCGGCAAGCAGGTGCTCAAACTCGGCGCGCAATTGCGCAGCGGGCTTGAACAGGCCGTCGGGTCCGATGTTCTCGGCGAATGGCCTGTTCAATGCACCCGGGATGTGGCCGGCCACCGGGTCGAGCGGCTCGACCTCGCCTCGAAAGCGGGCAGCAGCCCGTGCGTCGATCAACGTTTGTGCGGGGCGGCCGAGCGACTGCATGATGGCGCTGGTGGACGCGGTGGCGGCAGCTGTCGGCTTGAGCGTGAAGTGCCCGGGTTCGGGCTGTGGCGATGGTCCACCGACCACCGCACCACCGGCCGCTTTCCAGGCCGCCAACCCGCCGTCCAGCACGGCCACCGCTTCGTGTCCGCACCACTTCAGCATCCACCAAAGGCGCCCGCAGTAATTGGCGCCCTGGCGATCCAGCACCACCACCTGCACGCCGTCGGACAGGCCCAGCGCGGCCATGCGGCGGGCGAATGTCTCGCGCGAGGGCAAGGGGTGGCGTCCGCCGCTGGCGCGGTCGGTGCCCGTTTTGTCGCTGAGGTGTTGATCCAGGTGCACGTACACCGAACCTGCGATGTGCTCGTCGGCAAACTGCGTGGCGCCCGCGTCGGGCTTCATGAGCTCGAAGCTGCAGTCGAACACCCGCAGCGGCGTGCCGGAGGACATGAGTTGCTGCAGTTCGGAGGCTGAGATCAGGGTGGTGAACATGCGCGCATTGTGCTTCAGGGGGACGAGGGGTGTCAGTGTTCCTCGGCGGGCGCATTGGGTACGGCCCGGGTGCGCAACGCCGTTGCAATGACGCCGCTGACAATGATCAGGCCCATGCCCAGCCAGCCGATCAAGGGCAGCTGGTCGCCGAAGATGATGAGGCTGTAGAGGCCGGCAAAGACAATGCCCGAGTACTGCAGGTTGGCCACCACCATGGTGGCGCCACTGGAGTAGGCGCGCGTCATGCACAGCTGCCCGAACACCGCCAGCAAGCCGATCGGCAGCAACCACAGCGCGCTGGGCCAGCGCCATTCGCTGGCGCCCACGAAAAGCATGCCCAGGGCGCCCGCCAACACCGCGCCAATGGAGAAATAGAAGACCGTGCGGCTCTCGGGCTCACCGGCACGCGCCAGGGCCGCCACCTGCAGGTACGCGAATGCCGAGAAGATGCCCGACATCAGGCCCACGAACGCGCCGACCACCTGGTCTTCGCCCAGCGACGGCCGCAGCATCATGGCCACGCCACCAAAGCCTGCCAGCACGGCGAGAAACAGCGGCGCTTGCTGGCGGACGGGCGCGTTGCGGCCCTGCACCAGCAGCGAACCACCAAGCAGGAAAGCGGCGATCCACACGCTGCTCATGTAGTTCAGCGTCATGGCCGTGGCCAGCGGCAGGATGGCGATGGCGTAGAACCAGGCGGTGAGCGCGGTCACGCCCACCACACTGCGCCAGACATGCATCATGGGCAGACGCGTGCGCAACGAGACGCCTTGCAAGCGGGTGAGGCCGATCAGGAAGACGACACCCACCAGTCCGCGGTAGAAAACGATCTCGAAACTGTTGAAGTGGGTCGAGGCAAACTTGATGCACACGCCCATGGTGGCAAAAAACAGCGACGCGAGCACCATCCACAGAGCTTGCACGTATCAGGCTCCCGAGGTGCGCTGGCGGTGGATCAGCAGGTCGATGGCGCGCACCCGTCAGCCCGCGAGATCCGCCGCCATCCGGCGGCGGTACCACTCGTGGAAGTGCTGCATGCCGTCTTCCATCGGGCTCTGGTAGGGGCCCACTTCGTTGTCTCCGCGTGCCAGCAGCGCTTTGCGCCCGGCGTCCATGCGTTCGGCGATCTCGTCGTCCTCCAGGCAGGTCTCCATGTAGGCCGCGCGCTGCGCTTCGACGAACTCGCGCTCGAAGGCGACGATCTCTTCGGGGTAGTAGAACTCGACCATGTTGATGGTCTTGTCCACGCTCACCGGGTGCAGGGTCGAGACGGTGAGCACGTGCGGGTACCACTCCACCATGATGTGCGGGTAGTAGGTCAGCCAGATCGCGCCGTGTTCGGGCATCCGGCCCTGGCGGTACTGCATGAGCTGTTCGTGCCAGCGCTGGTAGACCGGGCTGCCGGCCTTGCCCAGCAGGTTGGCCGGGCCGACCGTCTGCACGGAGTACTCGGGCTTGAACTCCCAGCGCAGGTCCTCGCAAGTGACGAAGCCGCCCAGCCCCGGGTGGAAGGGCGCCACGTGGTAGTCCTCCAGGTAAACCTCGATGAAGGTCTTCCAGTTGTAGTTGCACTCGTGCAACTCCACGTGATCGAGCACCATGCCGTCGAAATCAAGCGCGGCGCGCGGGCCCATGTTCGCCAGGTCGGCCTGGACGTCGCGGCCGTTGTCTTCAAACAGCAGGCCGTTCCACTCGCGCAGCGGGTAGTTGTTGAGGTTCAGGCAGGGGTCTTTGTCGAAGTGGGGCGCGCCCAGCAACTGGCCAGCGTGTCCGCCCTGGATGCCGCTGTAGGTCCAGCGGTGCAGAGGGCACACGATGTTGCCGCCTGCGCTGCCGCTGCGGGTTTCCTGCAGGTTGCCACGGTCCTTGAGGATGATGGCCTGGCGGTGGCGGCAGACGTTGGACACCAGTTCAACACCGCTGGCGGTGCGCACCAGAGCACGCCCGCCGGCTTCTTGCGGGAGGGCGTGGTAGTCCCCCACATGGGGAACGGCGAGTTGGTGCCCCACATACCGGGGCCCGCGCTGGAAGAGGACTTCCTTTTCGCGCTGGAACAGCGCTTCGTCGAAGTAACTGGAAACCTGAAGTTGGCTTGCGGCCTGCTGCAGTTGAAGACTTAAATCAGACATCGTGGTCCTGACCTAGAGACTCCCCCTATGAAGGGGCAGGGTAAGCGCTGTGCTCGTGAGACGAATTCGCGCGGGATGGGTGGAGTGGTGCGTCCCTCCGGGCGTTGGTGGCCCGTCAGTGATGAAAAGGGGCGAATTCTACCCCCCAGGGCAGTACCCGCTGGCCAGCGCCGGTGTGCAAAAGCGTGCCCACTTTAGAATGAACGACGTGAACGATCCAATCCCCGCCGTGCCCCGTACCCCCAAAAACACCGCAGCCGCTTCCACGGCCGATACACCGTCCATCGCCGCCAGCTACGAAGCCGCGCTGCAGGAACTGGAACAGCTCGTGTCCCAGCTCGACGCGGGCCAATTGCCGCTGGACCAGTTGCTCACGCGCTACCAGCGCGGAGCCGAGTTGCTGGCGTTCTGTCGCGCCCGGCTGGAAGCGGTGGAAAACCAGATCAAGGTGCTTGAAGGTGGCGAACTCAAACCTTGGGACGCGACATGAACGCTGTGCTGGGCTCTGAAATCACAGCGGGTTTCGTCAACTGGCGTGAATCGCGGCAGAGCGCGGTCGAGAACGCGCTGTCGCGGTGGGTTCCGTCCGAGGCGCCCGCCGGCCTGGGTGACGCCATGCGCTACGCGGTGCTTGATGGAGGCAAGCGGCTGCGCCCCTTGCTCGTGCTCGCCACTTGCGAGGCCGTGGGTGGACAGCCTGACGCGGCCATGCGCGCGGCCTGCGCGGTGGAGCTGATCCACGCGTATTCGCTGGTGCACGACGACATGCCTTGCATGGACAACGACGTGTTGCGCCGTGGCAAGCCCACGGTGCATGTGCGGTTCGGTGAAGCCCAGGCGCTGCTTGCCGGTGATGCGCTGCAGGCGCTGGCTTTCGAGCTGCTGGTGCCCGACGACGGCAGCGTGCAGCCCGCCATGGCCGCCCGGCTGTGCAGGCAGCTGGCCCTGGCGGCGGGAGCCGGTGGCATGGCCGGGGGCCAGGCCATCGATCTGGCCAGCGTGGGCCATGCGCTGGACCAGCCGGCGCTGGAGGCCATGCACCGGCACAAGACAGGCGCGCTGCTCCAGGCCAGCGTGATGATGGGGGCAGCCACCACGCAGGTGTCTGCAGGCACAGAAGCACGACTGTCCGAGTACGGCGCCAGCGTGGGCCTGGCCTTTCAGGTCGTGGACGACATCCTTGACGTGACTGCCGATTCGGCTACCCTGGGCAAGACAGCAGGCAAAGACGCTGCAGCGGACAAACCCACTTTCGTGTCCCTCATGGGGCTGGCATCCGCACAAGCCTATGCGGACCGTGTGCTGGACCAGGCTCACGAAGCTTTGCGACGCAGTGGCATCGAGCGACCCGATACCTTGCATGCCCTGGCCGACTGGGTCGGTCGTCGCGCCTCCTGAGGTGCCCCTTCATTCATGACCCGAGCGACCCTGCCCATGAGTTCCTTGCTCTCATCCATCGAGTCCCCAGCCGATGTGCGCCGCCTCACCCGCGCCCAGCTCCTGCCGCTGGCCGACGAATTGCGCAGCTACTTGCTGCAAAGCGTGGCACGCACCGGTGGCCACCTGAGTTCCAACCTCGGTACGGTCGAGCTCACGCTGGCGCTGCACTACGTTTTCAACACACCCGAAGACCGCCTGGTCTGGGACGTGGGCCACCAGACCTACCCGCACAAAATCCTGACCGGTCGCCGCGACCGCATGAGCACCCTGCGCCAGCTGGGCGGCATCAGCGGCTTCCCGCGCCGATCCGAGAGCGAATACGACACTTTCGGCACGGCCCACTCGTCCACCAGCATTTCGGCCGCGCTCGGCATGGCCATGGGGGCCAAGATCAAAGGTGAAAGCCGCAATTCCGTGGCGATCATTGGCGATGGCGCCATGACCGCCGGCATGGCCTTTGAAGCGCTCAACAACGCTGGTGTGGCCGAAGGTCGCCTGCTGGTGGTGCTCAACGACAACGACATGTCGATCTCGCCGCCAGTGGGTGCGCTCAACCGCTACCTCGCCCAGCTCATGAGCGGGCAGTTCTACGCTGCAGCGAAGAACGTGGGCAAGCAGGTGCTCAAAGGGGCGCCGCCCTTGTTTGAACTGGCCAAGCGGCTTGAAGAACAGGCCAAGGGCATGGTGGTGCCGGCCACTCTGTTCGAGAAGTTCGGCTTCAACTACATCGGCCCCATTGACGGGCACGACCTGAACTCGCTGATCCCCACGCTGGAGAACATCCGCCACCTGCTCGAGACCGACAGCGGGCCGCAGTTCCTGCATGTGGTGACCAAAAAAGGCCAGGGCTACAAGCTGGCCGAAAACGACCCGATTGCTTACCACGGCCCAGGTACGTTCGATCCAGCCGTGGGCATTGTCAAGGCGGCTTCGGCCCCCAAGACCACGTTCACCCAGGTGTTTGGCCAGTGGCTGTGCGACATGGCCGCGGCCGATGAACGTCTGGTGGGCATCACGCCCGCCATGCGTGAGGGCTCTGGCATGGTCGAGTTCGAGCGCCGTTTTCCCAAGCGGTATTTCGATGTCGGCATTGCCGAGCAGCACGCCGTGACCTTCGCGGCCGGCCTGGCCTGCGAAGGCCTCAAGCCGGTGGTGGCGATCTACTCCACCTTTCTGCAGCGCGGCTACGACCAGCTCATCCACGACGTGGCGCTGCAGAACCTGCCCATGGTTTTCGCCCTGGACCGAGCAGGTCTGGTGGGGGCCGATGGCGCCACCCACGCGGGGGCCTACGACATCGCCTACCTTCGCTGCATTCCCAACATGGCCATTGCCTGCCCGGCCGACGAGGCCGAGTGCCGCCAACTGCTGTCGACCGCACATGCCCAGAACCAGCCGGTGGCCGTGCGCTACCCGCGCGGCGCGGGTGTGGGCGCTGCCATCCCGGCCAGCCTGGATGGCTTGCCCTTTGGCAAGGGCGAGCTGCGTCGCCAGGGCAAGGGCATTGCGATCCTGGCCTTCGGCACGCTGCTCCATCCGGCGCTGGCCGCCGGTGAGAAGCTGGGCGCCAGCGTGGCCAACATGCGCTGGGCCAAGCCACTCGATCTGGACCTGCTGCGCGAACTCGCTGGCACGCACGAGGCACTGGTGACGGTGGAAGAGGGCTGCCTGCCCGGTGGCGCCGGCAGTGCAGTGATGGAAGCCTTGCAGTCCGAAGGCCTGCAGGTGCCGGTGCTGTCGCTGGGTCTGCCTGACGAATTCTCGGAGCATGGCGATCCTGCCAAGTTGCTCAGCGCGCTGGGCCTGGACGCTGCCGGCATCGAGGCGTCGATCCGTGTGAGGTTCGAAAGTCTGCTGCGTGCAACGCCTGGCCTGAAGGCGGTGGGCTGAGCAGGTTGGTCTGCTTCTGAACGCGGTCCCGGGCGAGGGCCGTTGTTCGAGGGAAAACCCCGGGGCTTTGTCGAGGGGCCGTTCCTACAATTCCCATGGACTTGACAAGGCCTTGTTCGGTTCTGTCGGGTCGGATGTCCCCCCATCAACCATGGAGTCAAACAAAATGGATCGTCGTTCAATGATCAAGCACGCCGGCGTGGCTGGCGTGCTGGCAGCTGGTGCCGCGCCCGCGGTACATGCCCAGGCAGCCATCCGCTGGCGGCTGGCCTCCAGCTTCCCCAAAGCGCTCGACACCATCTATGGTGCGGCCGATGTGTTTGCCAAAAAGGTGGGCGAGATGTCGGGCGGCAAATTCTCGATTTCGGTGCATCCCGGGGGTGAGCTCATGCCCGCCTTCGGCGTGGTGGATGGTGTGCAGGAAGGCACCGTGGAATGCGCGCACACCGCGCCCTATTACTTCTTCGGCAAGGACGACACCTTTGCGCTGGACTGCGCGATCCCCTTCGGCCTCAACAGCCGGCAGATGACAGCCTGGATGTACGAAGGCAACGGCATGAAGCTGTTCCGCGAGTTCTACGCGGACTACAACATCGTGAACTTCCCCATGGGCAACACCGGCGCCCAGATGGGCGGCTGGTACCGCAAGGACATCAAGACATTGGCCGACATCAAAGGCCTGAAGATGCGCATTGGCGGCTTTGCCGGGAAGGTGTTTGGCACCATGGGAGGCGTGCCGCAGAACATCCCCGCTGGCGAGATCTACCAGGCGCTGGAGAAAGGCACCATCGACGCCACCGAGTGGGTTGGCCCCTACGATGATCAGAAGCTGGGCTTCAACAAAGTGGCGAAGAACTACTACTACCCCGGCTGGTGGGAGGGTGGTCCACAGCTCTCGCTGTACGTCAACAACAAGGCCTACAGCTCGCTGTCGCCCGAGAACAAGGCCATCGTGGAATGCGCCGCGGCCATCGCCCACACAACCATGCAGGCCCGCTACGACGCGCTGAATCCCGCCGCCCTCAAGCAACTGGTGGCCGCAGGCACCCGAGTGCTGGCTTTCCCCAAGCCCGTGCTGGATGCCGCATTCAAGAATTCCATGGAGCTTTACGCGGACATCAGTGGGAAGAACCCGAAGTGGAAAAAGATCTACTCGGACTACTCGGCTTTCCGCAAGGAGCAGAACCTCTGGTTCCGTTTCACCGAAGCCCAGTTTGATCGCTACATGCAAGCGGCCAAGCTGTGAACGGCATTGCGATCCGAGCAAGAAGCCCCGCCCTGGCGGGGTTTTTTGCTCGGATCGTGATGTGCCTCCCCGGTTGCCCGCGCTGGGTCGGCATCTCCCGGATGCCGCGCGTGCCGGTTCGGTAGACTCTGCGACTCTTTTTGCGTTCACTCCCTCAGGGGAAACTTCATGTCATTCCTGTTGAAAATCTCTCGCCTGATCGACGCCATGAGCGATCTGATAGGCAAGCTGGTCATGTGGTTCGTTCTGGCCACCACCCTCATCAGCGCCGGCAACGCCATCGTGCGCAAGCTCTTCGACAACAGCTCCAACGCCCTGCTGGAGATCCAGTGGTACCTGTTCGCTGCGGTCTTCATGCTGGGCAGCGGCTACGCCTTTCTGCGCAACGCGCACGTGCGCATCGACTTCATCTCATCCAAGTTCAGCCCGCGCGGACGCAACTGGGTCGACGTGGTCGGCATCCTGATCTTCCTGTTCCCGCTGTGCTACATGATGGCAACGCTGGGCTGGCCGCTGTTCGAGCGGGCGTGGAGCACTGGCGAGATGTCGTCCAACGCTGGCGGACTCATCCGCTGGCCGGTGTATGGCCTGATTCCCTTGGGATTCGCCATCTTGTCTTTGCAAGGCGTGAGTGAGCTCATCAAACGCATCGCCTTCCTCACTGGCAACGGACCTGACGTGTTGGCCCAGGGCGGCCCGAGCGATGAAGAGTTGCTGGCCCAGCAGCTGCTCGAAGAAGCCGACAAGCGCCTCAAGGGAGCCCACTGATCATGACCGCCTTCATTGCTGCCAATTTTGTCCCGCTGATGTTCGCGGGCCTGCTGGTGTTCCTGCTGTCCGGCTTTCCCGTGGCCTTTGCGCTCGCGGCCACCGGCCTGTTCTTCGGCTTCATCGGTATGGAAGCCGGGCTGTTCCCGTCCAACCTGTTCCAGGCCTTGCCGCTGCGGGTGTTCGGCATCATGCAGAACGACACGCTGCTGGCCATTCCCTTCTTCACGCTCATGGGCATCATCCTGGAGCGAAGCCGCATGGCCGAGGACTTGCTCTCCACCGTGGCGCAGGTGTTCGGTCCGGTGCGCGGTGGCCTGGCGGTGGCGGTGATCCTGGTGGGCGCCTTGCTGGCGGCCACCACCGGCGTGGTCGCTGCCGCCGTGATCTCCATGGGCCTGATCTCGCTGCCCATCATGCTGCGCTACGGCTACAACCGCACCATTGCCACCGGCACCATCACCGCCTCGGGCACTCTGGCGCAGGCCATCCCGCCGTCTCTGGTGCTGATCGTGCTGGCCGACCAACTGGGCCGTTCGGTCGGAGACATGTACGCCGGTGCGCTGATCCCCGGCCTGCTGCTGGTGGGTCTCTACCTCGTGTTCATCGCCGTGGTGGCGATCGTTAAACCCAAATGGGTGCCGGCTTTGCCGGTAGAGGCGCGCATCTACAACGAGCCCGACGGCAGCAGCGGCCACAGGTCGCTGCTGGTATTGCTGGTGCTGTGCGCGGCCGCCAGCGTGGCGTGGTCGCAGGTGCATGAGTCCATCATCAACCCGCTGATTGGCCGCGAGATGAGCCCGGCGGGTGACGAGGTGGTGATCATGTCCATCACGGTGGGGTCCATCCTGGCGCTGACGCTGGCCCTGCTCAACCGACTGTTCCGCCTGGGCCTGTTGTCCCGGCTGGCCGAGCAGGTCACCTTTGTGCTGATCCCGCCGCTGGTGCTGATCTTCCTCGTGCTGGGCACGATCTTTTTGGGCATCGCCACGCCCACCGAAGGCGGCGCCATGGGTGCCTTGGGCGCCTTGATCATGGCCAGCGCGCGCCGCGCCTTGACGATCGACCTGCTCAAGCAGGCGCTGGAGAGCACCACCAAGCTCGCCATCTTCGTGCTGTTCATCCTGATCGGCTCCACCGTCTTCAGTTTCACCTTCAACGCAGCCGACGGCCATATCTGGGTTGAGCACCTGTTCGACAAGATGCCCGGCGGCCAGATGGGCTTCTTGCTGGTGGTGAACCTGCTGGTGTTTGTGCTGGGCATGTTCATCGACTTCTTCGAGATCGCTTTCATTGTGATCCCGCTGCTGGCGCCAGTGGCCGACAAGCTGGGCATCGACCTGATCTGGTTCGGTGTGATCCTGGCCATGAACCTGCAGACCTCGTTCCTCACGCCGCCGTTTGGTTTTGCGCTGTTCTACCTGCGCAGCGTGGCCGCGCGGAGCGATTACACCGACCACGTGACCCAGCAGCGCATTCCGGCCGTGACCACCGCGCAGATCTACAAAGGCTCCATCGCCTTCATCGTCCTGCAGCTGATCATGGTGGTGGTGGTGATCGCGTACCCCACGCTCGTCACGGGCAGCCTGGGCGCCAAGGTGGTGGTGGACGACGCCGCCGTGACCGACATGCTGCGCAACATGCCCGACATGGAAGAAGAGCCCGGGGTGCCCGAGCCGGAGAGCACCGAGCCTGCGGCTGAAGAAGGTGCGCCTGCCTCGCCACCCGGCCTGGAGCCGCCTCCACCGGAGCCCGAGCTCGATCCCGGCAAAGCGCTCGAAGAGTCGATGAAGAAAAAACCATGAGCCGCCAGACAGGAGTTTGCTGAATGCGCATCGATGTGAAAGTGCTGGACCCGCGCATGGCGGATCAGCTGCCGGCGTATGCCACCGATGGCAGTGCGGGTCTTGATTTGCGCGCCTGCCTCGACGCCCCGCTGACCCTCGCGCCCAACGCCTGGCAACTGGTGCCCACCGGGCTGGCCATCCACCTCGCCGACCCAGGCTTTGCCGCCATGATCCTTCCGCGCTCGGGGCTGGGCCACAAACACGGCATCGTGCTGGGCAACCTGGTGGGCCTGATCGACAGCGACTACCAGGGCCAACTCATGGTCAGTGCCTGGAACCGCAGCGGCGTGCCATTCACGATCGAGCCCCTGGAGCGCATCGCGCAAATGGTGATCGTGCCGGTGGTGCAGGCACAGTTCAACGTGGTGGACGACTTCGGTTCCGCGAGCGAGCGCGGCGCTGGGGGCTACGGCTCCACCGGACGGGGGTGATCCTCGGCGACCCGCGCAGCGGCGGAGCGCGCGAGCATCATCACTTCAGTGCAATGTCCGCGGGCCGGGCGGTGTGATGCCCGGTCCTTGCAGTTCGTCGGGTTCGTCCACCTGCATGCGGAAGAAGCCAGTGCCCATCGAGCCCTTGCCGACCTCGGCTTCGGTCGCTTCGCGCACCGCATGCACCTTCATCGAGATGCGCAGCGCAATCCCCGCGAGCGGGTGGTTGCCGTCGAGCACCACGTGCTCGGGATAGATGTCGCTCACGAAGTAGAGCCGACCGCGCGGTGCGGCCGGGTTGCAGCCGGGGGGCAGGCCTTCGAAGCCCATGCCCTCTTCAAGCTCGTCGGGAAACAGGTGGCGCGGCTCCAGGAAGAGCAGCGTGTCGTCGTAGTCCCCAAAGCCGTCCACCGGCTCCAGGTGCAGCTCGATCGTGTCGCCTGGTGAATGGTTGAGCAGGCCTTCTTCGATCTTGGCCAGCAGGTCGCTGCCGCCCACCAGAAACTCCACGGGTTCTTCGAGCACATCGAGCGTCTCGCCCAGCGTGTCCTTCAGGGTCCAGGTCAGCGCCACGACGCATTGTTGGGTGATTTTCATCCGACAATTGTCCCATGTTCAAACCCGAAACCCTTGGGCTCCAGGCCACGACCGGCGCCCCCGAAACCCCCGTGAGCCTGCTGGGCGGTCTGTCGCCAGCGCAGTTCATGCGCCGTCACTGGCAGAAGAAACCTTTGCTGATCCGCCAGGCCATTCCCGGCTTCCAACCGCTCCTGAGCCGAGCGCAGCTGTTTGAGCTGGCTGGCCGTGAGGCTGTGGAATCGCGTTTGATCGTGCGCAAGCCTCAAGGCTGGACGCTCAAGCCAGGTCCGTTCAAGCGCAGCGGCTTGCCGCCGCTCAGGCAGCCCGGCTGGACCCTGCTGGTGCAAGGTGTCGATCAACACATTGATGCCGTGCACGAACTCTTGCAGCGCTTTCGTTTCGTGCCCGACGCGCGTCTGGACGATCTGATGATTTCATGGGCCAGCGAGGGGGGCGGCGTGGGCCCGCATTTCGACAGCTACGACGTGTTCCTGCTGCAGGCCAGTGGTCAGCGGCGTTGGCGCATTGGTCGCCAGAAAGACCTCACCCTGCAGCCCGATGTGCCGCTGAAGATTCTGCAGAACTTCGAGCCCGAGGAAGAGCACGTGCTCGAAGCGGGCGACATGCTCTACCTGCCGCCCCGCTGGGCGCACGACGGAGATGCGATGGGCGAAGACTGCATGACCTACTCCATCGGCTTTCGTGCGCCGCAGCGCGGCGGGTTGGCGGGTGAATTGCTGCAGCGCATGGCCGATGAACTCGACGATGAGACGCTCTACCGCGACCCGGGCCAGGTTGCGACAGCCCACCCGGGCGCCATGCCCACCGGACTTGAAGCGTTTGCCGTGGATGCGCTGCAGCGGCTGCTGGCCGAGCGGCAGTCACTGGCCTGTGCCCTGGGCGAGGTCATGACCGAACCCAAGCCGCGCATCTTTTTTGACGAGGCGCAAACGGACTGGGTGGCGGGCGCCGTGCGGCTGGACCGCCGCACCCGCATGATGTACGACCCCCGCCATGTGTTCATCAATGGTGAAAGCTTTCGAGCCGGGGGCGCCGATGCGCGCCTGATGCAGCGGCTGGCGGATCAGCGCGGCCTGGAGGCAAGGCAGGTGCAGCGCGCCAGCGATGGAGCGCAGTCGCTGTTGCAGGACTGGTTCGAGGCCGGCTGGCTGCACCGCGTGTGAAGCCATCGTGGTCTTGTTGATCACCCTTTCAGGAGCTCGCCATGACCGACCCCCAGGCTGCAGACCCCGCGCCGCTGCCGTCCTTGCCCACCGGGCGCTTGCAGGGCCGTCAGGTCTTTCTTGACACCGTGCGTCAGGCGTTCGCTGCGGCTGCCGAACAAGGCTGGAACCACATCACCTTGAGCGACCCCGACTTTGCCGACTGGCCTCTGGGTGAACGTGTCGTGGTGGATGCGCTCAACCGTTGGGCACACCGGGGGCGCACGCTGAAAATGCTGGCTCGCAACTACGACCAGTTGCGCCTGCTGCATCCGCGTTTTGTGCAATGGCGGGTGACGTGGTCGCACCTGATCGAGGCGCACGCCTGCCACGGTGCGGCGGGTGCCGAGCTGCCCAGCGCAATCACCTCACCGGTCTGGACGCTGGAGCGTCTGGACCCGCTGCGCAACACGTTGGTGGCCAGTGTGGATGCCGAGCGGCGTGTGGCGCTGCGGGAGCGTGTGAACGAGTGCTGGCTCAGGAGCACGCCAGCGTTCCCGGCCAGCCAGCTGGGGCTGTAGTCTTCCCATGAGAAAGGCCGCCCGAGGGCGGCCGATCGATGAGCAGCGACCCGGACCTTACTTCAGGTCGTCGGCCAGCAGTTGGGTGATGCGACGGGCGTTGGCCGAGCTGTCCGGTTGACCTTGCGCACCCAGCACCGAGACTGTGGTGGCGGTGTCGGCGCTGCGCACCACCACCTGGTAGCGCTCGGTGGCCGCCTCTTTCTTGGCGCCGCCGAACAGCTTGCCGAAGAAGCCGGGCTCCTTGGCGTCGGTCACTGGTTCAACGTAACGCACGAAGTAGATGCCCTTGGTGCGATCGCGGTCCTCCACCGTGAAACCGGTGCGGTCCAGCGAGAGGCCGACACGTCGCCAGGCGCGGTCGAAGTTGTCTTCAAATTGCACCACGGGCGTGTTGTTCACCATGACCACCTTGGCCGCCGCCTGCACCGGAGCAGATGCGGTCACGGCCTTGGCCTGGGCTTCGGTCACGCCGAGCTTGACCATCAGGCGGCGCAGGAACTCGGTCTCGAGTTCCACGTCGGCCGGCCGGGGTTGCCAGACGGTCTGGTCTTTCTCCTTGGTGGAATACACCTCGACCATGCCGCGGTGGCTGATGTAGACCTCGGTGCCGCCGTTGGCGGTGCGCTCCAGGCGGGTGCGGAAACGGTCGCGTTCGCCCGTGGAGTACAGGTTCTCGAACACTTTGCCGATGGTGGAGCGGATGAAATCCTGTGGCAGCTTGGCGCGGTTTTCGGCCCAGTCGGTTTCCATGATGCCCAGCGTTTCCTGGTCGATGTCGAGCAGGAAGCCGTTTTCCTGCCAGAAGTCGCGCACGGGGCTCCAGAGCTTGTCGGCCGGGCGGTCGATCACCAGCCAGCGCTGGTTGCCAGCGCGTTCGATGCGCACGTCGCCCACCTTGCCCATGGCCGTGGTGGCTGCGGTGGCCTGGGTCGGCTGGGCTGCCTGGTAGCCGCTGGCCGTCACCGTGGTGCCCGGCACGTTGTAGCGTGAGTCGCGGCTGAGCTGGGTCAGGTCGGGCGGCACGTCCAGCGTGCTGCCGCGCTGGGCGCTCTTGTAGTCGATCTTGTCTTCCTGGAGCATGGAGCAGCCCGAGACGATGAGGGCGGCAGCGGTCAACAGGCCCAGGCGGGACCACGCGGCAGCACCGACCCAGGTCTGGGGGCGGGAGGTCTGATTCAGGGTGGAATTGAACATGAAGGAGCTCGGTCGGTACCGGGAATGTGTGGGGTGGACAGAAGGCGGTTCGGTGGGAGTCAGATCAGACCGCTTTGTTGCAGCGCGCCCTCGACAACCGGCACCAGGTGGCGCGACATGGGCGTGAGCGGCAGGCGCATGGTCTCACGGCAAAGACCCATGCGGGCCATGGCCCATTTCAAGGGAATCGGATTGGCTTCGCAGAACAGCTGCTTGTGCACCGGCATCAGACGAAACTGGATGTCCATGGCGCGCTTGACATCACCCGCGATGGCCGCCACGCAGAGTTCGTGCATCAGGCGTGGCGCGATGTTGGCCGTCACGCTCACGTTGCCATGGCCGCCGCACAGCATGAGGGCCACGGCGGTGGGGTCGTCGCCCGAGTAGATGGCAAACCCCTTGGGTGCTTCGCGGATCAGCCACTGCGCCCGCTCGATGTTGCCCGTGGCTTCCTTGATGCCGACGATGCCGGGCACCTGCGCCAGGCGCAGCACGGTTTCGTGGTGCATGTCGGCCACGCTGCGGCCGGGCACGTTGTACAGCACGGTGGGCAGGTCGCCCACGGCTTCGGCAATCGCCTTGAAGTGCTGGTATTGGCCTTCTTGCGTGGGCTTGTTGTAGTAAGGCACGACCTGCAGCTGGCAGTCGGCACCCACGCTCTGCGCGAAGCGGGCGAGCTCGATGGCTTCGCGGGTGGAATTGGCGCCGCAGCCGGCCATGATGGGCACACGCTTGGCACCGTGCGTCTTGGCCTGCTCGACCGAGACGCGGATGATCTCGCAGTGCTCTTCGACCGTGACGGTGGGCGATTCGCCGGTGGTGCCGACCACACCGATGCAGTCGGTGCCTTCGGTGATGTGCCAGTCGATGAGTTTGCGCAGGGTGGGGTAGTCCACGCTGCCGTCTTCATGCAGGGGGGTGGCCAGGGCCACGATGCTGCCGGTGATGGTGTTCATTGCTGCAGGCTCAATTGGGGGCGCTTGTCTGGGCCGCCCCGTGGGGCGCGGCATCTGCGCGGATCGTGCATTCTACCCAGTGGCATCCAGCGGATACCGGGGCGGCGAGTCGGGTGTTCCCGGGTGTTTTCGCACCGCCGCGATGCGCTGCACGAAGCGCTCCGGGCGGTCGCAGAAACCGTCTTCATACGCCACCACCCGCAGGCCCTCGCAGGCGCGCAGCAGTTCGCCGGGCTGCAGCAGGAAATCGGGCCGCGAGGGCTTGCCCACGCTTTCGTTGCCGGTGGCAAAGGTTTCGTAGATGAGCACGCCGCCCGGCGCCACGCTGCGCGTGATCACGGGCAGCAGCGCTCGCCAGAGGTAGTTGGTCACCACCACCGCGTCGAAGGTCTCACCCTCCAGCGGCCAGGGCCCGTTCTCGATGTCTGCGAGCACCGCCCGGCCCCACGGCTTCACGGAATCGATGGCCTCCGGCGAGCGGTCGACCCCGGTGACGGTGTTGCCGCGCTGCGCGAACCATTTCAGGTGGCGACCCTGGCCGCAGGCCACGTCCAGCACCGAGCCGCGGGGGGCTACAAGGTGCGACCATCGCTGCACCCACGCCGATGGCGCTTCCGTGCCGTGCATCAGAAACAGCTCCAGAGCTGGTCGGCCAGGCTCACCAGGAAACCCGGGCGGTTGTACAGCGTCAGCGTGCCCAGCAGCACTGCAAAGACGCCAGTCCACACCAGCGCGCGGATCGCCAGCGGTTTCATGCGGTCATCTCCATGCGCTGAGGGCCGCGCACGATGGGCGTCTCGCGCACCGGCAGGTTGATGAGGCCGGCGAACACGCCCAGCGCAATCGAGATGTACCAGACGATGTCGTAGCTGCCGGTGCGGTCGTACAAAACGCCGCCCAGCCACACGCCCATGAAGCTGCCGATCTGGTGGCTGAAGAACACGAAGCCGCCCAGCATGGACATGTGGGCCACACCGAAGATCTGCGCCACCACTGCGTTGGTCGGTGGGATGGTGGAGAGCCACAGCAGGCCCATGACGCTGGCGAACACGTACACGCTCATGGGCGACAGCGGCACGATGAGGAAGATGGCAATGACCACGGCGCGCGCGAAATAGATGAACGACAGGATGTGCCGCTTGGCCAGACGCTGCCCGAGCACGCCAGCCGCGTAGGTACCGAACACGTTGAAGAGCCCTATGAGTGCCAGCGCATAGCTGGCCACCTGAGGCGAGAGGCCATGGTCTTTCAGGTAGCTGGGCATGTGCACGCCGATGAACACCACCTGGAAGCCGCACACAAAGTAACCCGCCATGAGCAACTGGAAGCTGCGGTAGCGGAAGGCCTCGCGCAGCGCCTGCAAGATGGTCTGCTCGCGCGCTGGCGCGGTACCGCCTGCAAAACCGGGTTCGCGCAGCCCCCAGGCCAGCGGCACGATCAGCAGGACCGCGGCGCTCAGAACCAGCAGCGCCTCCTGCCAGCCGAAGCTGCTGATGAGCCAGCCTTCCACCGGCACCATGAGGAATTGGCCGAACGAGCCCGCAGCGGCGGCCACCCCCATGGCCCAGGATCGCTTCTCGGCCGAAATCTGCCGCCCGATCACGCCGTAGATCACCGCGTAGGTGGTGCCCGCCTGCGCGGCGCCGATCAGCACGCCGGCGGTGAGCGCAAACGTCATGGGCGTGGTGGTCAGGGCCATGCCGGTGAGGCCCAGTCCATAGAGCACCGCGCCACCGACCAGCACACGAAACGCGCCGAAGCGGTCGGCCGCCATGCCGGCGAAGATGCCGAACAGGCCCCATGAGAGGTTTTGAATGGCGAGCGCGAAAGCAAAGTTTTCGCGGGTCCAGCTTTGCGCCTGGATGATGGGCTGCAGCCACAGGCCGAAACCGTGGCGAATGCCCATGGACAGGGTGACGATCATGGCGCCACAGGCCAGGACCTGGAAGGTGGAGAGCGGAGCGCGGGGGGGTGGGGCAGAAGACATGCGGCGACTGTAGCGAAGAAGCCCTTGGCTTGCCTGTCGCCCGTGGCATCCGCTCTTGATATCGGTCTGCTCGATTGATGCCGTTGCGGAATTGCTGGCCATACGGTGAACGGGTATCTGTATTTTCATACAGTCTTTCGAGGCCGCCGTGCTTACAATCCGCCCCCATGGCCACCCAAACTCCCCCTGTTTATTCCGAAGGTTCGATCCGTGTCCTCAAGGGCCTGGAGCCTGTCAAGCAACGGCCGGGCATGTACACCCGGACCGACAACCCGCTGCACATCATCCAGGAGGTGCTCGACAACGCGGCCGACGAGGCCCTGGCCGGGCATGGCAAGAAAATCAAGGTCACCTTGCACACCGACGGATCGGTGAGTGTAGAAGACGACGGCCGCGGCATCCCGTTCGGTCTGCACCCCGAAGAAAAGGCGCCGGTGGTCGAACTCGTGTTCACCCGCCTGCACGCCGGTGGCAAGTTCGACAAGGGCAAGGGCGGCGCCTACAGTTTTTCGGGCGGCCTGCACGGCGTGGGTGTGAGCGTGACCAACGCGCTCTCGACCCGGCTGGAAGTGGTCAGCTACCGCGAAGGTCAGGTGGCGAAGCTCGCGTTTTCGGCCGGCGACGTCATCGAGGCCCTGGTCATCAGCCCCAAAGGCGAAGGTGACCGCAAGCAGGGCACCACGGTGCGCGCCTGGCCCGACGCCAAATATTTCGAATCCGCCACCCTTCCCATGGCCGAGCTCACCCACCTGCTGCGCAGCAAGGCGGTGCTGATGCCCGGCGTGACGGTGACCCTGGTGAACGAAAAAACCAAGGACGTTCAAACGTGGCTCTACAAAGGCGGCCTGCGCGACTACCTGCAGCAGACGCTCAACGGCGATCCGGTGATCCCGCTGTTTGAAGGCGAAGGTTTCGCCGACAGCGCGCACGACAGCTTTGCCGAAGGCGAGGGCGCGGCCTGGTGCGTGGCTTTCACCGAAGACGGACAGCCCGTGCGCGAGAGCTATGTGAACCTGATCCCCACCAGCGCGGGTGGCACGCACGAAAGCGGTTTGCGCGACGGCCTGTTCCAGGCGGTCAAGGGCTTCATCGAACTGCACGCGCTGCTGCCCAAGGGCGTGAAGCTGCTGCCGGAAGACGTGTTCGTGCGCGCCTCCTACGTGCTCTCCGCCAAGGTGCTCGACCCGCAGTTCCAGGGCCAGATCAAGGAGCGCCTGAACTCGCGCGACGCGGTGCGCCTGGTCGGCAGCTTCGTTCGGCCCACGCTGGAGCTCTGGCTCAACCAGCACGTGGACTACGGCAAGAAGCTCGCCGAACTGGCCATCAAGGCCGCACAAACGCGCCAGAAGGCGGGCCAGAAGGTGGAGAAGCGCAAAGGCTCGGGCGTGGCCGTGCTGCCCGGCAAGCTGACCGACTGCGAGAGCAAGGACCTGGCGCACAACGAAGTGTTTCTGGTCGAGGGCGATTCGGCCGGCGGCAGCGCCAAGATGGGCCGCGACAAGGAATGCCAGGCCGTGCTGCCGCTGCGCGGCAAGGTGCTCAACACCTGGGAGGTCGAGCGCGACCGGCTGTTTGCCAACAACGAAATCCACGACATCTCGGTGGCCATCGGCGTCGACCCGCACGGCCCCAACGACACGCCCGACCTGAGTGGCCTGCGCTACGGCAAGGTCTGCATCCTGTCGGATGCCGACGTGGACGGCTCGCACATCCAGGTGCTGCTGCTCACGCTTTTCTTCCGCCATTTCCCCAAGCTCATCGAAGCCGGCCACGTGTTCGTGGCGCGCCCGCCGCTGTTCCGTGTGGACGTGCCTGCGCGCGGCAAGAAGCCTGCGCTCAAGCAATACGCGCTGGACGACGGCGAGCTGCACGCCATCCTCGACAAGGCCGAAAAGGACGGCGTGGCGCGCGACAAATGCCAGATCAGCCGCTTCAAGGGCCTGGGCGAAATGAACGCCGAACAGCTCTGGGACACCACGCTCAACCCCGACACACGCCGCCTCATGCCGGTGGTGCTGGGAGCGATCAACTTCGCGGACACCGAAGCCCTCATCACCAAACTCATGGGCAAGGGCGAAGCCGCTTCGCGCCGCGAGCTCATGGAACTGCACGGCGACTCGGTCGACGTGGACATCTGACCCTTTTAGAACCGACGCATGTCCGACATCCTGAATCCTGAACTGCCCTTGTCCGAACCGGACGACGGCCTGAACCTCGCGAACTACGCGCAGCGCGCCTATCTCGAGTACGCGCTGTCGGTGGTCAAGGGCCGCGCGCTGCCCGACGTGTGCGACGGCCAGAAGCCGGTGCAGCGGCGCATCCTCTACAGCATGGACCGCATGGGCCTGGGCTTCAGCGGACCCAACAACAACACGGCCGCGCGCCCGGTGAAAAGTGCGCGCGTGGTCGGTGATGTGCTCGGCCGCTTCCACCCGCACGGCGACCAGGCCGCCTACGACGCGCTGGTGCGCATGGCGCAGGATTTTGCGCAGCGCTACCCGCTGATCGACGGGCAGGGCAACTTCGGTTCGCGCGACGGCGATGGTGCCGCCGCCATGCGCTACACCGAAGCGCGGCTGGCCAAGATCACCACGCTGCTGCTCGACGAGATCGACGAGGGCACGGTGGACTTCGTGCCCAACTACGACGGCTCCACAGTGGAGCCCAAGCAGCTGCCGGCGCGCCTGCCGTTCAACCTGCTCAACGGCGCTTCGGGTATTGCGGTCGGCCTGGCCACCGAGATCCCCAGCCACAACCTGCGCGAGGTGGCCGACGCCTGCGTGGCGCTGATCAAGGCGCCGAAGCTCACCGACGACGAACTCTTCGCCATCCTGCCCGGACCCGACTACCCCGGCGGCGGCCAGATCATCAGCCCGGCCAGCGACATCGTGGACGCCTATCGCACCGGGCGCGGCAGCCTCAAGGTGCGCGCGCGCTGGAAGATCGAAGAACTTGCGCGCGGCCAATGGCAGTTGGTCGTGACCGAGCTGCCGCCCGGCGTGAGCACGCAGCGCGTGCTGGAAGAAATTGAAGAGCTCACCAACCCCAAGGTGAAGGCCGGCAAGAAGGCGCTGACGCAGGAGCAGACACAGCTCAAGGCCAGCATCCTGATGGTGCTGGACGGCGTGCGCGACGAGTCGAGCAAGGATGCGCCGGTGCGCCTGCTGTTCGAGCCCAAGAGCAGCCGCATCGAGCAGCAGGAACTCATCACGGCGCTGCTGGCCCACACCAGCCTGGAAAGCTCCACGCCGATCAACCTCACCATGATCGGCATCGATGGCCGGCCGACGCAGAAGTCGCTGCGGCAGATGCTGGGCGAGTGGATCGAGTTCCGCCAGGGCACGATCACGCGCCGTTCGCAGCACCGCCTGACCAAGGTGCTGGACCGCATCCACATCCTGGAGGGCCGGCAGCTCGTGCTGCTCAACATCGACGAGGTGATCGCGATCATCCGCCAGGCGGACGATCCCAAGGCTGCGCTGATCGAACGCTTCAAGCTGAGCGACCGGCAGGCCGAGGACATTCTTGAAATCCGCTTGCGCCAGCTCGCGCGGTTGGAGGCCATCAAGATCGAGCAGGAGCTCAAGTCGCTCAAGGAAGAGCAGGGCAAGCTCGAAGACATTCTGGGCAACCCCGGCAGTCTGAAGCGACTGATGGTGAAAGAGATCGAGGCCGATGCGAAGACCTTCGCCGACGCGCGCCGCACGCTGATCCAGACCGAGAAGAAGGCCGTGGCCGAGATCAAGGTGGTGGACGAGCCGGTGACGGTGGTGGTGTCGAGCAAGGGCTGGGTGCGCGCACGCACCGGCCATGGCCACGAGGCCGGCAGCTTCGCGTTCAAGGCCGGCGACGGCCTGTACGGCACCTTTGAATGCCGCACGGTGGACACGATGATCGTCTTCGGCAGCAACGGCCGCGTTTACAGCGTGCCGGTGGCCAGCCTGCCCGGCGCACGCGGCGATGGTCAGCCCATCACCACCCTGATCGAACTGGAAAGTGGCACGCAGCCGTTGCACTACTTCGCCGGCCCGGCCAACGCCGCGCTGCTGCTTTCCGGCTCGGGGGGTTACGGCTTCCTGGCGACGGTGGAGAACATGGTTTCGCGCCAGCGCGGCGGCAAGACCTTCCTGAACCTGGGCGAGGGTGAAACGCCCTGCGCGCCGTCTCACGCGGCGTTCACCTCAGGCAGTCAACCGCTGAATGCCGCTACACACGTGTGTTGCGCTTCTACGGGCGGGCGCATCCTCACTTTCGAGATCGGCGAACTCAAGCTGATGGAGAAGGGTGGCCGCGGGCTGATGCTGATCGACCTCGAACCCAAGGACACGCTGGCCGGTGCGGCGGCCTACACCCGCAGCGTGAAGATCGAAGGCATCGGACGCGGCGGCAAGGAACGCGACGAAACGCTGGAAATCCGCAGTCTGAACAACGCACGTGCGGCGCGCGGTCGCAAAGGCAAGGCTGCCGACCTGGGTTTCAAACCCAGCCGCGTCACGCGGGTGGAGTGACCATGAGCAGCGGAGAACTGACCGGGATCGTGATCGCCGCCGCCGTGGCGGTGCTCGCGTTCGGCGTCACCCGAATGGCGGTGCGCCACTTTGCGCGAAAGCGTGCAACCCAGGATGAGGTCGCTGCACAAGTCACCCAGAGCCGTCAGGTGCGGCGAGCCAGCGAACGCAGGAAGCGGTAAGCGCTGTTCGAGTGAATTGGCCCCGCCAAAGGGCATCGCGGGTCCGGCTCCGCCGGCCCCAGATGCCGCCCCCCTTCAGGGGGGAGCGCCGTGAGGCGCGCGGGGGGCAACAAGTTCTTGGGGTCAACCGAGCTCTGCGATCAGCTCGATCTCCACACAAGCGCCCATGGGCAGCTGCGCCACGCCAAACGCGCTGCGCGCGTGCGCGCCGACCGGGCCGAAGACTTGACCGATGAGTTCGCTGCAGCCGTTGGTGACCAGGTGCTGCTCGGTGTAGGTGGCGGTGGAGTTCACAAGGCTGAGCACCTTGACGATGCGCTTGACGTCGTCAAGCGTCTTGCCGGCGGCCAGGCAGGCTGCGGCCAGGGTGCCGAGCAGGTCGATGGCCACGGCGCGAGCAGCGGGCTTGGCTTCATCGGTGGTCATGGTCAGACCGAGCTGGCCGACCCAGGGCTTGCCATCTTGTTTGGCGATGTGGCCGCTCAGGAAGATGAGGTTGCCGGTCTGCACGAAGGGCACGTAGGCCGCTGCGGGCACCGAGACGGGCGGCAGCACGATGCCGAGTTGGGACAGCTTGTCGTAAATGCTCATGGGAAGGCTCCAGAAGAATGAGCGGCCCATTCTAATGACGACCCCCGTGCGGGGCAGTCTGCGCGGGACTCAGGCTTTGGGTTCCGTCTCTCGCGCTTCAAGCACTTTCAGTTCGTCAGGCGGTGCGACGGTCACCGCCACCTGAAGCGTGTGCTCTGCGCCGCTCTGGATCACGCCACGCATGGGCGAGACGTCGCCAAAATCGCGCCCGGTGGCCAGCGTCACGTAGTCCTCGCCGGGGCTGCCCCAGCCGCAGCGGTTGTTGGTGGGGTCAAAGTCGAACCAGGCGCCGCTGGTCACGTGTTCTTCGCCTTCATCCAGCTCGTTGACCACGGGCACGTAGACCGAGACCCAGGCATGCGAGGCATCGGCACCGATCAGGCGCACCTTGCCGGGGGCCGGGCGCGTGAGCAGATAGCCGCTCACATAGCGAGCCGGCAGGCCGAGCGTGCGCAGGCAGCCCAGCATGATGTGGGCGAAGTCCTGGCACACGCCCTTGCCTTGGGCCAGGGCAACGAGTGCGGGTGTGTTGACCTCGGTGCTGGCGGTCTCGTAAGTCAATTCGGTGTGGATGAGCTCCATCAGCGCCTGGGCCGCGGCCAGCGCGGGCAAGCCAGGTTTGAACGCGGGGCGTGCGAAGGCCGCAAAGGCATCGTCGCGCGGCACGTAAGGCGAGGCGAACAGGAACTCGGCGGCCGGATCAAAGGGGGCGTTGGCCCGGTAGCGGAAATGCTCGCGCACACGTTCCCAGGTCATGCCACGCCAGGGCGGTGCCTGGGGCAGCGGCTGGTGCGCGCGGGTCTCCACCAGGCTGTCGGCCTCAACGGTGAGCACGTTGTGCGCGGCCTGCAGCGAAAAGAAGGTGCGCTGGTTGCCGAACACGTCGGTGGTCTGGCTGCGCGCGGCGGGCATCGGATCGATGCGCAGTTCGTTCTCGATCAGGCGCTGGCTCGGCGTGCTCAACGGGCACAGGTGCACCATGTGCTGCGCCAGGTCGATCGAGCCGTGGTAGCGGTAGCGGGTGCGGTGGAGGATGCGCAGGAGCATGTCAGGACCTCCGCCGGGCCGTCCCAAGGAGGGCCAGCGCCCCCTCGGGGGGCAGCGACGACACGAAGTGCGGAGCGCGGGGGCTCATGTTCCTAGACTCCGAGGGACTGATTGCGCAGATCGGCGTGGCTGAAATGCAGGCGGCTGAGTTCGTTGGAGAGTTCCACCGCCGCGATCTCACAGCCGTCCAGCAGCTCGGCAAGCTCGCTCCAGGTGCGCAAGCCTTCTGGGCTGCGTTGCCAGTTGCTCAGGTCTTGCAGCACCCAGGTGTCGGGGTTGGGCAGGCCCTGCGCCAGCACGGCGTCTTGCGGCGTGGCGCTGTTGGCCAGCTTGGCCAGGCGCGAGCGCAGCGTCTGCACCACCCAGGCCAGCGAACGTGGGTTGTCGCGGTCCATCACAAGCAGGTCGATCAGCGCCACCATGTCACGCCGCTGCTGGTACTGCGCATGGAAGGTGATGGTGCTGTCGAACAGCGCCACCACGGCCTCGAAGCCCGCCTGGTCGTGCACGCAGCCATGTTCGAGCGCCAGCGACAGCGCGCGCGACAGCGTGACCAGGCGTTCGATGTGGCGGCCCATGGAGAGCAGGCGCCAGCCGTCGTCGCGCACCATGCGGTCGGTCTGCGATCCGGTGATGGCGGCGAGCAGTTCGCTGGCGTTCTGCAGTGCGGTCAGGGCTTCTGCAGTTGTGTATTCGGCCTCGGCCGAGAGGGCTGCGCAATCGCGGGCAAAGCCGGTTTCGGTGCGTTCGATCAGGTGCCAGTGTTCCTGCGACAGGCGCTCGCGCACCTGTGCCGCCGCTGCCTTGAGCGCGCGCAGGTTGAAGCCCACGCTGTGCGACCTGGCGGCAAGGGGGTCGGAGGCCTTGGGAGCGAGGGCGGCGATCAGGCTGCGCGCAAACACGCGCGGTGAGACGGTGGCGGCCGGGGCTTCGGAGAGGACCAGTGCGTTTTCGGTGGCGGTGGCCGTGAGCCAGGCCATGAGCGGGCGTGAATTCGGTTCTTCGCCACCGAGGTGGTTGAGCACGATCTGCGCAAGGCGCACGCTGTTTTCCGCGCGCTCGGTGTAGCGGCCCAGCCAGAACAGGTTTTCAGCGGCTCGGCTCGTCACAGGGCGTTTTTGTTGTGCCAGCGCCAGCGTGCTGGGGGCCGACTGCAGCAGGCTGGTGTGGTCCACCGGGCCTTCGGTGAGCACCCAGCAATCGGCGCTGCTGCCACCGCGCTGCATGGCGGCGATGAGTTCACCGCGCTGAGCCAGGCGCACCAGGCCACCGGGCAGCACGCGCCAGGAGCCGGCGCCATCGGCCAGCGCGAACACCCGCAGCATGGACGAGCGCGGCATGAGCCGCTCGCCCGACCAAGTGGGCGTTTGCGACAACGGCAACCACGACTGCACGGTGTAGTTGTCGGGGTGGCGCGCCATGCGCCCGGACCACTCGTCCAGTTCACGCTCGCTCAGGCTTTGTCCCATGGCGGTGTCCAGGCCCGAGCGTGGGTAGGTTGGCTTGATCACGCTGCTCTTGATGAGGGGCAGCACCTCGCGCAAGGCCGCATCTTCGCCGCACCACCAGGTGGCCAGGGAAGGCATGGCCAGCTCCTCGCCCAGCAGGTGGCGGCTGATGGCCGGCAGGAAGCCGAGCATGGCGCTCGATTCAAGTGGCGCCGAGCCCGGCGCGTTGGCCAGCAGCACATTGCCCGCGCGCAGCACCTGCAGCAAGCCGGGCACGCCCAGGCGCGAGTCGGAGCGCAGCTCCAGCGGGTCGAGCCACTCGTCGTCCAGCCGCTTGATCAGCGCGTGCACCGGCTCCAGGCCGCTGAGCGTCTTGAGGTACAGGCGCTGGTCGCGCACGGTGAGGTCACTGCCCTCGACCAGCGTGAGGCCGAGGTAGCGCGCCAGGTAGGCGTGTTCGAAATAGGTTTCGTTGTAGGGGCCGGGCGTGAGCAGCGCGATGCGCGCGTTTTCGCCTTCGGGCGCCATGCGCTTGATGCCGTCCATGAGCGCGCGGTAGCTTGCGGCCAGGCGCTGCACTTTCATGCCCGCAAAGGCCTTGGGGAACTGGCGCGCGATGGCGATGCGGTTTTCCAGCAGGTAACCCAGGCCCGAGGGCGCCTGGGTGCGCTGGCCCACCACCCACCAGCGGCCATCGGGCCCATGGGCCAGATCGAAGCCCACGATGTGCAGCCAGGTGTCGCCCGGCGGCTTCACGCCCTGCATGGAGCGCAGATAACCGGGGTGGCCCTGCACGAGCGCGGCGGGCAGCAGCGCGCGCCTGAGCAGTTCGCGCTCGCCGTACAGGTCGGCCATGATGGCGTTGAGCAGGCGCGTGCGCTGCAACACGCCGGCTTCGATCTGTGCCCAGTCCTGGGGGCCGATCAGTGTGGGGAAAAGATCGAGCGCCCAGGGGCGCTGCAGGCCGGCCGACGCGTCGGCATAGACGTTGTAGGTGACGCCGTTGTCACGGATCTGGCGTTGCAGGTTGTCGCTGCGGCGATTCAGGTCCTTGAATCCGTCGGTACCGATGTGCTCGAAGAAGCTGGCCCAGTGCGGCGCCAGTTCATCGCTCCCGGGCTTGCCACCAGCGCGCAACTCGTCTCGGTGACCCATATCGGCCGGGACCGACAACGACAAAGCCCAGTCGCCGGGATGGTCGGGACTGAACTCGTCAAACAGGGAGTCGGAGGCGTCGTTGTTCACTGCACCCGAGTATGCCCGCTGGCCCGCAGGCGGTACCCCGCCCGGGTGACCGCCTTGTTGCTTGCGTCACACAGGGCATTTCACCCGGTGCCCGGTCAGTAACGCAGGTCCAGCGTGGTCGGGAACTCGCGGCTGCTGCTGGCCGGTTTCACATCCATGTGGCCGGGCGTGTGGCCCATCTGGAAGAAGCGCGACATGCGGCGGCTCTCGGCCTCGTAGGCATTGATCGGGAAGGTGTCGTAGTTGCGTCCGCCCGGATGGGCAACAAAGTACTGGCATCCGCCCATGGAGCGCTTCATCCAGGTGTCGACGATGTCGAACGTGAGCGGTGCGTGCGACGGAATGGACGGGTGCAGCGCCGAGGGTGGGCTCCACGCCTTGTAGCGCACACCGGCCACATACTCGCCGGCGGTGCCGGTGGTCTGCATGGGAATGGCGCGGCCGTTGCAGGTGATCACGTGGCGGCTGTCGTTCCAGCCGTTCACGCGCACTTCGATGCGCTCCAGCGACGAGTCCACATAGCGCACGGTGCCGCCCGGTGCGCCTTCTTCGCCCATCACGTGCCAGGGCTCCAGCGCGCTGCGCAAGGTGAGTTCGATGCCGCGCGCGGCGACCTGGCCGACCATGGGGAAGCGGAACTCGAAGTGCGGGTCGAACCAGGCCATATCGAACTTGTAGCCAAAGTCGGCCAGGTCGGTGAGCACGTCCTCGAAGTCCATGCGCACATAGGTGGGCAGCAGGTAGCGGTCGTGCAGTTCGGTGCCCCACCGGGTGAGGCGGCCGTGCCAGGGCTGCTGCCAGAAGCGCGAGACCAGGGCGCGCAGCAGCAGCTGCTGCGCGATGCTCATGCGCGCATGCGGCGGCATTTCAAACGCGCGCAGTTCCAGAAGGCCGAGGCGGCCGGTGGGTGTGTCGGGCGAGTACAGCTTGTCGATGCAGAACTCGCTGCGGTGCGTGTTGCCCGTCACATCGATCAGGATGTTGCGCAGCGTGCGGTCGACCATCCACGGCGGCATGTGGTCGCCATACGTGGTGCGGTTTTTCTCGATCTGGGCCAGCGCGATCTCTAGCTCGTACAGCTGGTCGTTGCGCGCTTCGTCCACGCGCGGCGCCTGGCTGGTCGGGCCGATGAAGAGGCCGCTGAACAAATACGACAGCGAGGGGTGGTTGTGCCAGTAGGCAATCAGGCTGCCGAGCAGCTCGGGCTTGCGCAGGAACGGCGAGTCTGCCGGCGTGGCGCCGCCCATCACGAAGTGGTTGCCGCCACCGGTGCCGGTGTGGCGGCCATCGGTCATGAACTTCTCGGCGCACAGCTTGGTCTGGTGCGCGGCTTCGTACAAAAACTCGGTGTGCTCCACCAGTTCGCCCCAGGTGTGGGCGGGGTGGATGTTGACCTCCACCACGCCCGGGTCGGGCGTGATCTGCAACATCTTCAGGCGCGGGTCGCGCGGTGGCGGGTAGCCTTCCAGCACCACGGTCACGCCCAGGCGCTCTGCCGTGGCTTCCACCGCAGCCAGCAGATCGAGGTAGTCCTCCAGGTGCGCCATGGGCGGCATGAAGATGTAGAGGTGCTGAATCTTGCCGCCGCCGGCCTTCTCGGCCTTGGGGCCGTTGGCGCGGTGCGGGTCGCGGGCTTCCACGCACAGCGCGGTGCGGGTGAGCCAGGCGGCCGATTCGGCGCGTTGCGGAAAGCGTGCCGACAAGGCCTGCGCCGGTGCTGCGCCGGGGCCTGGCTGACCCGGGCGCAGGCCTTCCACGGTCTCGCTGTCGGGATCGAAATCCATGCCCTGCATCGACACCGTGCCGCCCTCGGCAAAGCCACCGCCCACCTGGTGCGGTGACACCTGGTGCTTCACGGCGGCGCCGCGTGGCAGTGGGTCGCGCGCGGTGTGCGGGTCTTGTTCGATGTGGTACGGGTAGTCGCCGGCCGAGACCCAGGGCAGGGAGTCCAGCGGCAGGCGGTAGCCCATGGGCGAGTCGCCCGGCACCAGGTACATGCGCTCATCACGGAAGAACCAGGGCCCGGTGGACCACACCGTGCCCGAGATGCGCGCGTAGTTGCTCTTGCCGTTGTTGGACAAGGCGCCGTTGGGGCCCGAGGCCTGCAGCGGCAACACATAGCCCACCGTGGCCTCCAGGCCCCGGGTGAACACGCGGCGCAGGCGAGCGCGCTCCAGTTCGTCGTCGAGCTTGGCGTCGAAAGGATCCACGTTGACCGGCAGCCGGCGCTCGCGCCAGAGGTAGTACCAGGTGTCCTCGAAACCGGGGGTGATGTACTGCGTGGACAGGCCGAGCTTGCGCGCGAGGGCCTGCGTGAAGCGGCGCGCATCGTCGCTGGTGTAGTGCTTCTCGTCGCGCTCGTCGGCCAGCAGCGCGGGGTTGCTCCAGATGGTTTCGCCATCGGCGCGCCAGAACATCGAGAGCGCCCAGCGCGGCAGCTGTTCGCCCGGGTACCACTTGCCCTGGCCCATGTGCACGAAGCCGCCGGTGCCGTATTCCACCCGCAGGCGGTCCAGCAGTTCGGTGGCGTAACCGCGTTTGGTCGGACCGAGCGCGTCGGTGTTCCATTCGCCCGCGTCGCGGTCGCTGGTGGCGACAAACGTGGGCTCACCGCCCATGGTCAGGCGCACGTCGTGTTTCTTCAGGTCCACGTCAACCTTCTCGCCCAGCGCCACCACGCCGGCCCACTGGTCGTCGGTGTAGGGCAGGGTCACGCGGGGCGATTCGTAGACGCGGGTCACGCCCATGTGGTGGCTGAACTCCGCCTCGCATTTGTCCATGGCGCCTTCCACCGGCGCCGCGCTGGAGGGCTGCGGCGTGCAGGCCAGCGGTATGTGGCCTTCACCGGCGAGCAGGCCCGAGGTCGGGTCCAGGCCGATCCAGCCAGCGCCGGGCAGGAACACCTCGCACCAGGCGTGCAGGTCGGTGAAGTCCTGCTCGGGGCCATTGGGGCCGTCGACCGATTTCACGTCCGACTTGAGCTGGATCAGGTAGCCCGAGACGAAGCGCGCGGCCAGGCCCATGTGGCGCAGGATCTGCACCAGCAGCCAGCCCGTGTCGCGGCAGGAGCCGCTGCCCAGCTTGAGCGTTTCCTCAGGCGCCTGCACGCCCGGCTCCATGCGGATGGTGTACGCAATGGCGTGCTGCAGCTTCTGGTTCACGTCGACCAGGAAATCGATCGTGCGGCGCTCCTTGCGGTCCACCGTGGCGAGGTAGGCCTTGAGCAGCGGGGTCACCGGCGCGGTGACGAGGTAGGGCGCGAGTTCCTTTTTCTGCTCTTCGTCGTAGCTGAACGGGAAGTTTTCGGCGCGCGGCTCCAGGAAAAAGTCGAACGGGTTGTAGACCGCCATTTCCACCACCAGGTCGATGGTGACCTTGAATTCGGTGGTGGGCTCGGGGAACACCAGGCGGGCCTGGTAGTTGGCGAACGGGTCCTGTTGCCAATTGATGAAATGGCCTTCGGGCTCGATTCGCTGGGAGTACGACAGCACCTTGGTGCGGCTGTGCGGCGCGGGCCGCAGGCGAACCACTTGCGGGCCCAGTTTGACCAGCCGGTCGTATCGATAATGCGTGATGTGGCTCAGAGCGACATGAATGGCCATGTGGGGGCTTTCAACGGGGAGGAAACAATGAATCGTCGGACACCGGCGGGACCGTGGGCGCTGGATCTCATCCTAGCAAGTCTTGCGCCAAAGAACGATGAAGGCAGCGCCAGCGCTGCGTTTGCGGCGCTGCCGCGCTCGCTGCGCTGACCATGCGTTGGGCTTGGCTGGCGGGCTTGCCGGGCTGGGTGCTGGGCGTGGCGCTGCAGTTGCAGCAGGCGGCGTTGTGGCCCTGGTGGGCGTATGCCTTGCTGTTGTGCGCGCCCATGGCGCTGTGGGCTGTTTCTCGCTTCAGGGGTCGTGCCCAGGGCCTGGCACTGGCTGTTCTTGCGGGTGGCCTGATCGGTTTTGGGCTTACCGGCGCGCGTGCCGTGCACTTCGCCAGCCAGGCGCTGGACCCGGCCCAGCAAGGGGCCGACATCGAGCTGACCGGGCGCGTGGCCTCGTTGCCGCAGCGCCTGGGGCAGGGCGAGCGGTTCGACTTCATCGTGGAGTCGGCTGCGCGCGCAGGGGCGCCGGTGCACCTGCCCGAGCGCGTCCAGCTGGGCTGGATCAGCGGCTTTGGGTCAGCCGCCGGTGAGCCGCCGCGGGAGTTCACCCGCCAGGGCCCGGGCGTGCGCGCCGGGGACCGCTGGCGCTTCACGGTGCGCCTGCGCAGCCCGCACGGCTTGTCCAACCCCCACGGTTTCGACCGGGAGCGCTGGCTCTGGGAGCAGGGCCTCCAGGCCACCGGCCATGTGAAGCTTGGGCCGCGCGACCCGGCGCCCCAGCGGCTGGGCGCCAGCGGGTTGCATCCCATGGACGCCCTGCGCCAGAGTGTGAGCGAGCGCATCGACGAACGCGTGGACGACCCGCGCAGCGCCGGTGTGCTGGCCGCCCTGGTGGTGGGCGACCAGTCCGCGATCGACCGGGCCGACTGGACGCTGTTCCGCACCACCGGTGTGGCCCACCTCATGAGCATCTCGGGCCTGCACGTGACCATGTTCGCCTGGCTGGCCACGGCCCTGCTCGCCTGGGGTTGGCGTCGCCTGGCGCCGGTGTGGCCGCAGGCGCTGCTGTCGGTGCCCGTGCCGGTGGTGGCCGGCCTGGGCGGGGTGGTGCTGGCGGTGGCCTATGCCCTGTTTTCCGGCTGGGGCGTGCCGGCGCAGCGCACCGTGGTCATGCTGGCCGTGGTGGTGGGCCTGCGCCTGGGTGTGCGGCACTGGCCGTGGCCGGTGGTGTGGCTGCTGGCCATGTCGGCGGTGTTGCTGCTCGACCCCTGGGCGCTCATGCAACCGGGCTTCTGGCTCAGTTTTGTGGCGGTGGGCATTCTGTTTGCCACCGACCCCGGCCGTTCGCGGGGCACTGCGCCGGGTGGGCCACTGCATCGGCGGGCGGTGCGGGCGCTGGTGAACCTGCTGCGTGAACAGGGCGTGGTCACGCTGGCCCTGGCGCCGCTGACGCTGCTGCTGTTCGGGCAGTTTTCGGTGGTGGGCTTGCTGGCCAACCTGGGGGCCATTCCGCTGGTGACGCTGCTGATCACGCCGCTGGCCTTGCTGGGCGTGGCGCTGCCGCCGCTGTGGGACGCTGCGGCGTGGGTGGTGCAGGGCATGTCGGTCGGCCTGCAGTGGCTGGGGCAATGGTCCTGGGCGGCTGTGTTCCGCCCCGCCGCGCCCTGGCCCCTGGCCGTGGCGGCGGTGGCTGGCGGTGCGCTGCTGGTGCTGCGCCTGCCGTGGGTGGTGCGTTCGGCGGGCCTGTTGCTGCTGGCGCCCGCGCTGCTGTACGCGCCGCCGCGCCCGGCGCCGGGGCAGTTCGAGCTGATCGCACTGGACGTGGGGCAGGGCAGCGCGGTGCTGGTGCGCACCGAAGCGCACAGCCTGCTGTTTGACACCGGCCCGAGCTACGGCCCCGACAGCGATGCTGGCGAGCGCGTGGTGCTGCCGCTGCTGCGCGCGCTGGGCGAGCGGCTGGACGCGGTGGTGGTGAGTCACCGCGACAGCGACCACGCCGGTGGCGCCGAGGCGGTGCGCGCGGCGCACCCGCAGGCGCGGTGGCTTTCTTCCTACAGCACCGAAGCGGCAGAACGCTGCCTGGCGGGTCAGCGCTGGACCTGGGATGGCGTGCGCTTCGAGGTGCTGCGTCCCCTGCCAGAAGATTACGGCCCCGAAGGGCAAGGCCTGCTGAGCACGAACGCCATGTCGTGCGTGCTGCGTGTGGCCAGCGCGCAGCACAGCGCCTGGCTCGGTGGCGACATCGACGCCGCGCGCGAAGTGCAACTCGCGCTGGCACGGCCCGATGACCGTGCCACTGTGCTGCTCGCGCCTCACCACGGCAGCCTCACGTCCAGCAGCCCGGTGTTGCTCAATACCTTGCAACCGCGCTGGGTGCTGGTGCAGTCGGGTTACCGCAACCGCTTTGGTCACCCCGCGCCCGCGGTGCTGGAGCGCTACCAGCAGCGCGGCATGCGCTGGGTGACTTCACCCGACTGCGGCGCGGCCACCTGGCGCAGCGCCGAGCCCGATGCCGTGCGCTGCCACCGGGAGCAAGACCGGCGGTACTGGCACCACACCGGTCCTGCTGCGGCCGCCGGGCTCAGCGCAGGTGGTGCACCGCCGCCTGCTCGTACACCGGAGTTGACAAGCCCTCGTAGCGAGCCTTGAGCTGCAGCGAGAGGAACTGCGAGTAGTGGCGGCTCTGGTGCAGGTTGCCACCGTGGATCCACAGCTGCGGCTGGTTCGTGGGCTTCCACATGTTGCGCAACTCACCTTCCCATGGGCCCGGGTCCTTGGTGGTGGCCGAGCCCAGGCCCCAGACCTTGCCCACGCGGTCCGCCACCTCGGGCGAGACCAGGTCGGCCAGCCAGTGGTTCATCGATCCGAAACCCGTGGCGTAGACCAGCACATCGGCGGGCAACTCCGTGCCATCGGTCAGGGTGACCGACTTGGGGTTGATGCGTTCGATGTTGACGCCGCTCTTGAGCTTGATGCTGCCGTCGGCCACCAGTTCGCAGGCGCCCACGTCGATGTAGTAGCCCGAACCCCGGCGCAGGTACTTCATGAACAGGCCCGATCCGTCGTCGCCGAAATCGAGCATGAAGCCGGCCTTCTCCAGGCGTCCATACAGGTCGGCATCGCGCTTCTTCATCTCGTCGTACACAGGGATGTGGAAGCTGTGCATGATTTTGTAGGGCACGCTGGCGAAGATCAGGTCGGCCTTGTGGTGGTCGATGCCGCTCTTGACCGCCTGCTCCGAATACAGCCCGCCCAGGGCCAGCTCCATCAGCGAATTCGAGGGCGCGATGTGCGTGCTGCTGCGCTGGACCATGGTCACATCGACATCGTTCTCCCACAGCGCCGCGCAGATGTCGTGCGCCGAGTTGTTGGAGCCCAGCACCACGACCTTCTTGCCCTGGCAGGCCTCGGGCCCGGGGTGTTTGCTGGAGTGGTGCTGGTCGCCCAGAAAGGTCTCGGCGCCCGCGATCTTCGGCACGTTGGCGTAGCCCGACACACCGAGTGCAAACACCAGCTGCTTGGGTCGCAAGGTCACTTCCTGGCCGTCGCGCACCACCACCACTTCCCACTCGCCCTTGGCCTCGTTGAACTGCGCCTTTTTGGCGGTGGTCGAGCCCCAGTAGTTGATCTCCATGACCTTGGTGTACATCTCCAGCCAGTCGCCCACCTTGTCCTTGGGCGCGAACACTGGCCAGTCGTCCGGAAAGGGCATGTAGGGCAGGTGGTCGTACCACACCGGGTCGTGCAGGCAGAGCGATTTGTAGCGGTTGCGCCAGCTGTCGCCGGCCCGTGCGTTTTTCTCCACCACGATGGTGGGCACACCCAGTTTTTTCAGCCGCGCCGCGAGGATGATGCCGCCCTGGCCGCCGCCGATGATCACCACATACGGCTGTTCCTCGTAACCCAGCGTCGCCTCTTCGTCCTGCCGCAGTTCCAGCCAGCTCTTGCGCGCTTTTTTCGAGCCGTGCTCGGCGCCCTTGATGCGGTTCTCGCCGCGCTTTTCCTCGAAGCCTTTGAGCTCGGTCATGGTGGTGAGGAAGGTCCAGGCCTGGTCGCCAGCGGGCGTGGCCTTCAGGCGCAGGTGCCCGCGGCCCCGGGCCACCTTCGTCTCGAAGGTGAACCAGGCATCGACGATGCCATCGGCCTCGGTGGCCTCGCCTTCCAGCGCAAAGTGGCTGGGCGCCGTGTCGGCGAGGCGATCGCGCAGCATGGCCGCGATCGCGGGGCGGCCCTCCTGGGTGCGGATGTTCCAGGTGAAGGCCACGAGGTCGCGCCAGAAACCGTCTTCGGCAAAAGCGGACGTGGCTCCGTCGACGTCGCCAGTGGACAAGGCGGTCTCGAAATCGGACAGCCAGCTCGAAGCCCTTTGAGAAGGGGTTGGGGTCATGTGTCTTGTCTCCTGTTGTGGGTCGCCTTCAACATGAAGGTTCGACCGGTGCAGACATCACAAGACCCGTGCCAGGGCGGCGGCGATCTCAAGTCGTTGATTCAACGGGATATTTTCAACATTGCGGGGGTGTTGCACCTGTCTCGGTGTGACACCTTGCCAGTGACAGGTGTCACTGCAGCGTGGTCTGCCGGTTGGGCGAGACGATGCCCGCGCGCTTCATCCGCCGGTACATCGTCATGCGCGAGAGCCCCAGTTGCCGCGCCACGGCACTGACGTTCCACTGCGCCAGGCTGAGCGCTTCCAGCAGGGCCTCGTCCGAGGTCGGGTCTGCGGTGGGGCGCACAGCCGAGCCGGTGGTGCCTGACAAGGGTTCCCGTGTTCTCAGCTCGGGCAGGTCGTCCAGCTCGATGGTGTGCGTGCGGCTCACGCTCACCGCGAAGTCCAGCGCGTTGCGCAGTTCGCGCAGGTTGCCGGGCCAGGGGTGGGCCAGCAACCGGGCGCGCGCACCTGGTGTCAGCGTCTTGCCGTCAAGCATGCGGTCGATCATGGCGCCGAGGTCCGAGCGTTCGCGCAGGGGCGGCAGGTCGATGTGGGCCCCGTTGAGGCGGTAGTAGAGGTCGTCGCGGAAGCGCCCGGCCTTCACCAGCGCCTCCAGCGGCGCGTGGGTCGCGGCGATCACGCGGATGTTCACGGGAACGGGCTTGAGCGCGCCGACCGGCAGCACCTCGCGCTCCGAGAGCACCCGCAACAGGCGGGCCTGCAAGGGCAGGGGCATGTCACCGATCTCGTCCAGGAACAAGGTGCCGCCGTCGGCCTCGGGGATCAGGCCCCGCTTGCCCTTGGGCGCGGCACCGGAGAAGCTGCCCGGCAGGTGGCCGAACAACTCGCTCTCGATCAGGCTCTCCGGGATGGCGGCGCAGTTGACCGCCACGAATGGGCGGTGGCGCCGCTCGCTGCTGGCGTGCACCGCCTTGGCGAAATACTCCTTGCCCACCCCCGTCTCGCCGGTCACCAGCAGGCTGATGGGCGAGTTCACCAGCCGCGCGGCGCGGTGGATCTGGCGTTCGAGCGCGGCGTCGCCCGCCGACAGGGCGCGCAGCGGATGCGGCAGTGGCGAGGGCGGGGTGGTCTGGGCGGTGGCCAGGCGCGAGGGCGGGGGCGATGCGGAGAGAAACAGCAGCTGGCGCTTGCCAATGGGCATGAGCGCGCGCTGGTCCGAGGGGCGCGCCTGCACGAAGTCCCCGATGCGGGAAAACGGCACATCGAACAGGTCCTCGAAGTGCAGGCCGGTCAGGGGCTGACCCGCGTGGCGCTGGAAGGCCAGCTGGCCTCGGCGGTTGTGCCCGATGACGCGGCCGTTGGCGTCCAGCGCCAGCATGTACTCGGGCTGCACATCCAGGAACTGGGGAGCAGCCGACAGCCGCAGGATCCAGTCGCGGCGGTGCTGGTGAAGAAACGCGGCGTTTTCAATGTCGTGCGCATACATCTGCACCAGCTGCAGCGCCAGGTGCTGGCTGGCCTTGGGCTGCAGCGAGCTCAGCTGAGAGATGTCGAGCACCGCGCTGAGAACGCCCCGGCTGTCGAAGATGGGCGCGGTGGTGCAGGTCAGCGGAATGTGGGTGGCGTCGAAGTGATCGTCCAGGTGCACGGTGAGTGCCTGGCCGGTGGTGATGCAGGTGCCCACCCCGCAGGTGCCGGCGCGTTGTTCGCTCCAGTCGGCGCCCAGGTACAGGCCGGCCTTGCGCAGGCTGGGCTCGAACACGAGGTCGCCCAGGAAATCGACCGTGACGCCGCGCGCGTCGGTCAGCAGCACCACATAGCCCAGGCCCGCCACCTTGGTGTAGAGCGATTCCAGACCGTGGCGCGCGATGTGCAGGAAGGCCTCCATCTGGTCCTGGTGTTCCCGCAGACGGGCCTGCGGCAGGATCACCGCCTCCTGCATGCGGGTGGGGTCGAGCTGGTGTTCGTGCACGCAGCGGTGCCAGGACTCGCGGATGACCTGCTCGTTGCCCGCAGCCACCGGCGCGCCCAGGCCGTTTTCAGCGACCTGCATCACCGCTGCAATGTGTTGATGCTGGCTTGCATTCATGGTCGGGCTCCCGGTTCGGCCAGTTGCAGAAGTTGGACCGGGCCAACGCGACTTTCGATTAAATGCCGACCCGGGCGCCCCGGTTCTCAGGGTTTTCCGTTAGTGCCCGGAGGCAGGAAACACGCTGGAAACCCCCAGCATTGGCCAATGCTGGCCCACTCCTTGCTATGCTGTGATCAGGAGAAAACAGCCCATGAGCAGACCGATGTTTGACGAAATGAACGCCTCGCCCAGCGAGGTTCGGGCCCATTACGAGAACTACGCTCGCTGGCTCGCTCAGCAGCCCGAGGAGGTCATGGCCTCCCGGCGCGAAGAGGCGGAAATGATCTTCCGCCGCGTCGGCATCACCTTCGCGGTGTATGGCGCCAAGGACGAGGACGGCTCCGGCACCGAGCGCCTCATCCCCTTCGACCTCATCCCGCGCATCATTCCGGCGCACGAGTGGCACAGCATGGAAGAAGGCCTGGTGCAGCGCGTCACCGCGCTCAACCGCTTCATCCACGACGTCTACCACGGGCAGGAAATCATCAAGGCCGGCATCGTGCCGGCCGAGCAGATCTTCCAGAACGCGCAGTTCCGCCCCGAGATGATGGGCGTGGACGTGCCGCACCAGATCTATTCGCACATCGCGGGCATCGACATCGTGCGCGCCCCCAACGCCGACGGCGTGGGCGAGTACTACGTGCTGGAGGACAACCTGCGCGTGCCCAGCGGCGTGAGCTACATGCTCGAAGACCGCAAGATGATGATGCGGCTCTTCCCCGAACTCTTCGGCTCCAACCGCGTGGCCCCGGTGGCCCACTACCCCGACCTGCTGCTGGAGACCCTGCGCGCCAGCAGCCCGGCCACCACGGCCGAGCCCACGGTGGTGGTGCTCACGCCCGGCATGTACAACAGCGCCTACTTCGAACACGCCTTCCTCGCGCAGCAGATGGGCGTGGAACTCGTCGAGGGGCAAGACCTGTTCGTCAAGGACAACTTCGTCTACATGCGCACCACGCGCGGCCCCAAGCGGGTGGACGTGATCTACCGCCGCGTCGACGACGACTTCCTCGACCCGCTGGTGTTCCGCCCCACCTCCACGCTCGGCTGCGCTGGCCTGCTGGGCGTGTACCGCAGCGGCAACGTGGCCATCTGCAACGCGGTGGGCACCGGCGTTGCCGACGACAAGTCGATCTACCCCTACGTGCCCAAGATGATCGAGTTCTACCTGGGCCAGAAACCCATCCTGAACAACGTGCCCACCTTCATGGGACGCGACGCCGAAGACCTCAAGTACATGCTGGCCAACATGAAGGATCTGGTGGTCAAGGAAGTGCATGGCGCCGGGGGCTACGGCATGCTGGTCGGCCCGGCGTCGACCCAGGCCGAGATCGAGGACTTCCGCCAGGCCGTGCAGGCCAACCCCAGCGGCTACATCGCCCAGCCCACGCTTTCGCTGTCCACCTGCCCCACCTATGTGCAAAGCGGCGTGGCCCCGCGCCACATCGACCTGCGCCCCTTCGTGCTCAGCGGCAAGGAGGTGCAGATGGTGCCCGGCGGCCTCACGCGCGTGGCGCTGAAGGATGGATCTTTGGTTGTCAACTCTTCACAGGGTGGCGGGACCAAGGACACCTGGGTGCTCGAAGACTGAACATCGAATTGACCTGGGGTCGGATCTTCAGCTCTGACCCCATCTGAACATAGGGACCCCATATGCTGTCACGCACCGCCGACCACCTCTTCTGGATGTCCCGCTACACCGAGCGCGCGGAGAACACCGCCCGCATGCTCGACGTGAACTACCAGACCTCGCTGCTGCCGCAGTCCGCCGCCGTGGCCCAGGTCGGCTGGGAAGGTCTGCTCGTCATCAGCGAGCTCATGCCCGCCTACAACAAGAAATACGGCCAGGAAATCACGCCACGCAATGTGCTCGACTTCATGGTGCGCGACGAGTCCAACCCGTCGAGCATTGCCACCTGCCTGAAGGCCGCGCGTGAAAACGCCCGTGCCGTGCGCGGCGCGCTCACCACCGAGTTCTGGGAAACACAAAACCAGACCTGGCTGGAACTCAGCCGCATGCTCAAGGGCAAGGAGTTCGAGCGCGACCCGAGCCAGTTCTTCGAGTGGGTCAAGTTCCGCTCGCACCTCTCGCGCGGCGTGGCCATCGGCACCATGCTGCAGGATGAAGCCTTCCATTTCTACCGCATGGGCACCTTCCTGGAGCGGGCCGACAACACCGCGCGCCTGCTCGATGTGAAGTTTCACGCCGTGCACAGCGACTTCTTCGGCAACGCCAGCGAGCTCGATCAGGAGTACGACTTCTACCACTGGAGCGCCATCCTGCGCAGCGTGAGCGGCTTCGAGGTTTACCGCAAGGTCTACCGCGACGTGATCTCGCCCGAGCGCGTGGCCGAGCTGCTGATCCTGCGCGCCGACATGCCGCGCAGCCTGGCCGCCAGCTTGAACGAAGTGGTCAACAACCTCGAGGTGGTGTCCAACGACCTCTCCACCGAAACCCTGCGCCGCGCCGGCAAGCTCAAGGCCGATCTGCAGTACGCCCGCATCGACGAGATCCTCTCCACCGGCCTGCACGCCTTCCTCACGCAGTTCCTGGACCGGGTGAACGAACTGGGCGGGCGCATCAGCCAGGACTTTCTGGTGCCGGCGGGCTGAGGGGCCTCTGACTCCAAGAACAAAGGCCAGCTTCGTGCTGGCCTTTGTATTTGAGGCTTGACCGAGTCGTCAGAACCTCAATCTGGTTTGTCGTCTCGCTCAATCTGCTTGACCATCAGGTCAAAGTCACTTTCAAACAGACGGTCCTGAACGATTCGATAGCGTTCAAACTCGGTTTCCGCATGCGCCTTGGCCATGTCCGTCGACACCTTGCCCCCATCCCGCAAAATGTCGCGATCAGTCAACTCCAGAAATGCATCCAGCCGCTGAGCCCAGTCTTCCATCGTCATCGGAATCTTGCGAAGAGCGCGGTCTTCGGCGATGTCCAGGTAGCTGTTGACCAAACGGCCTAGCGATGCAAGCTCGTCCTGATTCAGGTAGTTCTTGGCCACCGCCACATCGGTTCTGACAATTTTGCCGTCAGGTGCCTTCTCCCAACTGGTCAGCCCCATGTGGGGCTTGTCGGCATCGGCGCGCTGCACGATCAGCTCAGCCGCCGTGTGGCCGTGAATGGCAAAGTGCAGCTTGTTCTGAACTTTGGCGAAAAAGGCCTGGGTGGTCGGCGCATCGCGGTTGTAGTCCACCGCCGTGGCGTAGATGTCCGTCACCTTCTGGTAGAACTTGCGCTCCGAGAGTCGAATCTCGCGTATCTCGGCCAGCAACTGCTCGAAGTAGTCCACTCCCAGAAAGCTGCCGTTCTCCAGGCGCTTCCTGTCGAGCACAAAGCCCTTGATGGCGAATTCGCGCAGCACACCCGTGGCCCACTGGCGAAACTGTGTGGCCCGTACCGAGTTGACCCGGTAGCCCACCGAGATGATGGCGTCGAGGTTGAAGAAATCCACGTTCCTCGCCACCTCCCGGATGCCTTCGATTTGAACTGTCCGGAATTTCCGGAGGGTTGCCTCACGCGCCAGTTCCTCCGATTCGTAGATGTTCTTCAGGTGCTCGCTGACCGTGCGCACATCCACGGCAAACAGCTCGGCCATCAGTTTTTGCGTCAGCCAGACGGTTTCATCTTCATACCGCGCCTCAATGCTCTTCTCTCCGGCCTGGCCCGTGAAGATCAGGAACTCGGCGGTGCTGTTGCGGATGAGTTTGTGGTTGTTGCTCATGGCTGGAATGGTTGCGCGCCATGATAGCGAAGGCCACCCCGCGCCACCCACGTACGCCACCCGGCGTACATACGCCCCCGGGAGTCTTCCCTAGCATCCAGTTGTCCGCTGAGCCACGCCCGAAGAGGGCAGCCGGCGGCGCCAACACCAACCCCTCACGGGACCCCAGGAACTCAGGAGAAGCGCCATGTCGACAACCCAGAACGCCCGCCGTTTTACCCTCAAGACCCTCTCGGCCGCTGCCGTGGTCGCCACGCTCGGTGGCCTCTCGGCCTTGCCGGCCCACGCCCAGGAGACCATCAAGGTCGGCGTGCTGCACAGCCTCTCGGGCACCATGGCCATTTCGGAAACCGTGCTCAAGGACACGGTGCTGATGGCGATTGACGAGATCAACGCCAAGGGTGGCCTGCTGGGCAAGAAGCTCGAACCCGTGGTGGTGGACCCGGCTTCCAACTGGCCACTGTTCGCTGAAAAAACCAAACAGCTGCTGACGCAGGACAAAGCCGCCGTGATCTTCGGCTGCTGGACCTCGGTGTCGCGCAAGTCGGTGTTGCCGGTGGTGGAAGAGGCCAACGGCCTGCTGTTCTACCCCGTGCAATACGAAGGCGAAGAGCTGAGCAAGAACGTGTTCTACACCGGTGCCGCGCCCAACCAGCAGGCCATTCCTGCGGTGGAGTACCTGATGAGCAAGGACGGCGGTTCGGCCAAGCGCTGGGTGCTGCTGGGCACCGACTATGTGTACCCCCGCACGACCAACAAGATCCTGCGCGCCTTCCTGAAGGCCAAGGGCGTGGCCGATGCCGACATCATGGAGGAGTACACCCCGTTCGGTCACTCCGACTACCAGACCATCATTGCCAAGATCAAGAAGTTCTCGTCCGAAGGCAAGAAGACGGCCGTGGTCTCGACCATCAACGGCGACTCCAACGTGCCCTTCTACAAAGAGCTGGGCAACGCCGGCCTGTCCGCCAAGGACGTGCCTGTGGTCGCCTTCTCGGTGGGCGAAGAAGAGCTGCGCGGCGTGGACACCAAGCCGCTCGTGGGCCACCTGGCCGCCTGGAACTACTTCATGAGCGTGAAGAGCCCGGCCAACACCGAGTTCACCAAGAAATGGGCCGCATACGCCAAGGCCAAGAACATCCCCGGCCACAAGGACAAGCCGCTCACCAACGACCCGATGGAAGCCACCTACATCGGCGTGAACATGTGGGCGCAGGCCGTGACCAAGGCCAAGTCCACCGACACCGACAAGGTGATCGCCGCCATGGCCGGCCAGACCTTCAAGGCACCGGGTGGCTTCACCAGCACCATGGACAAGGAAAACCACCACCTGCACAAGCCGGTGTTCATCGGCGAGATCAAGGCCGACGGCCAGTTCAACGTGGTGTGGAAGACGCCTGGCCCGGTGGTTGCCGATCCGTGGAGCGACTACATCGCCGAGAACAAGGGCAAGAAGAACGTTCCTGAGAAAAAGTAACACCCCCCTGCGCCGCTGACGCGGCTTCCCCCCTCTGTGGCGCTCCTTCGGCGCTTCGAGGGGGGACGACATCTCGGGCCGGCGGAGCCGGACCCTTGATGTCTCTGGTATGGGCGTGCCTGGTGCGCCATGGTGGCTGTTTACTTCGGTAGGGATTGATATGAAGACTTGGTGGCTCCGCTGGTTGGGGCTGGGGTTGGTGCTGTGGATGTCGCTGAGCACGGCCCACGCGCTCACGCCGGCCGATGCCTTGGCGCTGGTGGATGGCGACACCGATGTGCGCATCGACACCTTGAACCGCCTCGCGGCAGAGCCTGACGACAAGGCTTCTGCGCTGATCAAGGCGATGTCTGACGAGTCCGTGCGTGTGCAGGGCGAACGTGTGCTGATCGTCGAGGGCGAGGGTGCCATCGACGCCGTCACGGGCGAGAAACTGGCGGCGCTGCCCGACGAGGCCGCCGACATCATGATCAACAACCGCCTGCGCAGCGCCATGGAGAGCGCGCTGGCCGGCATGGAGCTGGTGGGCGCGCCGCCCGAACGCCAGCGCGAAGCCGCACGCACCCTGCAGCGCAGTGCGTTTGAAGAACCCGACATCAGCCAGCTCGCGCTGATCGACAAGGCGCTGGCGGGCAACCTGGATGCTCAAGCGCGCCAGAGCCTGGAGCTCGCACAGGCTGCGGTCTTGCTCGCAAGTGAAGACCCCGCCCAACGTCTGGCCGCTGCACAAAAACTGGGCGAGGCCAAACAGCCCATCGTGCGTCCGCTGCTGTTGCAACAGATGGAGAAAGAGACCGACGCCGGCGTGAAGGCCGCGCTGGCCGATTCGCTCAAGGGCATCGACCGCATGCTGGCCCTGGGCAACACGCTGGCCCAGGCCTTCACCGGCATCAGCCTGGGCTCCATCCTGCTGCTGGCAGCACTTGGCCTGGCCATCACCTACGGGCTCATGGGCGTGATCAACATGGCCCATGGCGAGCTCATCATGATCGGCGCCTACGCCACCTGGCTGGTGCAGGTGTTCTTTCGCCAGTCGCTGCCCGAGTACTTCGACTGGTACCTGCTGGCCGCCCTGCCGATCGCGTTCACCGCGTCTGCCCTGGTGGGCGCGGCGATGGAGCGCTCGGTGATTCGTTTTCTGTACGGCCGACCGTTGGAGACGCTGCTGGCCACCTGGGGCATCAGTCTCGTGTTGATGCAGGCCGTTCGCAGCCTCTTCGGCGCGCAAAACGTGGGTGTTGAAAACCCGAGCTGGATGAGCGGCGGCGTCACCTTTCTGGGCAACCTCAACCTGCCGTGGAACCGCATCATCATCATCGGCTTTGCGGTGGCGGTGCTGGTGGGTGTGACGCTCATGATCACCAAAACGCGCTTGGGTCTCTTCGTGCGCGGCGTCACACAAAACCGGCCTATTGCGTCGTGCATGGGCGTCAACACCGCGCGCATCGACACCTATGCGTTTGCACTCGGCTCGGGCATTGCCGGCCTGGCCGGTTGCGCGCTCAGCCAGATCGGCAACGTCGGCCCCGACCTCGGCCAGAGCTACATCGTGGACTCGTTCATGGTGGTGGTGCTCGGTGGTGTGGGGCAGATTGCGGGCACGGTGTACGCCGCACTCGGCCTGGGCCTGCTCAACAAGTTCATCGAAGGCTGGGCCGGCGCCGTGCTGGCCAAGATCGCGGTGCTGGTCTTCATCATCGTCTTCATCCAGAAACGGCCCCAGGGCATCTTCGCCATGAAAGGCAGGGAGGCCACATGAGTATCCAAAATGCCGTTCGGGCTGAGCTTGTCGAAGCCCCGGCCAAGGTGTTGGTGAGCCCTTCGACAGGCTCAGGGCGAACGGAGATCGTCTTGCCCTCGCCAGGCCCGCTGCTCACCCGCACCGGCTGGGGCGCGTTTGTCGTCGCCCTGCTGGTGGTCTGCGCCGTGGCGCCGCTGCTGAATTTGTTCGCGCCCGAAGGCAGCACCTTCCACCTGAGCGACTACATGGTCGGCCTGCTCGGCAAGATCATGTGTTACGCCATCTGCGCGCTGGCCATGGACCTGATCTGGGGCTACACCGGCATCCTGAGCCTGGGCCACGGCCTGTTCTTCGCGCTCGGTGGTTACGTGATGGGCATGTACCTCATGCGCCAGATCGGGCTGGACGGCAACTACAAAAGCGAACTGCCCGACTTCATGGTCTTCCTCGACTGGAAGGAACTGCCCTGGCACTGGGCGCTCTCCGACAGCTTCATCGCCACGCTGCTGCTGATCGTGCTGGTGCCCGGTGTGGTGGCGTTTGTGTTCGGCTACTTCGCGTTTCGCTCGCGCATCAAGGGTGTGTATTTCTCCATCATCACGCAGGCGCTCACCTTCGCCGCGCTGCTGCTGTTCTTTCGCAACGAGACCGGCTTTGGTGGCAACAACGGCTTCACCGATTTCAAGCGCATCCTCGGCATTCCGCTGGCCACGCCCAGCATGCGCATGACGCTGTTCATCATCACCGGCCTCACGCTGCTGGGCTTCTTTCTGTGGGCGCGCTGGCTGGTCAACAGCAAGTTTGGCCGCGTGCTGCAGGCTGTGCGCGATGCCGAGAGCCGCGTCATGTTTTGCGGCTACAACCCGCTGCCCTACAAGCTCACCATCTGGACCATCTCGGCCGTGATGTGCGGCATTGCCGGCGCGCTGTATGTGCCTCAGGTCGGCATCATCAACCCCGGCGAGATGAGCACGGCCAACAGCATCGAGATCGCGATCTGGGCGGCGGTGGGTGGCCGCGCCACACTCATCGGCCCCATCGTTGGCGCCTTCATCGTCAACGGCGCCAAGAGCTGGCTCACGGTGAGCTTCCCCGAGTACTGGCTGTATTTCCTGGGCGTGCTGTTCATCGTGGTCACACTCTTCATGCCGCAAGGCGTGGTGGGTCTGGTGAAAAAACTGCGTGGTCAGAAAGGGGGCCAGGCATGACACCCGACCTGATGGAAGAGGGCGCGCGGCGCCTGGAGAAGATTGCAGCCGCCGGCGCGAGCGGCAACACCGAATCGGGTGGCCGCGCGGCGGGCTTCTCGCGGTTGGTGACCCCGGGGCAGGTGGACACCACCCACGGCCGCATCCTGTACCTCGACGGTGTGAACGTCAGCTTTGACGGCTTCAAGGCCATCAACAACCTCAGCCTGGACATTGCACCCGGCGAACTGCGCTGCATCATCGGCCCCAACGGCGCGGGCAAGACCACGATGATGGACATCATCACTGGCAAGACCCGGCCCGACTCGGGCAGCGTGTTCTTTGGCAGCACCATCGACCTGCTGCGCTACCGCGAAGCCGAGATCGCGGCCATGGGGATCGGCCGCAAGTTCCAGAAGCCCACGGTGTTCGAATACCTCACCGTGTTTCAAAACCTCGAACTGGCGCTGGCCACCGACAAGGGCGTTCGCCGCTCCATGGTGTTCCGCCTCACCGGGCAGGAGAAAGACCGCCTGGGCGAGGTGCTGCAGACCATCCACCTGGCCGACAGTGCGGCGCGTCTGGCCGGCAACCTGAGTCACGGGCAAAAGCAATGGCTGGAGATCGGCATGCTCTTGATGCAGGACCCGAAGCTGCTGCTGCTCGACGAACCCGTGGCCGGCATGACCGACGAAGAAACCGAGCGCACCGCACAGCTGTTCCTCACGCTCAAGGGCAAACATTCGCTGATGGTGGTGGAGCACGACATGAGCTTCATCCGCACGATCTCGGAGAAGGTCACGGTGTTGTGTGACGGGGCGGTGTTGGCCGAGGGGACGCTGGACGAGGTGCAGGCGGATGAACGGGTGATCGAGGTCTATCTGGGTCGTTGAGGACAAACACATGAGCCTGCTCGAAGTCAAAGACATCAACCAGTACTACGGCGGCAGCCACATCCTGCGCAACGTGAACCTCTCTGCCGAACTCGGCCAGGTCACCGTGGTGCTGGGCCGCAACGGCGTTGGCAAGACCACCTTGCTCAAATCGCTCATGGGCCTGGTGCCCATCAAGAGCGGCAGCATCACGCTTGACGGCGTGCCCATTGCAGGCGCCACACCCTACGAGCGTGCCCGCATGGGCATGGGTTTCGTGCCGCAAGGGCGCGAGATCTTCGGCCGCCTCACCGTGCAGGAGAACCTGCTGATGGGCCTGGCCTACAAGAAGGGCAACACGCCCATCCCGCCCGAGCTGTTCGAGTTGTTCCCGGTGCTCAAACAAATGCTGGGCCGGCGCGGCGGGGACTTGTCGGGCGGTCAGCAGCAGCAGCTGGCGATTGCGCGCGCGCTCGCGGCCGGGCCGAAGCTCCTGATATTGGACGAGCCCACCGAAGGCATCCAGCCCAACATCATCAAGGACATCGGCCGCGTCATCCGCATGCTCGCCGACCGCGGCAACATGGCGATCGTGCTGGTGGAGCAGTACTACGACTTCGCCGAAGCCCTGGCCGACCGCTACGTGGTCATGGAGCGCGGTGAAGTGATTGCGAGTGGTCCCGGCAGCGAGATGCAGGCCAAGGGCGTGCGCCAGCTCGTGGCGATCTGAACGCGTGGACTACTGGCCCAGCTGAGCCAGCGCCGCCTGCAAGCCCGACAGGCCACCCACGCGCTGGTCGTTGATGAAGATCTGCGGCATCTGCCGCACCGACGGGCCGCAGCGCTCGTAGAACGCGAGGCGCTCGGTCTCGTCATCAATCTGGATCTCCTCAAACCCGAGCGAACGGGACTTGAGCAGCATCTTGGCCGACTCGCATTGCGGGCAGGCGGACTTGGAGTAGACGGTGATTTTGGGTTGCATGAGCGCAGTTTACGGGGCCGGGCGCTGGCATCATCCCGGCGCTTCTGTGATGGAACGTATGGGCTGAGTTCCGCGTTACAAGACGCCGACATCAGCTGCTCGGACCCGATGTGTGAATCCTGCAAGGTCCAGTGAGTGGCGGCGTTGCAGCGAGTGCCGTCAGTGGACGCCCGGCGCCGAACTCACGCTGACTGACACCAAGCTGCCGTTGGCCGCGGTGGCTGGCTCCACCATGAAAGGCTGCCTTTCGAGGCACAGCGGTCCTCGGCCGGTTCGGCGCAGTTCAAGATGTCGACGACCGCTTCGGCATGGCTCGAACAGGTACTACCGACCCTTCAGCGACATACGCTGCCGTGAACCCGTCGCCTCGAAGCGGTCGGTCGCACATGCACCGCGGCCCCCGAAGATGACCCCGTAATGGTGGGCACACACAGGTAGGCGGCACTCAGGGCGATTGAGGCGCGGCGCACGGCTTGAGACCGTGCGCGCTCACCACTTCGGGGCCCTTCGTGCAAGCCATCAGCCGGCAGCCCCAGCGGGCGCCGGATGGCGCCCCGGTCCACTACGAGCGGCACCGCCCGGAACTGACCACGCTGTACCGCCTGGTGCAGCAGCACGCCGCAACCTTCTTCGCCCAGGCCGAAGATGCTGCGGGCGCCGACCTGCCGCAACTCGTCAAGGACGAGTTCGACGCCTTCCTAGAATGCGGCATCTTGGCCCACGGCTTCCTGCGCCTGCGCTTCGGCGACTGCGGCCACGACAAGCTGGTCGCCTTCAGCTGCAAGCGGCGCGGCTTTTGCCCCTCGTGCGGGGCCCGGCGGATGTCGCAGACCGCGGCGCACTTGCTGGACCATGTCATTCCCCATGTGCCGGTGCGGCAGTGGGTGCTGTCGCTGCCGCTCCCGCTGCGCCTGCTGCTGGCCGCACAGCCCAAGCGGGTGACACCCGTGCTGCAGGTCGTGCACCGCGTGATCACGCGGTTCCTGCTCAAACAGGCCGGCGTAAAGACAGACGAGGCCGACAGCGGCGCGGTCATGCTGGTTCAACGATTTGGGTCCGCGGCCAATCTCAACATCCACCTTCACTGCCTGGTGCTGGATGGCGTGTTCCGGCGCGGCACCGACGGTGCGCCGGAGTTCGTCGAAGTACCAGCGCCGACCGACGAAGCGCTGCAGACGGTGTTGCACAAAGTCATCATGCGCATGATGAAGCTGCTCACCTGTCGGGGGTGTTGGTCGAAGAGGAGGGTTCGACTTACATAGCCGACAACGACAGCGATTCGGACGAGGCCCGTGCGCTCAGGCCGCTGCAGGTTGCGGCCTGTCCTTATCGCATCGCCTTCGGCCCTCGCGCCGGCCAGAAGGTGCTGACTGTGCAGGGCGCCATGCCCAGGGAGACGGACTTCAAGCAATCGCTGTGCGCCGACATCAGCGGTTTCAGCCTGCACGCTGCCGTGCGCTGCGGCGCCGACGACCGCCAGGCACTGGAACAACTTTGCCGCTACATCACCCGCCCGGCGCTGGCTTACGAGCGCGTGCAGACCAACGCCGTCGGACAGGTGGTGTTGAAGCTCAAGACAGCCTGGCGCGACGGCACCACGCATCTGGTCATGTCGCCGCTGGAGTTCATGCAGCGGCTCGCCGCGCTTGTGCCACGGCCACGTCTACACCTGATCCGATTCCATGGTGTGCTGGCGCCCAAAGCCAAGCTGCGCGCGCTGGTGGTGCCGCAAGAGGCCAAAGCGCCCGCACAGGAAGCAAAGCCCGCCGAGTGCGAGGCGAACTGTGCGCACCACCGACCGGTGCGGCTGAGCTGGGCCAAGCTGCTCAAGCGCGTGTTCGAGATAGATATGGGGCCCTGCCCGAACTGCGGCGGTCAACTCAAGATCATTGCGGCCATCCTGGAGCAACCGGTTATCGAGAAGATCCTCACGCACTTGGGCCTGCAGGCCCGGGCACCCCCTCGGGCGCCAGCTCGTGGCCAGGCGCTTCAAGCGGCCTGAGCGAAGTCAACCACCATCGATCGAGCGGCCCCCGGCTCCACGAGCCGTGGGGATGGGCTGCGCCTGAGGTTTGCGAGACCGATGGAATCGGCCTGGTGACAAGGCATAACCCGCAGACGACGCCCAAGAGAGACGGGTTTCGGCTGCGCCGTCAACGCTCAGCGGATCTCTGCCACCTTCAAACACCGACTCGAGCGCGTCGGGCGCCGCGTTCGGGGTGCCGCAGGTAAGGAAATGAGCGTTTGAAAAGACTATCCTCACCCATGTCCAGAACGAGGCGATGACCTTTGCGAAGACCGTGATCGTGATGAACCACGGCGAGGTGATTCAGGCGGGCAGTCAGCAGGATTTGTTCGACCGCCCGGCGACCGACTATGTCGGGTACTTCATCGGGTCGCCCGCCATGAACTTTCTGCCCGCCGTGCGTGACGGCGACCGGGGCGGCGTGCCGGGCACCGGCCTGTCGCGCGCCTTGCCCGGCGATGCCCCGACCGACGGCCTGACGCTGGGCTTTCGCCCCGAACACGCGGTGCGCGGCGGCGGCCTGACCGGCACCGTCACCCGCGTGTGGTACGAGGGCGCGGATCAGGTGTTGGCGCTATCGCTGGGGGCGGGCACGCTGCGCATCAGGGTTGCGGCAGGGGCGGATGCCGCGGGGGCGACGGTGGCCTTCGGCGTGCCCGAGGACCGTCTGCGCCTGTACAATCGGGGCCGCTTTGTGTCCTGATATCCATGACAGTAAAGGGAAGATCGCGGTGACCGACTATTACAGCCAGGAAAACCACGGGCCGTACCAGACCCATGCCCTCGGGGATTTCACCCTGACATCGGGACAGGTGCTGCGCGATGCGCAGATCGCCTATGCCACGCAAGGCACCCTGAACGCGGCCCGCGACAATGCCGTGCTGGTGACCACCTGGTACACCGGCACCACCAAGATCATGGAACAGATCTATGTCGGTGCGGGCCACGCACTGGACCCGGCGAAGTACTTCATCATCCTGGCCAATCAGCTGGGGTCGGGGCTGTCATCCTCGCCCTCCAACTCCGCCACCCAAGGCGGGGCGGCGTTTCCGGCGCTGTCGATGGGTGACGATGTGAATGCGCAGCACCGGCTGCTGACCGAGGCGTTCGGCCTCGATCATCTGGCACTGGTGTTCGGCGGGTCGATGGGGGCGGGGCAGGCGCTGGAATGGGCCTGCCGGTTCCCCGGTTTCGCGCGGCGGGTGGCGGCACTGGCGGGGGTGGGCACCACGCGCCCGCATGCCGTGGTGATCGGCAGGATCGTGCAGGACATCCTGACCTCGGCGCACAGGTTCAACGGCGGGAATTACGGCCCCGGCGACATGGACGCGGCCCTGCGCCAGCACGCCCTGTACTGGACCAACCTGGCCTGGTGCCCCGATTTCCTGGACCGCAAGGGGTGGGAGCCTTTGGGCTTTGCGTCGCTGGATGCTTTCCTGACCGAGTTCATGCAAGGCTACTTTGCGCCGATGGACGCCAACAACCTGCTGGCGCAGGTCGGCAAGTGGCAGCGCGCGGATGTGGGCGGCAATGCCGGGGGCGACGCAAAGGCGGCCTATGCGCGGGTCACGTCGAAGGTGGTGCTGATGCCCATTGCGTCCGACCAGATCTTTCCGGTGGCGACATGCCGCGACGAGGCTGCGCTTATCCCCGGTGCCCGTGTGACCGTCATTGCGGGCAACGCGGGGCATCTGGGGCTGTTCGCGGTCGAGGCCGACTATATGCCGCAGATCAACGCGGCGCTTGGCGGGTTGCTGGCCGAACCGGCGTAGCCCGCGCACCTGTCCCTGGCCTGCGTGGCGGTCGCGCCAAGCAGTGACCAGCCGCGAGGCCGCCTTTTGTCACCCGCACCGTTTGCCTGCCTGACCGGATCGACCTGCACCGGGATCGCTGTCTTACCCCTTGCCCTGACCCTGCCCCGCCACGCGTGCCCGCAACCGCAACAGTGCCAGAACGGCGTCGATGCTGGGGGTGGGGGTGGCGGTCAGGCGGCCCAGTTCGGCAACCGACCCTATCAGCGCGTGAATCTCCAGCGGGCGGCCCGCCAGCAGGTCCTGCAACATCGACGCGCGGTGCGCGCCCACGGCGGCCCCGCCGTCGATGCGGCGGTCGACGTCGATGGGAAAGGTGACGCCCAGCTTTCGGCGATGGTCTGCGCCTCGACCATCATTGCGCGGGCGACGGCGCGGGTGCCGGGGTCGGTGCACAGCACGTCCAGCGTGGCGTGGGTGAGGGCAGAGATCGGGTTGAACGACAGGTTGCCCCGGAGTTTCACCCAGATCTCGTCACGCAGGCGGGGCCTGACGGGCGCCCTCAGGCCGGCGGTGGACAGCGCCTTGGACAAGGCTTCGGCGCGCGGGCTTTTTTCGCCCGAGGGCTCGCCCACCGAGAACCGGTTGCCCTCGACATGGGTGATGGTGCCGGGTTCGCTGACCTCTGCCGCAGGATAGACGACACAGCCCAGCATGCGGTCGGGACCAAAGGCATTCCACTGGGCATCGCCGGGGTCCACCGATGCCGCAGTTTAGGTGCCAGCCGCGGCAGGCCACGAACAGCGGACGCCGACGCCCTGCGCCCCACAAGGGGCACCCTCCCAAGCAGCCGTTCGTCCTGGCGCGTTGGCTTGCGCAGGCCGATGCCGTCCGTCCGGCCGCCTTCCGGCCTTGAAGCCACCGCCCCCGTCCATGACAGCGCGCGACACCGACATCGCCGAAGACGAACACACGATCGTGCACTGGCTCGGCTAGCCGCTGCAGCACGACCGGACTGAGCATGGCGTAGCGGTCCTTGGCGCCCTTGCCTTGCTCGACCCGAAGGGCCATGCGCTGGCTGTCGACGTCACCGACCTTCAGCCGGCAGACCTCGCTGGCGCGCAGGCCCGAACCGTAGGCCACCGACAGCGCCGCCTGGTGCTTGATATCGCGAGCTGCCGCGATCAGCGCGGCGGCCTCCTGCACGCTCAGCACCACCGGCACGGTGCGCGGCATCTTCACCGGCTGCATGCGCGCCATCAGCTCGCCCCGCCCCAAGGTCGTGTCGAAGAAGAACTTCAGCCCGGACAGCGTCGCGTTGAGCGTGATGGGCGAGGTGCCGGTGTCGACCAGGTGCAGTTGGAAGTTGCGCAGGTCCTCGAAGGTGGCGGTGTCGGGCGAGCGCTGGAGGAAGACGGTCGGCTTGCGGACGGCGCGGACGTAGGCGTCCTGGGTCTTCGGCTCCAGCTTGCGCATGCGCATGTCTTCGATCATGCGTTGACGCAGCGGCGTACCCACTCGGGTGATCGTTTCCATGGTTGCAGCTCCGTTGGTGAACGAGGCGGATTGCCTCGCTCGCCAACTTCGCAGAACCGCGCCCGCAACGAACCACCACAGCGTTACCGAGGCGCCTACCGCGCGAGCGGTTTAGTCCTGCGACCCAGAAGAGACATAGGCCGTCCTGACCTATCTGCCCTGAAGCCGCCGGCCGCACTCCCGCCGGGCGGGGCCGGGCGACTTGGTCTCAGACGCGGTGCTTCTTGAACCAGTCGCTCGCCAGTTTCTGCGCGTAAGTTGCCGCAGCCTTGTCGTAGCTGGGCCGGTAGTCGGCATTAAAGCCGTGGTCGACGTTCGGGAAGACCACGATCTCCGAACCACTACCGCCTTGGTTCATCAGGCCACGCATCTTCGCGATGGTCTCCTGCTTGACGAAGGCGTCTATCCCGGAATAAAGCCCCAGAACCGGCACCTTGATCTCACTGGCAAAGTCGATCGGATCCTGTGGACGGAGCTCGGGCGAACTGAGTCGGCTGGGCTTGCGCTCCACAGCGGTCTTTGACGTCCCACCGCCTCGAACCCGGTGACCGCTTGCTGGCCGGGCTACGAACGGCTCAGACTGTTTAGGGTTGTGGGACACCTGCCCGCGACAGCGGCAATGCGCCGAGCGGCGGCAACCTGAGGGCAGGTGTCGCACAAGCCTCGAGGGAGGAAACCGCGGCGAAGGCCACTGCGGCAGGTTTGACGCTCGGATGCCTATGGCGATTGCCGGTTGGCCAGACGGCCCATGCTGCACCGATCGCGGCGGTCGGCTGGCCGCGTGGCGCTGACATCGGCGCTGCTGCCTGTCTCGATGCCCGTGCTCGCCAGCTCAAGGTGGGCCGGCGAGGGCCTTGGACGCATCGAGACGCAGGCATCCCCAGCCGACGTGCCCACGTGGCCTGTCGACATCACGGCGATGTTGGTGGTGGACGCACTCACGATGCCGGTGGCCCCCTGATGACCTCGCCGCGCAGGATCGTCTGCACGACGAGCAGCGCCCGACCGCAGTGGTGGCAGACGAAGACCGGTGCCTGCTGCATGGCAGATGGCGTAGCTTCGGCGTCCACGGACGGCGGCTTGACTTCGACCTGCAATGCCTCGCGAACCCGCGCGAGGTCGGCGCGGCGGCTGCCGTTGGCCAGCAGCCCGTAGTGCCGGATACGGTGGAAGCCACCGGGCAGCACGTGCAGCAGGAAGCGGCGCATGAACTCCTGCGGCGCGAGCGTCATGGTCTTGTAGCGCGTGCGCCCTGCATGATCTCCCTTGTCCGCCCGGTAGTCCTTCCACCGGAAGCACACGCCCTGGTCGTCCATCGCCACGAGCCGGCTGTTGGAGATCGCCACCCTGTGCGTGTAGCGCGACAGGTAGGCCAGCACCGCCTTCGGCCCGGCGAACGGTGGCTTGGCGTAGACCACCCACTCGGCCTTGCGCAGCGGCGCCAGCCAGGCCTTGAACTGCGCTGCGTCCGCCAGGCCGGCATGCTCGCCGAAGAACTGCAACCGGCTGGCCTGGTGCAGCCGCTGCAGTTCTTCGAGGAACCGGCGCCGGAACAGCCGCGAGAGCACGCGCACCGGCAGGAAGAAGCCCGGCCGGCAGGCCACCCAGGTCGTGCCGTCCGGCGCCAGCCCGCCGCCGGGCACGATGCCGTGCACGTGCGGGTGGTGCGTCAGCGCCGAGCCCCAGGTGTGCAGCACCAGCGTCGCGCCGATGCGGGCGCCCAGGTGCTTGGGGTCCATCGCGATGGTCTGCAGCACCTCTGCGGCCATGTCGAACAGCAGGCCATAGATGGCGGCCTTGTGCGTGTAGGCGATGTCGGCGATGGGCGCCGGCAGGGTGAAGACGACGTGGAAGTACTCCACCGGCAGCAGGTCGGCCTGCCGGGCGTCGAGCCAGCGCTGCGCGGCCGTGCTCTGGCACTTCGGGCAGTGCCGGTTGCGGCAGGAGTTGTAGGACACAGCGTCGGTGCCGCAGCCATCGCAGCGCAGCACATGGCCACCCAGTGCCGCCGTGCGGCACTGGGTGATGGCCGACATCACCTTGAGCTGGCCCAGGCTCAGGTGGCCTCGCTGCGCCTCGCGCCAGGCCGGGCCGTGCACGCGGAAGATGTCGGCGACCTCCAGGGCGGGCCGCCCCTTCATCGACAACCCCGGCGTGCTTCAGGACGGCGGCAGTTCCTCCAGCGGCCCGATGACCTCGCGCAGCAAGTCAGTGGCCACGTGGGCGTAGATCGACGTGGTCTCCAGCTTCTTGTGCCCGAGCAGCACCTGGATCACGCGGATGTCGACCTTGCGCTCCAGCAGGTGGGTGGCGAACGAGTGGCGCAGGGTGTGCGTCGTCACGCGCTTGGCGATGCCGGCAGCCGATGCGGCATCGTGCACCGCGCGGTTGAGCTGGCGGATCGTCAGCGGATCCATCGGGTCCATGCCCGGGAACAGCCAGCCCCCGGGCAGCATCTTGCCCTGGGCGCGACCCACCCGCCACCAACTGCGCAGCCGAGCCAGAACCACCGGGCTGAGCATGGCGTAGCGGTCCTTGGCGCCCTTGCCCTGCTCGACACGCAGCGCCATGCGCTGGCTGTCGACGTCACCGACCTTGAGCCTGCACACCTCGCTGGCGCGCAGACCCGCGCCGTAGGCCACCGACGGCGCCGCCTGGTGCTTGATGTTGCGGGTGGCCGCCAGCAATGCCGCAGCCTCCTGCACGCTGAGCACGACCGGCACCGTGCGCGGCAGCTTCACCGGCTGCATGCGCGCCATCAGTTCGCCGCGGCACAGGGTGATGTCGAAGAAGAACTTCAGCCCGGTCAGCGTCGCGTTGAGCGTGATGGGCGAGGTGCCGGTGTCGACCAGGTGCAGCTGGAAGTTGCGCAGGTCCTCGACTGTGGCGGTGTCGGGCGGGCGCTTCAGATAGACAGTCAGCTTGCGGACGGCGCGGATGTAGGCTTCCTGGGTTCGGGGCTCCAGCTTGCGCATGCGCATGTCTTCGGTCATGCGTTGACGCAGCGGCGAGACCGCCGGGGTGATGGTGTCCATGGTTGCAGCTCCGTTGATGAACGAGGCGGATTGCCTCGTCGATCAACTTCGCAGAACTCACGGTGTGCCGGTACGCCACGGCGCCCGTCGGAGGGTTACCGCGCGAGCGGTTTAGGGCCTGTTAACACAATCGCAGACCATCAGCGACGAGTACGAAACTGATGAAGCCCAGGAACATGAGGTCGAGTTTCTCGAACCGCGAGAAGATGCGCCGATAGCCTTTGAGCCGACGGAACAAGCGCTCGACCTCGTTGCGACGCTTGTACATCTCGCGGTCGTACTCCCAAGGCTCAATGCGCGTCTTCATTGGTGGCACCACTGGAATGAAACCCAGATCCAATGCCAACTGCCGTGTCTCATTGCCCTCGTAGGCACGGTCCATCAACAAGTGCACTGGTCTACTGGTCGGCCCAAGACTGCTGAGCAGGCGCCGGCCTTCAGGCGCGTCGTGCGCCTGTCCAGGCGAGAGGCAGAACGTCACGGCCGTTCGAGCATCCGCGGCAACCATATGAATCTTGGTGTTCCATCCGCCTCGGGATTTTCCGATGGCTTGTGGGCCGTTTTTTTTAGTGCCCCCGTGCCGTCAGGGTGGACCTTGATGCTTGTGGAGTCCAGAGAGACCGCTTCGATCTTGATTCGCACGACCTGTGCACGCTGCAACTCCTCGAACATGCGATCCAGGACGCCGGCTTTGGTCCAGCGGTTCATGCGGGTGTAAATCGTGTGCCAGTTGCCAAAGCGCTTGGGCAGTCCGCGCCACTTGCAGCCATGCTCGGCCACATAAAGGATCGCATTGACCACCTGCAGGTTACTCAGGCTTACGTTGCCACGCTGCTTGGGCAGGCAGTGCTCAATGGTGGCGAATTGTGCGGGCGTGATCTCCATGCCGGATATTGTCCAGCGCAAACGACACGATCGCTATTAGTGTTAACACGCCCTAGTCCAGTCGGCCATCTGCAGACGTTCAGTACCGGCAGCATTCGGGCACTTCATTGAGCTGCACCACGCGGCGCCGATCAGGCACGTGCACGCAACTCCCTCACGCCGCGGCCCAGCTTGCGTCGCAACAGGTTGCGAAGGGTCACACCGTCGGAATAGCCGATCTGTGCGGCGATTTGGTCGACGCTCTCGCTGCCGGTTCGCAGCAGATGCACCGCACGCTCGACGCGCAGATCCTGGAAGTACGAGAGGGGTGTCTTGCCCAATACGCTTTGCACGCGCCGCGCCAAGGTGCGTTCACTGGCGCCCGCTGCGATGGCCGCATCGGCGAGAGAGAACCCGTGCGCGAGTTGCTGCCTGGCCCAGCCCTCAAAGCGCTCGACCACCGGGTCGGCATGGGCCAGGTGATCGGGGATCACGAACTCAGCTTGCGAGCCGCGGGCCTCTACCAGCAGGTATCGCGCCGCCAGAGCCGCCAGCGCTGGGCTACGGCTGCGCACGACGCTCAATGCCAGGTCGAGATGAGCCAAGGCGGCGCCGGCCGTGGTGAAGCCGGCCGAATTCACAAGCATGCGGGACTCGTCGAGCACCACGTGCGGATAGCGCTGCCGAAACATTGGCGCCAGCCACCACGAAGTTGTGGCGCGCTGGCCATCTAGCAGCGCGCTTTCCGCCAGCAAGAACGTGCCAGTGCAGGCGGCGCCAGCGGCCGCGCGGGCGCTTGACCATTGCTGCAACGCGACGACCGCGTCGGCCACGTCCGCATGCGCGAGACGCGCGGCGAGTGCGTCTGGCATCTTGGCGCCGAGTGCGGGCACCAGAACAACGTCAGGGTTTTGCACGCGGTGCACTGGCACGACCGGTACCGCCAGACCGTGCGCGGTGCGCACGCGACGCCGAACGCCGACCAACGTGACGTTGATGGGCGGCGGCGCCTGTGCGAGCGAGCCTGCCAGTTCATTGGCCGTGCTCAGTGTGTCCATGAGTGCAGCAAGACCCAGGTCGAACACGCCATCGAGAACAAGAAGGTGCAGATTCATGGCGGAAATGATATCAATGTTGTCATTCCTGCCACTAGCAAAAACTGCCGTGGCACCTGAGACTTCGGACTCGCCAAAGCTTTCACCCGTTCAACCAGAGGATCACTCCATGACCAAGTTCGCCCTGTTCGTCCGCCTCGAAGCCAAGCCTGGCCAGGAAGCCGCCGTTGCCGATTTTCTGGGAAGCGCGTTGCCGCTCGCCAACGCCGAATCGGGCACCACCGCCTGGTTCGCATTGAAGTTCGGCCCATCGACGTTCGGCGTCTTTGACGCTTTTGCGGACGAGGCCGGCCGCGAGGCTCACCTGCACGGCCCGATCGCCGCCGCGTTGATGGCGAACGCAGCCGCCTTGCTCAGTACACCGCCTAACATCGAGAAGATCGAGCTGCTGGCGGCGAAATTGCCTGGCTGACGAGCTGTCCGCGGCGGCAAATGTGAAGCTCCACATGGCTTGAGTGATCGGGATGAAGAGGTCCTGTCCTCGTGCGCCGCTCCTTCAAACCGATCCCGATTGAACCGCTCTTGCCGGCGGTGGTCGCAACCAAGTCGTCGCTGCCACAAACCGCCTCTGGGAGAGGGCGGCTAGGCCGCACCGTCTTAACCCGCGCGTTGCGCCTCCATCGCGCTGACTACCGTCTACCCGCGTGTGCCGTCCACGGGGCGGCCGGCGTACCGATCCGACCGCTTCGTGACGCCGGATTCAGGGCCGTGGATGTCGGTTCAGGGTCGGGTTCTGCCCGTCGCTCAGCACAGCAGCAGTCATTCGGCCGCTGCAGGGCCCGTGGCATCGAGCGAGTGACCGGTCACGAGCACTTTGAAGTCATCGGTGTTGCCTGCCAGCGTATGGACGCTTGCGGCCAAAGCCGCCGCTCGAGCTTCGAGTCTGAGTGACCACACCCAGTCTTCAATTGCCTCTCAACCGGGTCTGCGTCTTTGCAGCGCCAGGACCAGGGCGCCGCGGCCGAGGGTACCCACGGTATGCGCCATCAAGCCGACCTCCACAGTTCCCGGGGCAGTTCAACATGTCCCCTCATGAGTTCAAGCAGCACGAGCGGCACCACCAACGATTGCCGCCCTGTCCAGTCTCACTGGAATGAATGGTCCGAAAAGCCCAGCATGTCACCTCCATGGACGCGACTTTCTGGCTCTTCTCCACATCAATGATTGCCAGACTGATCGAACTGGTTTCGAATTCAATGGACAAATATCTTTGATCCAATATAATTGGATCAAACATGTGTGCAAGCTTTTTCCCATGACCAAGACCAAGTCAGCTGCCCCAGAAGATTCCGCTCTGTTCCTCGGCAACCAGCTGTGCTTTGCGCTGTATGCCGCGTCCTTGGCCATGAGCAAGACCTACCGGCCGCTGTTGGCGCCCCTGGGTCTCACCTTCCCTCAATACGTCGTCATGATGGCGCTTTGGGAGCACAAACAACTCACTGCCGGCGCACTGGCACAAACAGTGGCACTGGACGCCGGCACATTGGTCCCACTGGTGCGCAAGCTGGTCGTCCAGGGTCTACTGCAGCGGGAACGCAGCACGGAAGACGATCGCTCGGTGATCATTTCCCTCACACCCGCAGGCAAAGCGCTCCAGAAACGTGCCCATGCCGTGTATGCCCAGGCCGCATGCGCAACGCAGTGCTCGCTCCAGCAACGCCAAGCGTTGACCGCTCAGCTCCAGGTATTGCGTGCGGCGCTGACCCAATCCCCCTGAAGTGCATGGCACGCACCGCGTTCCATGCACCAAGATTTTCCAACCCGCAACCGCCAGCAACCCAAGGAGCTTTCATGAAACTGATGGACTACGGCCTCAAGCCAATCGACTTCCAGAACCCCCCTCAAGCCGCATCCGTCCACCCCTCGCGCCGTGGATTCGTCATGACCTCCCTCGCATCGGGTTTCGCCCTGGCATCCAATCCGGTGCTGGCCCAGGCCATCGTCACCGACAGCAAGGGCTTGGTGGCTGGCGAGGTCAGCGTGCCTGTGGCCGACGGCAAGATGCCCGCCTACCGGGCCATGCCCGCAGGGCCTGGCAAGTTCCCGGTGATCCTCGTGGTGCAGGAAATCTTTGGCGTGCACGAGCACATCAAAGACATGTGCCGGCGTTACGCCAAGCAGGGCTACTACGCCATTGCCCCGGAAATGTTTGCACGCCAGGGCGACGTGTCGAAGATGACCGACATTCAGTCGATCCTCTCGCAGGTGGTCTCCAAAGTGCCGGACGCCCAGGTGTGCGCCGACCTCGATGCCACCCTGGCCTTCGCACGCGCCAGCGGCAAGGCCGATGCCAAGCGCACGGGTCTGGTGGGTTACTGCTGGGGTGGCCGCACGGCGTGGGTCTACGCGCGGCACAACAGCAAGCTGAACGCTGCGGTGGCGTACTACGGTTTGCTCGAAGGTCTGAAGACGCCCGACCTGCGTCCTGAAGATCCGATCGACTTTGCCGACCAGATCAAGGTGCCGGTGCTGGGCCTGTATTCCGGCATCGATGCCTTCGTCAAGCAGGAGACCATCGCCAAGATGCGCGGCCTGATCAACAAGGGCGGAAGCGGCTCGGAGATCGTGGTGTTTCCCAACGTCGACCACGGCTTCAACGCCGACTACCGACCCAGCTACGACAAGTCGGCTGCCACGTACGCCCAGAAGCTGGCCAACGACTGGCTGAAAAAGCACAAGGTCTGAGGTCTCGGCCGATGCGGCTGCCACTGCAACCAGGCCGCGGACCGTGCAGTGGCAAAAAGACGAGGGTGCGGCCGGTTTCGGTGGCACTGCGGTCGCTTGAGGGCAGGCTCCCGCATCGAATACTGGTCCTCAGCGGGACGCATGGAGCTCTTGCTACGAACGTCCGAGATCAGTGGCGGATTCAAGCGGTCGCTCGGTATGGCTGCCCGCGGCCTCCAGCGGTCAGTTGACGACGACCTCTCGAAAGTCGTCCCTGCACACGGTGGGCGAGACATCGCATCTCGCCGTACCCCCTCACTCCGCCGTGATCTTGCGCTCCCTGATGATCGCGCCAAACCGCTGCGAATCGTCCGCACCGCGCTTGCCGAACTCGGCCGGCGTGAGCGCCAGCGCTTCGCCACCCAGCGCCGTGATGCGGTCCTTCACAGCGGCCGTGGCCAGGATCTTGTTGATCTCGGTGTTGAGCTTGGTGATCACGCTCTGCGGCGTGGCGGCGGGGGCGTAGAAGCCGAACACGGAGTCGGCGTCAAAACCCTTCAGGCCGGCTTCATCGAGCGTGGGCACGTCGGGGAACAGGGGCGAGCGTTTCATGCTGCCCACGGCCAGCAGCTTGGTGCGCCCGGCCTTGGCGTGTGCCAGGCCGATGCCCGGGTCGAAGTAGTAGTCGATCTGGTTGCCCATGAGGTCGGTGAGCGCGGGGGCGGCGCCGCGGTAGGGCACGTGCACGGCAAACAGGCCGGCCTGGCTCTTGAACATTTCGCCCGCCAGGTGCGGCGAGCTGCCGTTGCCGGCCGAGCCATACACCAGGCGGCCGGGGTTGGCCTTGATGAGTTTGATGAGGTCCTGCACGTTGTTGGCTTCCAGCGTGGGCTTGCCCATGAGGTACACCAGCACGCGAGCGGCCGAGGCCACGGGCACCAGGTCTTTCGCCGGGTCGAAGGGCATGCGCGGGTAGATGTGCGGGTTCACCGACACCATGCCGCCCGAGCCCATGAGCAGGGTGTAGCCGTCGGCGGGTGCCTTGGCCACCGCGTCACCGGCGATGTTGCCGTTGGCGCCCGCGCGGTTTTCCACCACCACGGGCTGGCCCAGCGCGGTGGCCAGGGGTGTGGACACCAGGCGCGCAATCTGGTCGGCAGCACCGCCGGGGGGGAAGCCCACCACGATCTTGAGCGGTTTGTCGGGCCAGGCCTGCGCGAGGGCAGTGGGCACGGCGGCCAGGGTCATCAGGCCCAGGGCGGCGGCACCGGCCAGGTGCCAGCGGCGGGAAGGGTTGGCGGGGGTTCGGGTCATGTCTGTCTCCTTGTAGGTATGGGCAAATCAGCGGTGAAAGGACGTGGTCAGTGTGGCGCAACCGCCTTCACTTTCAATCGGGGGTTGTGCTGCCACCGGATCGGCTGGGCCTTCACGGGGCGCGCGGGTGCGCCGTGTTGCTGCAGGGCGAGGTCGAGTGCCTTGCCGGCTTCGTCGCTCAGCGCGGCGGTGCGGGCCGCGGCCACGGCGCGGCAGCGTTGTGCGGCGCTGGCGGGGTCGTTCAGCGCGGGCAGGGCCAGGTGGTCGATGATGTGCAGCAGGTTGTCCTTGCCGCGCTCGTTGGTGCTGCCATAGCCCTTGATGAGCCGGCCGCACAGCGCCACCTCGTGGCCCAGCTGCCAGTGGATGGAGGTGAGCTGCACCACGGCGGCGAGCCAGCGGTCGATCAGCGCCTGTTCGGCCTGGAAGCGGCTGCCCATGGGGCGCAGGCGTTTGGCCGCGGCCAGGCCGCGCAGCGCCAGCATGCCCAGCACCGAGTGGGTGCCGATCTTCAGCGGCAGCGCCCAGGGCGCTTTGCCGGCGGCCACGCGCTTGCGGTCCCAGGCCAGCACCCGCTGTGCCATGCCGGTGGGCAGCATGGCGGCGAACTCGGGGGCGCCGGGCTTGAAATGGTCATACACCCGCAGCAGGTCGTCGTTGCCGGCTTTCGCCTCAAGGCGCACGCGGGTCTGGCGGCTGGCGCGGCTCTTGAGGTCGGCCACGAGCACGATGTCGTCGAACGCCATCCACAGCGCGACCCAGCGCGCCATTTCCACCGTGGTGCTCCAGCCGTGCTCGCCTTGTGGGTCGGTGCGTTTCTCGGCTTCGAGCACGCGGCGCAGCCGCGCCGCGTAGTGCACGCCGTAGGCTGTGTTCTGGTACTCGCACACCCGGGCATGGCCCAGCGCCATGAGCGGGTGCACTTCGGGTGGGAACTCACGCGCCAGGGCCGCATGCAGGCTTGGACCGGCGGAGATGGGCGCGGGTGCGAGCACCTGCTCCACATACGCAGCCTGCGCGCGCTGCGCCTGCACCGCGTCGAACGCGAGCGCAAATCCGCGCAGGCTGGCCTTGGCGCTGGCGCCGCCGGTGCCGATGACGGTTTCAAAGTCTTGCCGTGCAAACGGCAGCAGGCCGCTGCCCGCAATGGCGCCCAGCATCACCGCGCTCACCACGGTGCCGGCTTGCTTTGTGAGCGCGGCCATGTCGAGCACGTGGCGCGCGCGGCTGTGGGTGTTCACCAGGTCGATCAGCTCGGCCGCGTCGCGCCGGCCGTCGCCCATCACCATCTTCTCGCCGGTGGTCAGCGCCCGGGCCGACGAGGTGATGACCAGCGTGTGCGAGTCCGAGGCCAGGCCGTTGGTGATCTGGCGGCCGGTCTCCAGCAGCTCCGACGACACCAGCGCATCCAGCCGGCCGGGCAATGGGTTCAGGCCGAACACCGGCTTGCGCCCACCCAGCTGGGCCATGGGCACCGGGAACACCTCCATGTAGTAGGTGGTGGCGCCCGTGCGCTGCGCCACGCCGGGGATGGAGGTGGCCTGCGCCGCAAAGCCCGCGTGGCGCGCGGCCTCCACCAGCCAGTCGGTCAGGATGCCGCCGCCTTCGCCGCCGAGGGCGCAGAGCAGCAGGGAGATGGGTTGTTGGTTTGTTGCCATGATCAAGCCGGTTGCAGCATGCGGACGACGCTCGCGCGCAGGGAATGGATCAAACGCTCGTGCCACTTGGGGTTCTGCACCACCTCGGCGCGGTAGAACGATGGGCACAGCGTGGCCGCGTGCGCGTTGGCACCGCACAGGCCACAACCCACGCAGCCGTCGATGACGGTGGCCACCGGGTCGACCTTGAGTGGGTCGGGATTGTCTTTCAGCGTGAGCGTGGGGCAGCCCGAGAGGCGGATGCACGCGTGGTCGCCGTTGCACACGTCTTCGTCCACCCCGTATTTCACGCGCACCACACGCTTGCCCTTTTTGAGCAGGTTCGCAATCCAGGGCTTGATGCGGCGCTGGCGCTCCAGCTGGCACTCGCCTTCGGCCACGATCACTTTGAGGCCCTGGAACTCGGTACCGAAAGCCTCGGTGAGCGTGGCGCGCATGGTGTCCACCTCGTAGGTGTTCACGGTGCGCATCCACTTCACGCCCAGGCCTTTGAGCGTGCTCTCGATGGTCTGGTCGGTGTGGGCCAGGCTCTGGGCCTTGTCGTGCGCCGCGTCCTTGGCGGCCTCGCCGGGGGTGGAGATGATGTCCTGCGTGCCGGTGGCCGACGTGTAGCCGTTCTTGAAGATCAGCAGCACCGCGTCGTCGCCGTTGAAGAGCGCGCTCTGCACGCCGGTGAGCAGGCCGTTGTGCCAGAAGCCGCCGTCGCCCATGACCGACAACACGCGCCGCTTCATCACCGGCGACACGCCCGCACGGCTTGCCAGGCTCATGCCGTAGCCGAGGATGGAGTGGCCGAAGGAAAACGGCTCGAAGGTGGCCAGCGCGTGGCAGCCGATGTCACCGGCAATGTGCACCGGCCCGGTGTCCTGCTGCGCGAGCTTGAGGGCCGAGAACACCGGGCGCTCCGGGCAGCCGATGCACATGCCGGGCGGGCGCGCGGGCAGCGGAGCAGAGAGCTGCTGCACCGATTCGGCGCGCCGTGTCTGATTGCCCTGCAGCCAGGCGCGGGCGGTATCAACAATGCCCTGTGTGGCCGGGTCCTGCAGGTACCGGCCCACAAACTTGGCCAGGCCGTTGGCCATCACCTCGGCCGTGTACTCGCCCGCGTTGGGCAGCATGTCCTTGCCGTGCAGCGGGGTCTGGATGTCCAGCCGGCGCAGCAGCGTGGCGAGCTCCTGTTCGATGTACTCGGGCTGGCCTTCTTCGAGCAGCAGCACTGCGCGTTTGCCCAGGCAGAAGTTGGTGAGCTGCTCGGGCACCAGCGGGCAGGTCACGTTGAGCACCAGCATGGGAATGGCGGTTTCGCCAAACGCGTCGGCCAGGCCGAACTGCTGCAGCGCGCGGATGAGGGTGTTGTACAGACCGCCCTGCACGATGAGGCCGAGGTCCTGGTGCTCGCCGTCGAAGAACTCGTTGAGTTCGTTCTCCACGATGTAGCGCCGCGCGGCCGGGATGCGCTCGTCGCCCTTGAGCTTCTCGTGGCGGAAGGTCACCGGCGGGTGGGCCAGGCGGTTGTAGTCGAAGCTGGCGGGCTCGTCGATGAGGTTGTGCCGCGAGAGCGCGGGCTTGACGTTGTCCTTGGCCACAAAACTGCCGCGCACGTGGCAGGCGCGAATCCTCAGCTCCATGAGTGCGGGCATGTTCGACGCTTCGGACAAGCGGAACCCCTGCTCGACCATGTGCACCATGCGCCCCAGGTCGGGCCGGGGATCGAGCAGCACCATGCTCGACTTGAGCGCGTAGGCGTGGGTGCGCTCCTGGATCACGCTGGCACCCTCGCCGTAGTCCTCGCCCACGACCACCAGCACGCCGCCGGTGACACCGGGCGAGGCGAGGTTGGACAGCGCATCGGCCGCCACGTTGGTGCCGACGATGGATTTCCAGGTGACAGCGCCACGCAGCGGGTAGTGGATGGAAGCGCCCAGCATGGCCGCGGCGGAAGCTTCGTTCGAGCACGCTTCCACGTGCACGCCAAGCTCGTCCATGTAGGGCTTGGCCTGCACCATCACGTCGAGCAGGTGCGAGACCGGCGCGCCCTGGTAGCCACCCACGTAGGCCACGCCCGATTGCAGCAAGGCCTTGGTGATGGCGAGGATGCCCTCGCCGTGAAAGGTCTGGCCGTCGCCGAGCCGCAGGGACTCGATTTCCTGGGTGAATGAAACTTCCAAGGTGTTTGTCTCCGGTGCGCCGTGGCCTCCCGGGCCCGGCTTTGCCATGGAGTATCGGGATCGCGGCGTCATCGATCAATACAATGAACGGACTAAGCGACATGAACGTCATGCATATCAAAGATCTGGACCTGAATCTGCTGCGCCTCTTCAACGAGGTGTACCGCGCCGGCAGCGTGAGCCGGGCCGCTGAACACCTGGGCCTGACCCAGCCGGCGGTGAGCCACGGCCTCACGCGCCTGCGCCTGCTGGTGAAGGATCCGCTGTTCGTGCGCGCACCCGGTGGTGTGAAGCCCACGCCCAAGGCGGTGGCGCTGGCCGAGGCGGTGCAGGGCGCGCTGGCCACGCTGGCCAGTGCGCTGAGCGAATCGAGCGGCTTCGACCCGGGCAGCTCGCGCCGCCTGTTCCGCCTGCACATGAGCGATATCGGCGAGAGCCGTTTTTTGCCCGAGCTCATGGCCCACCTGCAGCAGAGTTCGCCCGGTGTGCGCGTGGCCACGCGGCCAGTGCCCCACGCCGGGCTGACGGATGCCCTGGACAGCGGCGTGATCGACTTTGCGTTTGGCTTTCTGCCGCAGGTGAAGGACACCCAGCGCACCGAGCTGCTGCAAGACCGCTATGTGGTGCTCATGCGCAGCGGCCACCCCATGCACGAGGCGCTGGAGCGCCTGCGCGGCGCGGCCTTGCTGAAAGCCCTGCACCAGCTCGACTTTGTGGCGGTGCGCACGCACAGCGACACCTTGCGCATCCTGGCGCAGGCCGGCCTGCAGGAGCGCCTGCGCCTGACCACCGAGCACTTCATGGTGCTGCCTTCCATCGTGCAGGCCACCGACCTGTGCGTGGTGATGCCGGGCAACATTGCGCAGGGGTTCGTGGAAACAGGTGGCTGCGTGATCGTGCAGCCGCCGTTTCTTGACCGGGACTTTCCCGTGTCGCTGCACTGGAGCCACCGCTTTGAGGGCGACCCGGACAACCGCTGGTTTCGCGAGCAGGTGCTCTCGCTGTTCGCGGCCCGTTGAGTCAGGCGGCGCTGCTGAGCAGGCCGTCGGCGCTTGGTGGCTTGTAGCCCGCCGGCAGCGAGACGCCACCTGGCGAGGCCACGGCGCCGGTGTGTTCGCCCAGGCGGGAGTGCTGTACGGAGGTGCGGTAGCGCTCGCGCAGCGCCTCGGTGCGCTCGCTCAGGGCGGTGTAGTCGGCGATGCGCACGGTGTAGCGCTGCAGCACCTGGTGGGCCGACTCGATCAGCTTGGCGTTGAGCGTGCGCTCTCCGTCGTCCAGCAGCTTCACCACCGTGCCCTGCGGATCGCCCTTGATGCTCAACGTCATCGCCTGTTCGGTCATCTTCAGAATCTGGCCGTGCGCGCTGCGCACACGATCGGCAATGCCCTGGCTACCCGACGCGGCACAGGCCATCAGCTCGCTCATGGCCTTGCTGGTGCAGAAGCGCAGCGCCAGCGCGTCCACCACGCCATCGGCTTCGTCGAGCGCGATCGAGCGCATCTGCAGCCGGCACATGAGGGCGAGCAGGTTGCAGGCGGTCTCGAAGTCGAAGTCGGGGCTGAGGATGTCCTTGGTCATGCGGCGCACGTCGTCGAGTGCTCGCGAGGTGTTTTGCTGCTGCAATGCGAGCAGGCTCTCGGCAATGGCCAGCAGGCGGTGGGGCCGGGCCGGCGCGTGGCTGCGATCGCGCAGGCGGGTGAGCTGGTCCACCGTGCGCGCCAGGCCGCGCAGGTCGTTGTTGTCCAGGCGCGCAAAGGCCAGCAGCAGCAGGGCCTGGGCATCGAACATCTTGGAGTCCAGCCCCAGGCGCGTGGCGCGGTCGAGCAGCTCCACGCCTTCGCTTTTTTCCCCGGTGTAGTAAGCCAGCATGCCGTGTTTGAGCAGGCGGCTGATGGAGGAGGGCGTGAGCTTGGTGGCCATCTGGTAGGTGGTCAGCGCGCTCTGGAAATTGCCCAGCTCGAACTGCGCGCGGCCCATCACGTCGTAGGCATCGGCGTAGGTGTTGTCGTCCTGTATCAGGCTCTCCAGCGTTGTCACGGCCTTGGCGGGCTGGCCACCTTCGAGCTGCGCGCGCGCCACGCCTAGGCGCGCCCAGGGCAGGGTCTTGGCGGCGATCACGGCTTCGTAGAGCTTCTGGGCGTCACCAATCTCGCCGTTGCGCAGCAACAGCTCGGCGCCGATGCGCGCGGCATAGAGCCAGTAGGTGCCGCGGGTCTCGAACCGCTCCAGGCACAGCAGCGCGGCCTGAGCGAACTGCTCGGCGTCGATGGCGGTGAAGATGGCTTCCAGCGATTTCTTGCGCTCGCGTGCCATCCTGATGCGTTCGAACAGGCGCGCGCCGGTGTGGGGCTTGAGCAGGTAGGCGTCGAGCGCGGACTCGGCGGCTTCGGCCACCTTGGCGTAAGAGGCCTCGGCGGTGACCATGATGAACACCGTGTAGAAGGGCAGCAGCTGGTTGCGCCGCAGGTCGTCCAGCAGGTCCTGTCCCGACATCGAGTCGCGGTCGAAGTGCTGTTCGCAGATCACCACGTCGTAGCGGTTCACCTCCAGCTTGCGCCGGGCGTCCACAAGCCGCGAGCACTGCGAGACCGTGCCCACGCCGAGCTCGCGCAGTTGCGACACCAGGATCGAGCGCGACTGCACGTTGCCCTCGATCACGAGTGCGTGGGCGTCTTGCAGGTGGTTCGCGGCAATGGGCATGGGTGCTTCAGGGCGCGCGGTTTGCTCGCCCATCAATGGCTTTCCCATTCTGCGCAGGGAGGCGTGCGGTTGGTGCGCCGATCAGCGGGGTGTTTCCACCCCAGTTTGGTGCCCTTCAGACGTTCCAGATGCGCGGCGGCGTGTGGCCCAGGCCCCAGGCTTCGGTCCTGAGGGTGGCCCAGACCTGCTGGAACAGCGCCATGAGCGGCTCCACCAGCGGTGCCACGGCGCGCACCACCAGCATGCGCGGGTTGGGGCAGGTAGCCCCCACCTGAACGCCGTGCCCGCTGCCCAGCACCGCGCGCACCGTCTCCAGCAGGTGTTCGCGGCGTTCGCGCGTGATCGGTGTGCCGCAGGCCAGCCAGAGCGTGCCCATGCACTTGTGCCCGCCCAGTCCCAAGGGTGATTCGAGCAGCCGTGTGTCGGCCGCGTCGATGCGCGAGCGCTCCAGCCAGAGGCCTGGAATTTCCAGGTGCTGCGTGAGGCTGCCCCGATCGAATGGCTGGTTGGCGTTGGGCAAACCAAGTGCGCACACGTCCCAGCCGATCATCTCGGCGCCGTCTGCCAGCGTGGCCGCCAGTGTGTTGTGCGCCAGGCAACCGGGGTAGGCGATGGCTTCCAGGGGCAGCCATTCGAGCCGGGCGCCTTCGTCCAGCGTGAGCGTCACCTGCTGTGTGGTGGCGGGTCCGTCGGACCGGTAAAAACGCGTGGCCCCGGGCGTTGCGAGCAGACCGTGGGACTGCGCTGCCGCGTGCACGTTGACTTCCAGCACGTCACCGCCCACCAGCCCACCCGGCGGATGAATGATGACGTTGTGGCAGATGCCGTCGCCCTCGGGGTAGAGGCTTTTGAAGATGCGCAGCGGGCCGGTGTGGCGGTGCTGCAGCACGGTGCGCTGGTGGTCGCGGCGGTAATGGAGGTCGAGTTGGGCGTGCCAGGGCATGCTTTGAGTTTAGGGGCTTGGGTAGGGGGGATTTCTGGCTTGGACCGCGCCCGCGAGCCTGAAGTGATGTTTGCTCGCCCATGACCGGAGCAGCCGGCGAAAACCAACCAGAGAAAACCTACCGAGAAGCCCAGAAACCAAGATGCGGTTCACTCGCTTCCTCGATCAACACCGGCCCAATGCATTCGATCGGATGCGGTGACGCATGGAACACATCGCGACACGACAACGCCGCATCGCGCTGTGCCGCAACTTCACCGCGAAATACCCGCAGTCGCACCGCATCGATGCCGAACACCACGCGCCCGATGTTGCTCCAGAAGATCGCGCCGGCACACATCACACACGGCTCGGCCGACGAGTACAGCGTGGCCCGCGCGAGCGTCTCGCGGTCCACCACCGGACTCACCTGGCGTACCGCGTTGGTCTCGGCATGGCCGGTGCAGTCGCCTGTTTCGCTGGTGTTGCACCACGCCTCGGCGAGCACGCGACCGTCGTCGGCCACCACCACCGCGCCAAACGGCCGGTTGCCACGATCGCGCGCCACGCGCGACCAGGCAATGGCCTGGCGCATGTACAGGCCATCGCGTTCGTCGATGGGCGTTTGTGCGTCCTTCACGCCTTCACCATTCTCTGGTTCGCTGCCGGCAGCATGGCGCGGTTGAACACGCCTTCCACGCCGGGGCGTGTCTTCAACCCGTACACGCTGACCACCTCGTCCACCTGTTCTTCGAGCGTGCGCTTGAGCACATCGCCCAGGCCATGGCCCTTGGTGTCGGCCGCGGCGATGTACTGCTGCGTGATGCGCCAGCGCTCCAGCTCCACCGTTTCATTCAGGATGGGCTCGCGCACCTTGGTGGAGGCAATCGCAGCGGCCGGGTCGACCATGCTCTCCAGAATGGCCCGGTTGGTCGCGCGCAGGAAACCGGCCACGGCGGCCGGGTTCTGCGTGGTCATGGCGTTGCTCGCCAGGATGGCGTTGCCATAGAGGTTCACGCCAGCCTGCTGGTACTGCAGGATGGACAGGTCGTCGAGCTTCATGCGCGCGAACAGCGAGACGGCCGAGTCGTGGAAGTAGGTGGCGCCGTCCACGTCGCCGCGCACCACCACGTTGTCGCGCGAGGAAAAATCGGTGGTGGCCCACTGGAAATAGTCGTCTTTCACGCGCAGCTTGCGCGCCACCATGGGCCAGGCGCGGCGCGTGGATTCCACCGCTGCGGCGGCGATCTTCTTGCCCTCCAGGCTGCGCCAGTCGCTGGTGATCCCACGGTCCTTGCGACCAATGATCGCAAACGGTGCGCGGTTGTAGTACTGGTAGACCGCCTGCACCAAAGGCGTGCCGCTCTGGCTGGCCTGGAACTCGATCAGCGAGCTGATGTCGCCCAGACCCATCTGGTAGACGCCGCTGGCGATGCGCGTGATGGACGCGACCGATCCCGCGCCCACATCGATGCTCACGTCCAGGCCTTCGTCCTTGTAGTAACCGCGCTGCTGCGCCAGAAAGAAGGGCGAGGTCTGGCCGGTGATGCGGAAATCCAGCGTGAACTTGATGGGGATGAGCTTGGGGGCCGACTGGCTCCACACGGTGGGCGCGCCCAGTGAGGCGAGGGCGGCGGAAGATGCGATGAAGAGGCGGCGTTGCATGGCGTGGCTCCAGAAAAAATGGGCTTGTTTCAACCCCTTGGGCCGCTTGGCCACAGGGGACGTACAAGAGCAATTTCCGGGCGGGTGACGGGGCATCCGCTGAACGCTTCTACTCTGCGAAGGGTCTGTACGCACGACGCATGCCAACCGGGATTCTCCAAAGCGGTGCGCCACCATGGCCTGCGTTTTGCTAGCATCCTTGCCCAGAGTAGAAGCGTTCAGTCCCGCGCCATGCGGGGCAGGAAATTGCTCTTGAGATTCCTCAAGCCATTTCATTCAGGAGCGCTTCCATGCTGGTCACCCAACAGCCCGTCTTCCGCCGCTACTGGCACGCCGTCATGCCGCTGAGTCTGCTGGCCGACGGCCCCAAGCCTTTCACCCTGCTGGGTGAAAACATCGTTCTCTTTCTCGACGAACACGGCGAGCCCGCTGCGCTCAAGGACCGCTGTTGCCACCGCACCGCCAGACTCAGCAAAGGCTGGTGCAAGGACGGCAACATCCAGTGCGGCTACCACGGCTGGGTCTATAACCGCAGCGGCCGCGTGATCATGATTCCGCAGTACCCACCCGAGCGCGAAATTCCCAAGGACTACGGCACCACGGCCTACCACTGCACGGCGCGCTACGGTTATGCCTGGGTGGCCCTTGAAGACCCGGTGGCCGAGATCCCGGTGATTCCGGAATTCGAGGCCGAGGGCTGGCGCACCATCTTCCAGTTTTACGAAACGTGGAACACCAGCCCGGTGCGCGCGCTGGAAAACTCCTTCGACAACTCGCACTTCAGCTTCGTGCACCGCGCCACCTTTGGAGTGGCTGCGTCGCCGGCGCCGAGCAAGTACGAGCTGGTGGAGAACGATGCGGGCTTCTACGCCGAGACGGTGATCGATGCGGCGAATCCGGAGCGCTTCCAGCGCATCAGCGGGGTGAAGGATGCGATCACGCAGCGGCACATGCGCAACGCGTATTACCAGCCGTTTTCACGCCGGCTTGATATTGAATATCCGAGCGGCATTCGCCACATCATCATCAACGCCTTCACGCCCATCGACGACGGTCGCATGCAATTGTGCCAATGGCTGTTCCGCAACGACACCGAAGCTGATTGCCCGGCGCAGATGCTGATCGATTTCGACGACGAGATCACGCGGGAAGACAAGGACATCCTGGAATCGACCGACCCGGATGCGGTGGTGGATTTGCGTCGACGTGGGGTTGAGTATTCGATGGACTCGGATCGGCCGGGGATCCTGATTCGTCGCAAGCTGATGGCGCTGTTGTCGTCCGCGGGTGAGGTGGAAGTTCATCGCTGATCGTTGCGCTGCACGCCTGCATTTCGTGGGCTCGCGGACGCGGTGTGCGCTGCTCCGCGGCTGTCCCCCGGCGGCTGGTGCCGCCTCCTCCTTGATGCCGCTGCGCAGCGCACACCGCGCCCGCGAGCTGAAGTGATGTTGGAGTGAGCCTTGACGAGCGACCGGACTCACCGGCGAAAACAACTCAGCGCAAAGACCAAAACCCGAGATGCGGCTCCAACATCTCAGCCTCCAAAGAAGCCACAGGCCCAATGACCTCAACCACCTTCTGCCCCCGAGCCAACACCTCACGACAAGGCAAGGACAGAGTGGGGTTTTCTTCGTGGCTGCCGGTGAGCGCGAGCAGGACTTCTTCACTGGCCCCGTACACCACCCGCCCGATGTTGGCCCAGTAAATCGTGCCGGTGCACATGGCACACGGCTCGAAAGTGGTCACCAAGGTGCAACGCGCCAGGTACTCACCCGGCCAGTTGCCCGCCGCCGTGCGCGCGAGCGTCGACTCCGCGTGGTTCACCGTGTCGATGTTGCCCTGCTCGGCCAGCACCGTCTCACCATCGGGCGCGACCAGCAAGGCACCGAACGGATGGCGTCCCATGCTCGCCGCGCGCCGTGCCACCTCGTTGGCGCGGCGCAGGTGTTTGGCGACCTGGTCCGCGTTCATGCGTTCTGCGAACCCCGGTGTGCCCAGCCCGTGGTGTGTTTTTCGATCCAGCTGAACAGCTCGTACATCACCATCGCCATCGCACCCACCACCAGCAGACCACTGAAGGCCAGACCCATCTGCATGGACGATCCGGCCGAGATCAACAGGTAGCCGATGCCTTCGTTGGAGGCCGTCATCTCCGACACCGTGGTGCCCACAAACGCCAGCGTGATCGCGACCTTGAGCGAGCCGAAGAAGTAGGGCATGGAGCGCGGCAGGCCAACCTTGGTCAGCACGTCCCAGCGCTTGGCACCCAGCACGCGCAACACGTCTTCCAGCTCGGGCTCCAGTGTGGCCAGACCCGTGGCGATGTTCACCATGATCGGGAAGAAGCTGATGAGAAACGCCGTGAGGATGGCCGGGCCCACGCCGATGCCGAACCACACCACCAGGATCGGCACAAACGCCGCCTTGGGCAGGGCGTTGAAGGCCGTCATGAGCGGGTAGACCGCCGCATAGGCCAGGCGCGAGCTGCCGATGAGAAAGCCCAGCAACACGCCCACCACGATGGCAATGCCGAAGCCGGCCATGGTCACCCAGTAGGTGCGCCAGGCATGACCCAGGATGGTGGTCTTGTGCTCCACGGTCTGTTCCCAGATGCGCGAGGGGCTGGGAAAGATGAATTCGGAGACCCCGAAACCGCTGGTGATGACTTCCCAGATGACGACGATGGCCAGCAGCAGCAAAAACGGCGACCAGCGCTCCATCTGTTTCTTGTTCAGGCTCATGGTGTGGCTCCGTTATTGGTTGACTGGCGTGCGCATGGCACCGATGTGGCCGCGCAGTTCCAGCACGATGTCGGAGAACTCCTTGGTGTAGGTCACCTCCAGGTCGCGCGTGCGCGGAATCGGGATCTCGCGCTGCACCACGAAGCGCCCGGGACTCTTGCTCATGCAATACACCGTGTCGGCCAGAAACACCGACTCGCGCAGGTCGTGCGTGACCAGGATGACGTTGAAGCGCTGCGCCTCCCACAGGTCGCGCAGCGTGCACCAGAGTTCTTCGCGGGTGAAGGCGTCGAGCGCGCCGAAGGGCTCGTCGAGCAGCAGCATCTTGGGCTCGTGGATCAGGGCGCGGCAGATGCTGGCGCGCTGCTGCATGCCGCCGGAGAGTTCCCAGGGAAACTTCTTCTCCATGCCGCCCAGGCCCACGCTGGCCAGCAGGCGGCCTGCGCGTTCCACATATTCCTTGCGCCGGTCCTTGAACTGGCTGCGGTAGGGCTCGACGATTTCCAGCGGGAGCAGCACGTTGTCGAGCGTGGTGCGCCAGGGCAGCAGCGAGGGCGCCTGAAACGCCATGCCCGAGATCTTCAGCGGACCGGTCACGGGCTGGCCGTCGATGCGGATCTTGCCCATGCTGGGCATCTTCAGCCCGGTGGTGAGCTTCATGAAGGTGGACTTGCCGCAACCCGAGGGGCCGACGATGGCGATGAACTCACCGCGCTTGACCTTGAGGTTGATGTCTTCGACCGCAAAGAGGTTCTTCGCCAGCAGATCGTCGTTGTAGGCCAGCCAGACCTGGTCGAAATCCACAAAGGGTTTGTCGCTGGCAGCGTCGGAACTCGGGTCGGTTTGCATGAAAAATTCCTGAAAAAAAGGCCAGCCGCCGTGGGGTGGCTGGCCTGGGCCAGAGGTGCCGGGCCAGCCTTACTTCTTGATGGGTGGCAGCACGTTGAGGTCGGCGGCGGCCGGCATCATGGAGCCGTTCCAGATGGCGGTCGGGTCGATGCGGGTCTTGGTGGCGTAGGCGTCAGACACCTGCGAGGCCATCAGGCTCATGCGGCCGGGGTTGATGAGGCCGAAACCTTCCTTGCGCGCGTCGGGGCTGGCCACCACCGAGTCGATGGCGAGTTGCAGGCGGCGGGTCTCCAGTGGCACGTTGATGATGCCGTCGCGCGCCTTCACGCTCTCGATGCTGGCAGCCGGGTTGGCCATGACCTCCTTGGCGCCCTTGGCGAACGCCGTGAGGAAGGCTTTCACGGCAGCCGGGTTCTCCTTGATCATCTTGGGGCTGGCGATGATGGCGTTGCCGTACAGCTTCACGCCGTAGTCCGCGTAGGGCAGGATGATCACGTCTTCGGCCTTCACGCCACGCGCTTCCAGGTTGAGCAGCGAGGTGAACGAGAAGCCGGTGATGGCGTCGATGTCGCCGCGCACCAGCATGGTTTCACGCAGCGGTGGATCCATCGAGGTCCAGGCCACGTTGCTCACGCTGTTGGCCTTCTGGAAAATCGGGAATGCCTTGCGGCCAGCGTCGAACACCGGGGCGCCGAGTTTCTTTCCGCTCAGGTCGGCCGGCTTGGCGATGCCGCTCTTCTTGAGTGCGAGCACGGCGGCTGGCGTGTTGTTGTAGACCATCATCACGGCCACCGGCTTGTTGGGGGCGTCCGGGTTGTTGGCGTGGAACTCCATGAGTGCGGCCATGTCGGCAAAGCCCATGTCGTAGGTGCCCGAGGCCACGCGGGTGACAGTGCCGCCCGAGCCGTTGCCGGAGTCGATCGTCACGTCCAGACCGGCGGCCTTGAAGTAACCCTTGGCGGCCGGCTGCAGGAACAGCGCGGCCGGGCCTTCGAAGCGCCAGTCGAGCTGGAATTTCACGGCGGTCTGGGCCTGGGCGGTTCCCATGGCGGCCAGGGTGGCCAGGGCGGCGGCGGTCTGGAGGAAATGGCGTTTGTTCATGGGTTCTCCTGAGGGGTGAAGGGTTGCAAGGGTCCGTGGATGGAGCGCCCGGGCATGGTTGTTCATCAGCAATAAGGGTGCCAGCCGTGCTTACCCTTGGAAACAGATGCCGGGGAGCCGTTTGAACACAGAATGTGTATACAGATTCTGGTTTCGCAGGCTGCCTGCGTCTACATGGGTAACCCTGAATGGTGCGCACCGGTTTGGTGTGCACCATGATGAGGCATCGCTGCCCATGAAAAAGGCCCCGATCGGGGCCTGGTGGGATGTGCTGGCGACGGTCAGTGCGCTTCGGCCTGCCGGGCCGCGTGGACGGTCGCCGCCATGTCGCCCTGGCTGCCGTTGAAGAACAGATTGAGCGCCACGGCGCTGAGGGATGCGAGCAGGATGCCCGATTCGATGAGCGGGTGGATGGCGTGCGGCATCCACTGCTTGAAGCTCGGGGCGACCAGCGGGATCATGCCGAAGCCGATGGACACGGCCACGATGAAGAGGTTGTTGCGGTTGCCCTTGTAGTCCACGCCGGCCAGGATGCGGATGCCGGTGGCGGCCACCATGCCGAACATCACCAGCCCCGCGCCACCGAGCACAAAGGTCGGCAGCGACTCGACCAGCGCCGCCATCTTGGGCAGCAGGCCCAGCACGATGAGGATGGCGCCGCCGGCCACGCAGACGAAGCGGCTCTTGACGCCGGTCACGCCGACCAGGCCGACGTTCTGCGAAAAGCTGGTGTAGGGGAAGGTGTTGAAGATGCCCCCGATGAGCGTGCCCAGGCCGTCGGTGCGCAGACCTGCGGTGAGCGCTCTCTGGTCGATCTTGCGGTCGGTCATGTCGCCCAGCGCGAGAAACATGCCGGTGGATTCGATCATGACCACGATCATCACCAGGCTCATGGTGAGAATGAGGATGGGGTCGAAGACCGGCGCGGCAATCTCGAACGGCAGCACGAGGTCGAACCAGTTGGCCTTGCCCACCTTGTCGAAATTCATGAGACCGGCGGCGGTGGCGATGACGCCGCCGATGACGATGCCCAGCAGCACCGAGATGTTGGCGATGAAGCCGCGCGCGAACTTGGCAATCAGCAGGATGGCGGCCAGCACGACGGCAGCGATGGCGATGTGGGGCATCTGCGCGTAGGCAGGGTTGGGCACGCTGCCCACGATGGCCAGGCCTTTGGGCAGCTCGGGCACGGCGCCGCTGGCGGCGGCCTGCCTGACCGCGTCGAGCCACTGCAGGTGTTCGGGGCTGGTGATGCTGGGCGCGGTGGGACCCACAGGATTGCCGAAGATCCAGTTGATGCCGATGCGCATGAGGCTGATGCCGATGACCGCGATGATGGTGCCGGTGACCACGGGCGGGAAGAAACGCAGCATGCGGCTGACGACGGGCGCGATGGCGATGGAGACCACGCCCGCGCCGATGATGGAGCCGAAGATCAGGCCCGCGCCCTGCATGCCGGGGTTGCTGTTGGCCATGGCCACCATGGGCGCGACGGAGGCGAAGGTCACGCCCATCATCACCGGCAGCTTGATGCCGAACCACTGCGTGGCACCCAGCGCCTGGATCAGCGTGACCAGGCCGCAGCAGAACAGGTCGGCAGAGATGAGCATGGCGACCTGCTCGGGGCTGAGCTTGAGCGCGCGACCCACGATCAGCGGCACCGCCACCGCGCCGGCGTACATCACCAGCACGTGTTGCAGGCCGAGGGCGGTGAGCTTGCCCGCGGGCAGGACTTCATCAACGGGGTGGACAGCGGTGGACATGGATTCTTCCTTTGATGCATGCAAATGTGTATACAGTTTATGTGTACGTTTTTATGGAGATAGCTAGGGGAAACCCGGTTTCTGACGGGTGGATAGCCTCGTCGGCGTCTGGTCGTTGGGTGCAGGCCAAAAAAAGGGACGCCGCAGCGTCCCTTTGTCGTCATGAGCGCGAGCGCTCAGGTCCTGCTGGCACCTTGTGCACTGGCCGCCGCCAGCGCCGTCATGTTGAGCACCCGGCGCACGGTGGCCGAGGGTGTGAGGATGTGCACCGGTGCAGCCGCGCCCAGCAGCATGGGGCCCACTGTCACGCCGTGGCTGTTGGTGGTCTTGAGCACGTTGAACAGGATGTTGGCCGCGTCAAGATTGGGGCAGATCAGCAGGTTGGCCGAGCCGTGAAGCGCGGTGGCGGGCAGGTATGCCTTGCGCACGTCTTCCGACAGGGCCGCATCGCCATGCATCTCGCCGTCGCATTCGATCTCGGGGTGCGCCGCCACGAACAGGTCGCGCGCACGGCGCATCTTGCGGGCGGAAGCCCGAGCGGACGAGCCGTAGCTGGAGTGAGAGAGGAAGGCCACCTTGGGCGGCAGGCCGAAGCGTTGTACCTGCTGCGCGGCCATGGCCGCGATCTCGGCGAGCTGCTCGGCGTCGGGATCGTCATTGACGAAGGTGTCGGCGATGAAGAGCGTGCTCTGCTCGGTCATGATGGCGTTGAGGGTGGCAAAGGTGCTCGCGCCTGTGCGCAGGCCGATCACGTTGCGCACGCGCTCCAGGTGGGTGTCAAAGCTGCCCACCAGGCCGCACAGCATGGCATCTGCGTCGCCCAGCGAGACCATGAGGGCCGCGATCAGCGTGTTGGAACGCCGCACGGCGGCCTTGGCCATCTCGGGCGTGACGCCGTCGCGTCCCATGCGCGCGTGGTAGTGCTCCCAGTAGGTGCGAAAGCGGGGATCTTCCTCGGGGTTGACGTTCTCAACGTCGGTGCCCAGGCGGATGCGCAAGCCGGCTTTTTCGATGCGCATCTTGATGACCGCAGGGCGCCCGATCAGGATCGGTGTGGCCAGGCCTTCGTCGATCACCATCTGCGCCGCCCGCAGCGCACGCTCGTCTTCACCGTCGGCGTAGGCCACGCGCTTGGCGTTGGATGCGATGGCGCGCGCCGTGTTGAACACCGGCTGCATCAGCAGGCCGGTCTGGTAGACAAAGCGGCTGAGTTCCTGCCGGTAGGCCTCCATGTCCTGGATGGGCCGCGTGGCCACGCCGGAGTCGGCGGCGGCCTGCGCCACGGCGGGCGCAATGCGCAGGATCAGGCGCGAGTCAAACGGCTTGGGGATGATGTAGTCGGGTCCGAAGGAGAGGTCTTGACCGGCGTAGGCGTTGGCCACTTCCTCGCTGGTCTCGCTCTTCACCAGATCGGCGATCTGGCGCACGCAGGCGAGCTTCATTTCCTCGGTGATCCTGGTGGCGCCGCAGTCCAGCGCGCCCCGGAAGATGTAGGGGAAACACAGGACGTTGTTGACCTGGTTGGGGTAGTCGCTGCGACCGGTGGCGATGATGCAGTCGGGCCGCACGGACTTGGCCAGCTCGGGCCGGATCTCGGGCTCCGGGTTGGCCAGCGCGAGCACGATGGGCTTGGGGCCCATGGTCTTCATCATCTCGGCGGTGAGCACGCCCGGGGCCGAGCAGCCGAGGAACACATCGGCGCCACTGACCGCATCGGCCAGCGTGCGCTTGTCTGTCTTCTGCGCGTAGCGCGCCTTCGATTCGTCATAGCCGCCTGGGCGGCCTTCATGGATCACGCCCTTGGAGTCGCACACAAAGATGTTCTCGCGCGCCACGCCCAGGCCGACCATCACGTCCAGGCACGCAATGGCGGCAGCGCCCGCGCCGCTGACGGCGAGCTTGACCGTGCCGATGTCTTTGCCCACCAGCTCCAGGCCGTTGAGCAGCGCGGCAGCCGAGATGATGGCGGTGCCGTGCTGGTCGTCGTGGAACACGGGAATGCCCATGCGTTCGCGCAGCTTCTTCTCGATGTAGAAGCACTCGGGCGCCTTGATGTCCTCCAGATTGATGCCGCCCAGCGTGGGCTCCAGCGCGGCAATGATCTCGACCAGCTTGTCAGGGTCCTTCTCGGCCAGCTCGATGTCGAACACATCAATGCCGGCGAACTTCTTGAACAGGCAGCCCTTGCCCTCCATCACCGGCTTGCTGGCCAGCGGTCCGATGTCGCCCAGGCCGAGCACGGCGGTGCCGTTGGTGACCACGCCGACCAGGTTGCCGCGGCTGGTGTATTCGGCCGCGAGCGTGGGGTCGGCCTCGATGGCCAGGCAGGGGTAGGCCACGCCGGGCGAGTAGGCCAGCGAGAGATCGCGCTGGTTGGACAGCGGTTTGATGGGGTTGACGGAGATCTTGCCGCGGCGCGGCAGGCGGTGGTATTCGAACGCGGCGTCGCGCAGGGCTTCTTCAGCGGGTGTCATGTTGTCTCCTGTGGCCGTTTTTGTGGATTTCATTGTGCCCTCGGCAGGGGCTCGCGCCATTCGGGTTTCAGCTGGGTTGCAAGAGGTCGAACAGCGTGCGCGCGATCACCTTGGTGGCGCGACGCAGGTCTTCAAGCACCAGGTTTTCGTCAGCGCGTTTGGCGTTCGACTCGCGCACCGTTCGTGGGCCTGCGCCATAGATCACGCCGGGAATGCCGTGCTCGCCGTAGATGCGCACATCGGTGTAGAGCGGCGTTCCCACAGCGGGAATGGTTTCGCCGAAGACCGCCTGGCCGTGCTTCTGGATCGCATCGACCAGCGGCCGGTTGCCGGGCAGGGGCTTTAGTGCGCGCGCCAACAGAATACGCTTCACGTCCACGCGGATCGCGCGTCCCCCGCGTGGTGGGTTGAAGCTGGCAGCGGCATCGGCAATGGTGCGGCGCAGCGCCGCTTCCACCTCGGTCGGGTCTTCCTCGGGGATCATGCGGCGGTCGATCTTGAGCACAACCTTGCCGGGGATCACGTTGGTGTTGGTCCCGCCGCTGATCTGGCCCACGTTGAGGTAGGGGTGGGTGATGCCCTCGACGCTGGAGGTGACCAACAGGTAGTCGGTGTTGAGCGCGTACAGCGCGTTGAGGATGTGCGTGGCCCCTTGCAGCGCGTCGGTGCCACTGTCCGGAATGGCGGCGTGCGCCATGTCGCCGTGCACCGTCACCTCCAGCTGCAGGCAGCCGTTGTGCGCCACCACCACCTGGTAGCTGAAACCGGCGGCAATCATCAGATCGGGCTTGGTGAGGCCTTTCTTGAGCAGCCAGTCGGGGCCGACCTCGCCGCCGTACTCCTCGTCGTAAGTCACGTGCAGTTCCACGCCACCGGCCAGCTTCGTGCCCAGCGATTCAAGCGCACGGATCGCGAAGGTGAAACTGGCGATGTCGCACTTGCTCACCGCGGTGGCGCGGCCGTAAATCTTGCCGTCCACGATCTCGCCACCGTAGGGGTCGTGCGTCCAGCCTTCGCCGGGCGGCACCACGTCGCCGTGTGCGTTGAGCGCGATCGTATTGCCCGGTGCATAGGGGCGGCGCACGATGAGGTTGGTGATGCTCTGCAGGCCGGCGGCCTGCACCTCGGCGGCGGGCACCGCGTGCTTCTCGGCGTTCAGGCCCATGGCGGCGAGCAGCTCGGCGGTGCGTTCAGCGTGCGGTGCGTTGTTGCCTGGCGGCGTGTCGGTAGGCACGCGCACGAGCTCCTGCAGGAAGCGCACTTCCTCGTCGAAGTGGGCGTCGATCCAGGCGTCGAGTTGGGTATGAAGGGTCATGGTTGGTGAGGGCTTTGACAAGCTCAGCCCGAACGGAGGAGGTTGTTGTGGAAGGTGGTGTCCGTTCGCCCTGAGCCTGTCGAAGGGCTCGCAGGCACGGTGGTTTTTCAGCGCTGTCCGATGGCGAGTTGGTCGAGCAGGTGCGAGAAGGCGTTGACGCACAACTCCATGTCGTCGCTGGTGGTGGACTCCAGCGGGTTGTGGCTGATGCCGCTGTTGAGGCCACGCACGAAGAGCATGGCCTGCGGCATCACCTCGTGCAGCTTCATGGCATCGTGGCCGGCGCCGCTGGGCATGCGGTGCAGCGGCACGCCCAGGGCGTTCACCGCTTGTTCCCAGCGGACCTGCCAGGCGGGTGCGCTGGGCGCGGCGGCTGCGCGCATCGTTTCTTCAAGGCTGAGGCCGATCCCCCGGCGCTCGCAGATGGCGCGCAGCTGCGCCAGGATGTCGCGCTCCAGCGCATCGCGCTGCGCGTTGCTGGGCGCGCGCAAATCCAGCGAAAAGCGGCAGCGCCCGGGCACCACGTTGATCGAGCCGCCAGGCACTTGCAGCATGCCGATGGTGGCGACCGAGTCACCGTCGGCGGTGGCGCGTTGCTCGGCGTAGAGCGCGAGCTCGGCCACCGCGCTGGCCGCGTCACGCCTTCGGTTCATGGGGGTGGTGCCGGCGTGGCTGGCCATGCCGATGGTTTCACACAGGTAACGCACGCTGGCGTTGATGGAGGTGACCACGCCCAGCGGCAGGTCCATCTCGTTGAGCACCGGGCCCTGTTCGATGTGCACCTCGACGAAGCCGAGGTACCTGGAAGGATCACGCTTGAGCGCCTTGATGGCCTCCAGCGTGGCCGGCAGGCCGGCGTGCTGCATGGCTGCGCGCATGGTCACACCGTCCGCGTCTTGCTGGTCGAGCCAGGCCGGGTTGAAGTGGCCGGTGAGCGCGCCCGAGCCGAGAAAGGTGGCCTTGTAGCGCTGGCCTTCTTCTTCGGCAAAGCCCACCACCTCGATGGCGAACGGCAGGCGTCTGCCAGCCGCATGGAGCTGCTTCACACAGGCCATGGGCACGAAGATGCCCAGGCGCCCGTCGTACTTGCCGCCGTTGCGCACGGTGTCGAAGTGGCTTCCTGTGAGCAGGGCGGGTGCATCGGCGGCGCTGCCGTGGTAGCGCCCCACCACGTTGCCCACCGCATCGATCGTCACCTCGTCAAACCCGCACTCCCGCATGCGCATCACCAGGTCGGCGGCGCAGGCGCGGTGCGCATCGGTGAGGTACGTCACGGTGAGCTCGCCGCGCTCGGCGAACTCGGGGTCGCTGTGGCGGGCCAGGTTCTCGTGCCAGTCCCACACGGCGTTGCCGAGCGCTGGCTCGAAGCCGAACTTGTCGTTGAGCCGGATCTCGGCGATGCGGTGGATGTGGCGCAGGCACTCGGCGCGCTCGAAGTCCACCGGGTTGCCCAGGCGGCGCTCAAACGTGGCGATGATCTCGCGCTTGGCCAGGCCGGTGCCGCGCGGGCCGCGCACGGCCAGGATGAAGGGAAAACCGAACTTCGCGTTGTACTGCGCGTTGAGCTGCTGGATGTGCGCGAACTCCTCGGGCGTGCAGTTCGTGAGGCCGGCTCTGGTCTGCTCGTTGGTGGACTCTGCGGTGAGCGACTGGCTCACCATGGCCTTGCCGGCGAGTTCGGGGTGGGCGCGGATGAGGGCCAGCTGCGCGTCCACGCTGGCCTGGGCCAGCACGGTCACCATCGCGTGTTTGAGCGCAGCCAGCGAGGCAAAAGGTCGTTGCGCCAGCGCCTGCTCGGCGATCCACGGCGAGTGTTCGTACAGGCCGTCGAGCAGGTTCAGCGCATCGGCTGGCGGGGCGCTGTTGAGATGTTGCAGGTTGAGTGTCATGGGTCAGATGGGTGCCGGGTGGTGTTGCCGCCAGTGGCGGGCAATGTCGATGCGCCGCGCCACCCACACATGGTCGTGCTGCGCGATGTGATCCAGGAAGCGCTGCAGCGCTGCCATGCGCCCGGGCTTGCCGAGCAGCCGGCAGTGCATGCCGATGCTCATCATCTTGGGGCAGTCCAGGCCAGCGGGGTCGCCCTCTTTGTAGAGAACATCGAAGCTGTCCTTGAGGTACTGGAAGAACGGGTCGGCGTGCGAGAAGCCCTGAGGCAGCGCGAAGCGCATGTCGTTGCAGTCCAGCGTGTAGGGCACGACGAGCTGGTGGGTGTTGCTGCCGTCGGTCTTCTTCACCTTCATCCAGAACGGCAGGTCGTCACCGTAGTAGTCGCTGTCGTATTCGAAGCCGCCAAAGTCGGCCACCAGGCGGTGCGTGTTGGGGCTGTCGCGCCCGGTGTACCAGCCCAGTGGCCGGCTGCCGGTGAGGTCCTGGATGATCTGCATGGCCTGGGCCATGTGGGCACGTTCGGTGGCCTCGTCGACGTGCTGGTAGTGGATCCACCTCAGGCCATGGCAGGCGATGTCGTGCCCGAGCTCGACAAAGGCGGCTGTCACATCGGGGCAGCGCTGCAGCGCGGTGGCCACGCCAAACACCGTGAGCGGCAGGCCGCGCTGCTCGAACTCGCGCAGCAGGCGCCACACGCCGGCGCGCGAGCCGTATTCGTAGATGCCTTCCATGCTCATGTGCCGCGCCGGGTAGGCCGCCGGGTTGAACATCTCGGAGAGGAACTGCTCGGATGCGTCGTCGCCGTGCAGCACGCTGTTTTCGCCGCCCTCTTCGAAGTTCAGCACGAACTGCACGGCGATGCGCGCACCGTTGGGCCAGCGCGCGTGCGGCGGGTTGCGGCCGTGGCCGGCCAGGTCGCGCGGGTAGGGAAGGGTGGCGTCGTAGGTCATGACAGGGCCATCGATATGTCGTTGGTGGGCAGCTTGCGGTCGAAAGTGAGGTTTTCCTCGACGTGCTGCAGGTGCTCGTTCATCAGGCGCACGGCCAGTTCTTCGTCGCGCGCGGCCAGCGCCTTCACGATGTCGGCGTGTTCGTCGTTGGAGTGTTCGGCGGCCTGGTTGCTCTGGTACATGAGCGTGATCAGCGCGCAGCGAGAGATGAGTTCGCGCAGCAGTTCGGCCAGCACCTGGTTGCCCATGAGCTCGGCCATGCGCACGTGAAAGTCACCCAGCAGCTCGGTGCGCCCGGCCACGTCTTCGTTGTTCACCGCGAGCTTTTCCTGGGCCACGTGCTCGCGCAACGCCTTGATCTTGGCGTTGGTCACGGTCTTGACGAAGGCGCGGGTCATTTCTGCTTCCAGCATGCGCCGCACCGCAAACACCTGCTGCGCTTCTTCCACCGAGGGCGCGGCCACAAAGGCGCCGCGCGCGGGCTCCAACCGGATCAGCCGGTTCTGCGAGAGCTGAAACAGCGCCTGGCGTACCAGGGTGCGCGACACCCCGAAATGGTCGGCGAGCTTTTGCTCGGCCAGTTTGGTGCCCGGGTGCAGACGGTGCTCGACGATGGCCCGGGTGAGCGATTCGACGATGTGCAGGGTGCTGGATGTTTCCATGGAATCATCATATCCAGAAAAACAAAAAGTGTATACAATTTCGGTCGACTGACCATCTTTCAAAGGACGACCATGGGCTTGAGTACACACGTTCTGGACACCATGCACGGCTGTCCCGCTGCCGGCATGCAGGTGGAACTGCACACCACGCAAGGCGACCAAGCCACGCTGGTCAAGCGCTTTGTGTTGAACCAGGACGGCCGCAACCCGGACGGGCCGCTGTACGACAACGCTAGCCTGAAGGTGGGTACCTACCGGCTGGTGTTCGACGTGAAGGGCTACTTTGCGGCCAGGGGCGTGACACTGCCCGAGCCGAATTTCCTCAACCGCGTTTCACTGGATTTCGGCGTGGCGCACACCGACCAGCACTACCACGTGCCGCTGCTGGTGAGCCCGTGGAGCTATTCGACGTATCGGGGGAGTTGACGTTGCACCTCCCTCGCAGGAGAGCGTGCCTGAACCCAGAACGCGGCGGAACTGGCTTCGCCAGGCCGCACCGCGTTGCCCCCTTGAGGGGGTGACGCCGCAGGCGGCGCGGGGGTGTTACTTGCTGCGCTGGCCTTCGGTCAGCGTGTCGAGCTGGAAGTTGCCGCTCTTGTCCCACAGCCAGATATCGGTGTAGGTCACGCCACCCATGCGCACCGGCGCCGGGAAGGGTGCGGCATCTCGCACGGTGCGCTCGATCTCGCGCATCACATCGGGCACATGGCTGGGTGCGCGCATCCAGTTCACGTTGCGCACATTGCCGCGGCTGTCCACGTCCACCTGCAACACGCCCACCGCGTGCATGAGCGGTGGCAGCTGGCCCTTGTAGATGCGGGCGCTGTTGCGCTCGTAAATGTGCCGCGCACCGTCCTTGCGGTATTCCAGTGGCGAGCCCGCCTGCGAGATGAGACTGGGTGCAGGCAGGGCGCTCACGGGTGGAGGTGCGGGTGCCGGCACCACGGCGATGGGTGGCGCGGGCACAGCGGGTGGGGGCACAGGGGTGGAGCATGAGGCCAGCAACGCGGCGCTCGCCACGCCGATCCAGGCCCACAAGCCACGATCGACCGGGTCGCGCGCGGCGGTTGCATCTGAGCGGGGTGCGGGTTCGATGTCTCTCATGGGGCAAACCTGTTTGATCTGTCTGGAACCCGGTGTGGCCAAGCGGGCGCATACGAACGGGTGGATGGGCTGTATTGTGGATCGACTGCGACGTTTCGCACAGTACGTTCGATACTGACGTGCCTGCTTTGCCCTTACTTCTGCATACACATTTTTTGACCCCGACGCCACACATGGCCAGCGAACTTGAAACCTTTCTGCTGAATCTGGCGCACCTTCCGGCTGTGCTCGTCACCGTTGAGGAAACACGGGGCTCCGTTCCTCGCGAGGCGGGTGCGTGGATGGCGGTCTTCGCAGACGCGACACGCGGCGAAGTGGGCACGATCGGCGGCGGGCACCTTGAGTGGAAAGCCACACAGCAGGCCCGCGAAGCTCTGGCGCGCTGGGCTGCACATCCCCACGCGGCTCCCCCGGCCTGGCGGGAGCGGGTCACGCTCGGGCCCAGCCTGGGCCAATGTTGTGGTGGTTCTTTGGTGTTGCGCTTCGAGCCGGTGAGTGCATCGCACGGCGATGGGCTGCGCACCCGTCTGCGGTCCGCGCACACGCCGCTGGCGCTGTTCGGTGGCGGCCATGTCGGGCGGGCCATCGTGCGGGCGCTGGAGCCGCTGCCTTTCGACGTGCACTGGATCGACAGCCGCGATGGCGTGTTTCCCGAGTACCTGCCGGCGCCTGTGATCACCGAACATTCCGACCCTGTGCATGCCGCCGTGCGCGATGTGCCGGCAGGGTCCTGCGTGCTGATCATGAGCTTCTCGCACGCCGAAGACCTGGACGTGGTGGCCACCTGCCTGCTGCGCCAGCGGGCGCGCAACGACCTGGCTTTCATCGGTCTGATTGGCAGCCGCACCAAGTGGGCGACCTTTGGTCATCGGTTGATCGAGCGTGGTTTCTCGGCCGAGGAGCTGGGCCGCGTGACCTGCCCGATCGGCCTGCCGGGCATTGAAAGCAAGGTGCCGGCGGTGATCGCCGCGTCGGTCGTGGCGCAGTTGTTGCTAGTCGTGGGTGGCAATGCAGCCACCCCGAAAACAGCTTGATTGTCTTCAAGAGTTGTATACACTTTGCCAACTTGGTCGCAGCGGAGCAGGTGGGTGCAAGCCCACCCAATCGCGGCCCTCAGTCGGCTCAGAGCGCCCGCGGTGGTGAGTCGCAACCCTTGACGTTGCCTTGAGGTGCCATGGAAACCTACCTGCTTGATTGGGCCAACTTGCTGCTGCGCTGGCTGCACGTGATCGTGGCCATTGCCTGGATCGGTTCATCTTTTTACTTCGTTTTTCTGGACAGCAGCCTCACGCCGCCCGAGGACGAACAGCTGAAGAAGGACGGTGTCAGCGGTGAACTCTGGGCCGTGCACGGCGGTGGCTTCTACCACCCGGTGAAGTTCGCTGTGTCGCCGCCCAAGCTGCCGGAGCACCTGCACTGGTTCTACTGGGAGAGTTACTCCACCTGGCTCTCGGGCTTTGCGCTGTTCCTCATCTCGTATCTCTGGAGTCCCAGCGTCTACCTGATTGATCCCAACGTGTTTGTCTGGAGTCCGGGCGCTGCCATCGCCGGTGCGCTGGCCTTTCTGGTGGTGTTCTGGCTGCTGTACGACGCGATCTGCCGCACGCTCGGGCAAAGCGACAACGGTGACGCCAAGGTGGGCGCGCTGGTGTTGGTGCTGGTGTGCGTGGCGGCCTGGCTGGCCACGCAGCTGTTCGCCGGGCGCGCGGCCTTTTTGCTGATGGGCGCGATGATCGCCACCGCCATGAGCGCCAACGTGTTCTTCTGGATCATCCCGGGCCAGCGCACCGTGGTGGCCGACCTCAAGGCGGGCCGGCCGGTCGACCCGATCCACGGCAAGCGTGGCAAGCAGCGCAGCGTGCACAACACCTACTTCACATTGCCGGTGTTGTTCGCGATGCTGAGCAACCACTACAGCTTCACTTACACGCACCCGCAGAACTGGCTGATCTTGATCGGCATGATGTTCGCGGGCGCGGCGATCCGCCAGTTCTTCGTCATGCGCCACGGCTTCAAGCTGGGCCGCAATCCGCATCCCTGGCCCTATGCGGCAGCGGGTGTGGTGGTGCTGGTCGCGCTCATCGTGTGGCTCAAGCCTGCGCCGGTGCAGGTGGTGGCGGTGCCCGACACCGTGACTTACGCGCTGCTCAAGCCGGTGATCGAGCAGCGCTGCGTCATGTGCCATGGCGAAGCCCTGCAGTCCAAGAACGTGCGGCTCGATTCAGCCGAGTCGGTGAAGCAGCACGCGCAGGCGATCCACCAGCAGGTGGTGGTGACGCGCATCATGCCGATGAACAACGCCACGGGCATCACCGAGGCGGAGCGCGCGCTGGTGGGTCAGTGGTTCAAGGGTGGCGCCAAGGTCGATTGAGCGTTCAGGACGGCGCACTGGCGAGCCGGCCAGTGCAGGTGCCCAGCACCCGAGAGGCCTGTGTGGCATCCTCTCCGCGCCAGGCGACCATCTGGTCAGGCCGTATCAGCGCGAGCGGCGCCTCGTACAGCGCCAGCAGTTCCGGTGCGGCGTGGCGCACCACCCGCAGGTCCAGCCCCGCCCGCAGGGCCTCTTGCTCGAAGGCGAACGTGTCGGGTGCGTCTGGCCCCAGCGCCAGCAAGGTCCATTCGAAGTGGAACGTGTCGTAGAGCGATCGCCCGTCTTCCAGCCATGCGTGTGGTGGGCGTCCGCCCGGGCAGGCCGTGGCCACGTACTCGTTGGGCTTGTCCACTGGCGGTATTGATCCATCGGGGACGATGATGGGCGACCCGTCGTAGCGACCACCGAAGGTCACGCCTGGAATGTTGAATTCCAGCCGCACGTGCGCGTTGAGGTGCACTGCGGCGGCCTGGCGGGCCATTTCACCGCCAGCTGTGTCCTGTTCGAGTTCTGGCGTGACCTGGAACAGACCGATGGAGTCGGCAAAGTGTCGGGCGTAGCCGGTGTTGCGCTGCGCCAGCGGCTTGCGCTCGGTTTCGTAGGTGTCGAGCAGCGATGCGGGCGCGCGCCCTTGCAGGACATGGGCCAGCTTCCAGCCCAGGTTGACGGCGTCTTCCACCGCCGTGTTGTAGCCCAGGCCTCCGGTCGGCGTGAACAGATGCGCCGCGTCGCCGCCGAGGAAGACCCGGCCGTGCTGGAATTTCTCCGCGACCAGCGCATGCCCAGCCGTCCACGTGAGCATGGACAACACGTCGATGGGAAGCTCGCATCCCATGGCCTGCGAGAAGATGCGCCGGGCATCGTCCTCGGTCCAGGCGTCGGCGTCTTCGCCCTCGTGAATGGCGGCGTGGAAGGCGAATTCGCTCTGACCATCAACGGAGGCCATGAAGGCGCGTCGCTGCGAATTCACGGACACGTACATCCAGGCCTTGTCATGGGGCAGCGCGTCATAGAACGTGGGCGCACGGCAGTACACGGCGAACATCTTCCCGCCCATGAAATCGCGCTTGAAGCCGGTGGTGCCGCCATACCCGATGCCGAGTTGTTGGCGCACCGTGCTGCGGGCGCCGTCGACGCCGATGAGGTAACTCGCCGTCACCGTGCAGGAGGCTGCGCCATCCACCGAGGTGATGTGCGCCTCCACCTCGTGACCTTTGTCGGTGAACTCGAGAAGTTTCCAGCCGTGCCTGATGCCGATGCCGGGCCAGCGGTTGGCGTGGCGCAGCAGGGTCGCCTCGACGAACTTCTGCGACACGCGGTGGGGCAGCTCCGCCGCGCTCCACGAGCCGCTCAGGCCCTTGATGGTTGTTGCGGCATTTCGGGCTGTCGGCAAGCGAAGCCTCGCCAGTTCGTGTTGGCTGAACCGCGTGAAGTAGGCGATGTCGGTTGGGTGATCGGCTGGCAGACCTTGTTCCCGGATCTCGGCCGCAAAGCCATGCCGGCGGAAATGCTCCATGGTGCGAGCCTGTGTCGCGTTGGCCTGCGGGTTGAAGGCGGTTCCAGGCTTGGGCTCCACCAGCAGTGTGCGCACGCCGCGTCGCCCGAGCTCGTTGGCCAGCATGAGGCCGCAGGGCCCGCCGCCCACAATGAGCACGTCGGTCCGGACTTTCTCGCCCGGCTCATCCGCCGCGCTCATCGATAATTGACCAGCCATGTCGGTTATTTGCTTAGGTTGCCTAAATACTTTGAGTGTACCGAAAAACAAGACAGCGTCCAGACCTCGCCGTGCGACAGACGCCTGGCGCATGCACAACGCAGGTCGTGTTCTGGGCAATGCGCTGACGCGCTTCGAGGCCCGGGTGCTGGCGTTGATGGCCCAGTCGGGTCATGCCCAGACGCGGCTGCCCCACATCAACCTCACCCGCCACCTCGACCTGGAGGGCACCCGCATCACCGTGCTGGCCCAGCGCGCGAACATGACGAACGCGGCCATGACCGAGCTGATCGACCAGTGCGAGGGCCTCGGGCTGGTGGTTCGGCTCGCCGATCCGTCAGACCGGCGGGTGCGCATCGTGAGCTTCACCGATGCGGGCCGGCTGTGGCTGGCCGCGTTTGCCAGGGCTTTGAAGAAAGCCGAGCGGGAGCTTTTTGAGGAGATCGGTGAAGACGCTGCAGCAACGCTGCTCAACGCGCTGGCAGGGTATGCGGGCGTGGTGGAATCCCTCGGTGCGCAGGACGGCACGAACTGATCTGCGGTACCCTCGACGCCGATCGAATCAATCCACCGAAAACACCATGAAAACGCAAGCCGCCGTCGCCTGGAAAGCAGGCCAGCCCCTCACCATTGAAACTGTCGATCTCGAGGGCCCGAAGTTCGGCGAAGTGCTGGTGGAAATCAAGGCCACTGGCATCTGCCACACCGACTACTACACGCTCTCGGGCGCCGACCCCGAAGGCATCTTTCCCGCCATCCTGGGCCATGAAGGCGCGGGCATCGTGGTGGACGTCGGCCCTGGCGTGACCTCGCTCAAGAAGGGCGACCACGTCATCCCGCTCTACACGCCTGAGTGCCGCCAGTGCAAGTTCTGCCTGAGCCGCAAGACCAATTTGTGCCAGCTGATCCGCGGCACGCAAGGCAAGGGTCTGATGCCCGACGCCACCAGCCGCTTCAGCCTGGATGGTCAGCCCATCTTTCATTACATGGGCACCAGCACCTTCAGCAACTACACCGTGGCGCCTGAAATTTCGCTGGCCAAGATCCGCGAAGACGCACCGTTTGACAAGGTCTGCTACATCGGCTGTGGTGTCACCACCGGCATCGGCGCGGTGATCTTCTCGGCCAAGGTCGAGGCAGGCGCCAACGTGGTCGTGTTCGGCCTGGGCGGCATCGGCCTGAACGTGATCCAGGGCGCGAAGATGGTGGGTGCCGACAAGATCATCGGTGTCGACCTCAACCCCGCGCGTGAAGCCATGGCGCGCAAGTTCGGCATGACGCACTTCATCAATCCGAAAGAAGTGCCGAATGTGGTGGACGCCATCGTCCAGCTCACCGACGGCGGCGCCGACTACAGCTTCGAGTGCATCGGCAACACCAAGGTGATGCGCGACGCACTGGAGTGCACGCACAAGGGCTGGGGCCGCAGCATCATCATCGGCGTGGCCGAGGCGGGTGCCGAGATCAGCACGCGCCCGTTCCAGCTGGTCACCGGTCGCAAGTGGGAAGGCTCGGCCTTCGGCGGCGCGCGTGGCCGCACCGATGTGCCCAAGATCGTGGACTGGTACATGGAAGGCAAGATCAACATCGACGACCTCATCACCCACAAGCTCAAGCTGGCCGACATCAACGAGGGCTTTGCGCTGATGAAGCGCGGCGAATCGATCCGAGCGGTCGTGGAGTTCTGATGGCGGTGGAGACGCTCAGCGAGCACCGCTGCTTCGGCGGCGTGCAGGGCTTTTACCGCCACGCATCCACAGAGGTCGGGCTGCCGATGAAGTTCGGCGTGTTCGTGCCGCCGCAAGCGGCTCTTGGGCCGGTGCCGGTGCTGTTTTTCCTGGCGGGACTGACGTGCACCGAGGAGACGTTTGCCATCAAGGCCGGTGCCCAACGCGTGGCGGCCGAACTCGGTTTGATGATCGTCACGCCCGACACCAGCCCGCGCGACACCGGCATCGAAGGCGCGAACGCCGCATGGGATTTCGGCCATGGTGCCGGCTTCTACCTCGACGCCACAGAGGCACCCTGGGCCAAGCACTTCCGCATGGAAAGCTGGATCACCCGGGAGCTGCGTGCGCTGGTGTTGACGAGCTTTGCGGCGCGGCCTGATCGCGTGGGCATCTTCGGCCATTCCATGGGTGGCCACGGCGCGTTCACGCTGGCGCTGCGCCACCCGGAGCTCTATCAGAGTGTGTCGGCCTTCGCACCGATCGCAGCACCGAGCCAGTGCCCCTGGGGTGAGAAGGCGTTCACGGGGTACCTGGGCGCGGACCACGCGGCCTGGGCCGCTCACGACGCCACCGAGCTGTTGAAGGCCGGTGGCAAGCTGCCTCCGTTGCTGATCGACCAGGGTCTGGCCGACAACTTCCTCGTGTCGCAGTTGCATCCGCACCTGTTCGAAGCCGCTTGCCAGCAAGCCGGCCAGCCGCTCACGTTGCGCCGCCACACTGGCTACGACCATGGCTACTACTTCATCAACAGCTTCATCGACGACCACCTGCGCCACCACGCGCAGGCACTGGCGAATCACTGAACCATGCACGCGCGCCAATACGACCTCATTGCCTTCGACTGGGATGGAACCCTGTTTGATTCCACGGCGCTCATCGCCCGCTGCATCCAGCTGGCGGTGACCGACGTGGGAGGGGCAACGCCCACCACCCAGGCCGCCAGCTACGTGATCGGCATGGGGCTGATGCAGGCCCTGGCCCACGCCGCGCCCGACGTGCCTCCCGAGAAATACCCGCAGCTGGGCGAGCGCTACCGCCATCACTACACGACGCGCCAACACGACCTGAGCCTGTTCGATGGTGTTTTGCCTCTGCTGGCCGAGCTCAAGGGCCGCCAGCACTGGCTGACCGTGGCCACTGGCAAGAGCCGCCGCGGGCTCGACGAGGTGCTGCAGACGGTGGAGCTGGCCGGCCTGTTCGACGGCTCGCGCACCGCCGATGAAACCGCGGGCAAGCCCCACCCGCTGATGCTGCTTGAGCTGATGCGCGAGTTCGGTGTGGCGCCCGAGCGCACGCTCATGATCGGCGACACCACGCACGACCTGCAGATGGCTCTGAACGCGGGCTGTGCGAGCGTGGGTGTGAGCTACGGCGCGCACGAGCCCGACGCCTTCCACGAACTCAAGCCCCTGCACGTGGCGCATTCGGTGCGCGAACTGCACGACTGGCTCACCGAACACGCCTGAGTCCACCATGACATCGCAGCCCCTTGATCCGATCCACCCGCTGTGCAACAGCCGCGATCTGGTCGACGGGGGGAGGGCGGTCTCGTTTGATGTGAACTACGCGGGCCAGACCTGCCGCGCGTTTGCGGTGCGTTTCCAGGGCCAGCCGCACGCTTACCTGAACCGCTGTGCGCATGTGGCGATGGAACTCGACTGGCAGCCCGACCGCTTTTTCGACGACACGGGCCGCTGGCTGATGTGTGCCACGCACGGAGCGGTGTACGAACCCTCCACTGGCGAATGCCGGGGCGGACCGTGCCGCGGCGGACTGTTCAAGATCGAACTGCTGGAGCTCGATGGGGTGATTCACTGGCGGTCACAATACCACCTCAAACCCGTTGAATTCTGAGAACACACGCACCATGAACGACGACAACCTGGGCGCGACCACGCCCGCCGGCAACGACCGCAACAATGGCGGGGCCTGGGAGCGTGCCACGCTGGAGAAGCTGGTGTTCGCCACCATCCGCGAGCAGCAGGCGGCGCGCCGCTGGAAGATGTTCACCCGCTTCATGTGGCTGGCTATCCTGGGTGCGTTGGTCTGGTTTGTCTACACCAGCGACAGCGTTTCGTCGGCCACCAGCACGCCGCACACAGCCGTGGTGGAAATCAAGGGCGAGATCGCATCCGGCGCCGAAGCCAGTGCCGAGAACGTGGTGGCCGCGTTGCGCTCGGCCTTTGACGACGAGGGCGCCCAGGCGGTGGTGCTGCTGATCAACTCTCCCGGCGGCAGCCCGGTGCAGGCCGGCATCATCAACGACGAGATCACGCGCCTCAAGGGTTTGCACGAGAAGAAGGTCTATGCGGTGGTTGAGGAGACCTGCGCATCGGCCGCTTACTACATCGCGGCGGCTGCCGACAACATCTATGTGGACAAGGCCAGCCTGGTCGGCAGCATCGGCGTGCTGATGGACGGCTTCGGCTTCACGGGCTTGATGGAGAAGCTGGGCATTGAGCGCCGCCTCATGACGGCGGGTGCCAACAAGGGCCTGCTTGATCCATTCAGCCCGCAGGACGAGTCGCAGCGCCAGTTCATGCAGAACTTGCTGGGCGAGATCCATACCCAGTTCATCGAGGTGGTGAAGAAGGGCCGTGGCGACCGCCTCAAGGAAACGCCCGACACCTTCAGTGGCCTGGTCTGGAACGGCCAGCAAGCCGTGACCTTGGGCCTGGCCGATGGCCTGGGCAACCTCGACTATGTAGCGCGCGAGATCGTCAAGGCCGAGGAGCTGGTGGACTACACCCGCCGGGAAAACGTGGGTCTGCGACTGGCCAAACGTTTCGGCGCGAGCGTGGGCGAGGGCATGTTCCTCGCGGCGCGCTCAGCGGGTGTTCAGCTCCGGTAACCGTTGGGGTTGGCGCTCTGCCAGCGCCACGCATCGGCGCACATGTCGTCCAGCGTATGCAGGGCCTGCCAGCCCAGCAGCCGCAGGGCCAACGCGGGGTCGGCCCAGCACTGCGCCACATCGCCCGCGCGGCGCGACGCTATTCGGTAAGGCACCGGGTTGCCGCTGGCGGCTTCAAAGGCCTTCACCACGTCCAGCACGCTGTGGCCGCGGCCGGTGCCCAGGTTCACCGTGAAGCTCTCACCGCGGCCCAGCAGCGCCTGGATGGCGGCCACGTGGCCCGCTGCCAGGTCCTGCACGTGGATGTAGTCGCGCACACCGGTGCCATCGGGCGTGGGGTAGTCGTTGCCATACACATTGAGGTGCTCACGCTGGCCCACGGCCACTTGCGCAACAAAGGGCATGAGGTTGTTGGGAATGCCGGCCGGGTCCTCGCCGATCAGCCCGCTGGGGTGCGCTCCCACCGGGTTGAAGTAGCGCAGCACGCCCACGCGCCAGGCCGGATGGGCCGTGCGCAAGGCTGAGAGCATGTCCTCGATCACCAGCTTGCTGTGCCCATACGGGTTGGTGTGGCTGCGCGGAAAGTCTTCGGTGATCGGCACAGTGGCGGGGTCCCCGTACACCGTGGCGCTGCTGGAGAACACCAGCGTGGGCGCGGCGTCCGGGTTTTGTGCGCGCACCGTTTCCATGGCGCGCAGCAGGCTCACCGCACCGCCAATGTTGTTGTGGAAATACTTGAGTGGCAACGCCACGCTCTCGCCCACCGCCTTGTCGCCCGCGAAATGCACCACGCCCGCCGGCAGGTGGCGACGCAGCACATCTTCGACCCAGGGTGTGTCCAGCACATCCCCGCGTTCCAGCGCAATGCGCTTGCCGGTGATCGTGGCCAGGCGGTCCATCACCACCGGATGGCTGTTGGCGAAGTTGTCCAGAACGACCGGGTCGAACCCAGCCGCAACCAGGGCCACGGCGGTGTGGCTGCCGATGTAACCGGCACCGCCGGTGAGCAGGATTTTCATGTCGGATTCTCAGGGTTTGGCGGCATCGGGCTGGCGGCCGTACTTGTCTTCCAGGCGAACGATGTCGTCTTCACCCAGGTAGCTTCCCGACTGCACCTCGATCATCTCCAGCGGCAGCTTGCCAGGGTTGTGCAGGCGGTGCACTTCACCGATGGGAATGTAGGTGGACTGGTTCTCGGACAGCAGATAGACCTCTTGCCCGCGCGTGACCTCGGCCGTGCCCTTGACGACGATCCAGTGTTCGGCACGGTGGTGGTGCTTCTGCAGGCTGAGGGATGCGCCGGGCTTGACGCCGATGCGCTTGACCTGGAACCGCTCGCCCATGTCGACGCTGTCGTACCAGCCCCAGGGGCGGGCGACGCGGCGGTGCATGGCGGCTTGCGGCACCTGGAGGCGGGTAAGGTGAGCCACCACGTCCTTGACCTGTTCCGCGTGGTCTCGTTGGGCCACCAGCAGCGCGTCGGGCGTATCGATGATGAGCAGATCGCGTGTGCCCAGGGCCACCACGGTGCGCCCTGGCGCGTGGATGAAGGTGTTGCTCGCGTGCAGGGTGTGGCCCTGTCCGGTGATGCGGTTGCCGTCGTCGTCGGCCGGGCTGAGTTCGGCCACCGCATTCCAGCTACCCACATCGCTCCACTGGCCCTGGAACGGCACCACGGCCACATCGGCATGGCGCTCCATGACGGCATAGTCGATGCTCTGCGAGCGACAGGCCAGGAAAGGCACGGCGTCGGGCCGCACGAAATCGATCTGGCCCACGGTGTCCTGCTTCGGGCCGGTCATGGCCTGGCGACACGATTGCAGGATGTCGTCGGCGTGTTGACCGAGTGCCGCCAGCAGCGTGCTGGCGCGGGTCAGGAAGATACCGGCATTCCACAGCACGTTGCCCTGCAGCAGCAGAGCCTGGGCGGCAGCGGGGGCGGGCTTTTCGATGAAGCGCGCCACGCGGCGGCTGCCGTCGGCTCGGGCATCGCCTTGCTCAATGTAGCCATAGGCCGTGCTGGGGAAACTGGGCACCACACCAAAGGTGACGATGGCACCAGCCTCGGCCGCCGGCACGCCCTGGCGGATGGTGTGCGCGAAAGCCTCGACATCGGGGATGTGGTGGTCGGACGGGCAGAACAGCAACAGCGGATCGGCATCTTGCGGGCTGGTGGCCAGCAGGGCAGCCAGCGCCATGGCCGCAGCCGTGTTGCGCGCGGCCGGCTCCAGCAGCACCTGGCCCGCCGACCCCTGTGATTCCATGGCATCGGCCACCAGGAAGCGGTGGTCTTCCGAGGCGACACACACGGGCGGGTTGTCGCACCAGGCCAGGCGTGCCAGCGTCAGTTGCAGCAGGCTCTGGTCGCCCACCAGCGGCACGAACTGCTTCGGGAAGCTCTGGCGGCTCAGGGGCCACAGGCGGGTGCCGGAGCCTCCGCAAAGGATGACGGGGGTGATGCTCATGCTCTGGAGTGTGTGAGGTGGGCTGTGAGAGGGGAGACCTGCCTTGAAGACCGCCGCAGTTTAGCCCTTGAATGTGTCGTCATCATGCGCCGTTACCATGTGCTATCAGCGGTCAACAACGCATTCATCAAAGACAAGCCATGACGATTCGAAAAGCTGTTTTCCCCGTGGGTGGCCTGGGCACCCGATTTCTTCCTGCCACCAAGGCCATTCCCAAGGAAATGCTGCCGGTGGTGGACAAGCCTTTGATCCAGTACGCAGTGGAGGAGGCCTACGCCGCCGGCATTCGCGAAATGATCTTCGTGACCGGGCGCCACAAGCGGGCCATCGAAGATCACTTCGACACCGCCTATGAACTGGAGATGGAGCTTGAAGCGGCCGGCAAGTCGGCGCTGCTCGAACTGGTGCATTCCATCAAGCCCGACGACATGGATTGCGTCTATGTGCGACAGCCTCGTGCTCTTGGCCTGGGTCACGCGGTGCTGTGCGCCGAGCGTCTGGTGGGTGACGAGCCGTTCGCCGTGCTGCTGGCCGATGACCTGATGATGGGTGCTCGCCAGGGCGAGGGTGGCCCGACCGTGTTGCAGCAGATGGTGCAGGCGTATGCATCGAGTCCTGGAACCGTGCTGGCCGTGCAGGACGTGCCGCGTGCAGACACCCGTCGCTACGGCGTGGTCGATGTGCATGGTGTCAGCGCTGGATTGGCCGAGGTGTTCGCCATGGTCGAGAAGCCGGCGCCCGATGTGGCGCCGTCCACCCTGGCCGTGGCCGGCCGCTATGTCCTCACGCCGGCGGTGTTCGAGAGCATCCGGCGCCAGCCGCGCGGCGCGGGGGGCGAGATTCAGCTCACCGATGGCATTGCCGCCTTGATCGGCACCGAAAAGGTCCAGGCGTTTCGCTACGACGGCAAACGCTACGACTGCGGCAGCAAGGAGGGCTTCCTGGAAGCCACGATCGATCTGGCGCTGGCCAACGTCGAGCTCGGCGCCTCGGTGCGCGCCCACCTCAAGCGCGTGATGGGCTGAGGCTTCAGCGACCGAGCAGAAACACCGCAGGCGCGTCCAGCGGCAAGCCGCTGAGCAGGCCCTGAGCGCGTTTCCAATCGCTCACCAGCGCGCTGCGGCTGACTTGGTGAGGCAGCGACATCGCGCAGCACACTGCCAGCCGGGTGTGCGGGTGCAAGTTCTGCAGCAACGCCTGCAGCAGCGCGGTGTTGCGGTAGGGCGTCTCGATCAGTATTTGCGTCTGGCCGGTCTTCAAGGCCAGGGCTTCCAGTTCGCGCACACGCTTTCCCCGTTCCGTGGCCTCTTGCGGCACATAGCCGACAAACGCAAAGTTCTGCCCGTTGAGGCCGCTGGCCGCCAGCGCCAGCATCAACGACACCGGACCCGTGAGCGGCACCACCCGCAATCCCATTGCGTGTGCAGCCCGCACCACCGCGCTGCCCGGGTCGGCGATGGCCGGCATTCCGGCTTCACTCACCAGCCCGATGTCGTGACCGTGCAAGGCAGGCGCAAGCAGCTCGCGCGCCTGAGCGTCACTGTCGGCTTGCGGTGTGTGGTCACCCTTCTTGTGTGCTGCGCGTGGCAGCTCGGTGATGTGGTGACCCTGCACCGGAGCTGCGATGCCGACGGCCACTTCAACCCGCTTCAAGAAAGCACGCGTGCTCTTGGCGTTCTCGGTGATCCAGTGGGTCAGGCCACTGGCCACCGACATCGTCTCCCGGGGCAACCAGGTTTCGACCGGTGCAGCATCCACCGCCATGCCGAAATCCAGCGGCGTGGGCACCAGGTACAGCACGCCTGTTCGGACTTGCCCGCCGCTCACGGCACGTGCACGCCAGCAGCGCGAATCATGCGACAGGTGCGGATCAATGGCAGGCCCACCAGCGCCGTCGGGTCGTCGTTGTCAATGCGCTCCAACAGCGAAATGCCGAGGCCTTCACTTTTTGCACTGCCTGCGCAGTCGTAGGGCTGCTCGGCGCGAAGGTAGCGCTCGATCTCGGCATCGCTGAGTTTGCGGAACACCACGCGCACCGAGGCAATGTCGCACTGCTCAAAACCCGTGGCCGCGCAGACCACGGCCAGCGCTGTCTGAAACACCACCGTTTCGCCGCGCAGCCGTCTGAGCTGCACCACCGCCCGCTCGTGAGTGCCTGGCTTGCCCAGTGGCTCCCCGCGCAAGTCCGCCACCTGGTCGCTGCCGATCACCACCGCTTGCGGGTGTCGATGTGCCACTTCGCGTGCTTTGGCCAGCGCCAGTCGCACCGCCAGGTCGGCCGGGTTCTCGCCCGAGCGCGGGGTTTCGTCGACATTCGGGGCCACCGCCTCGAAAGGGTGTTTCAAGCGCGACAGCAGTTCGTGCCTGTAACGGGATGTGGAGCCCAGGATGAGAGGGCGTGAGGCCGGAGGTGTGGCGCTGGGGCGGTCGGAGATCATCCCGCTATTCTCCTTGCATTCTCTTAAACTGACCGACATGAAACCCACCCCCAAGACAGCCTGGAGCCCCGATCGGCTGGACGTACGGGCTTTTGCCCAGGCCGGCGCCAGCCTGCAAGCCGACGATCCCATGACGCGTTTTGAGCGCCTTCGGGCCGAAGCCCATGCCAATGACGGTGCGCCAGAGTTGGGCAGCGTGAGCTGGCAGGCGCGGGGCGAAATGCGCCCTGGGGCCTCTGGTGGTGCCCCGGCCGTCTGGCTGCATCTGGAGGCCAGCGCCCGGGTGCCATTAACCTGTCAGCGCTGCCTGGGAGCGGTCGAGACGCCTCTGTCGGTGGACCGATGGTTCCGCTTTGTTGCCGACGAGGCCACTGCAGCTGCCGAGGACGACGATTGCGAGGAAGACCTGCTGGCGCTGGAGCCCCGCCCCAAACTCTACGATGTGCTGGAAGACGAGCTGTTGATGGAACTGCCGCTGGTCCCGTTGCACGAGGTCTGTCCGGTGCCCGTGGTCATGCATGCCTCCGATCCCTTGGTGGACCGGGAAGAGGGTGAGTCTGAGCGAAAGAATCCGTTCGCCGGGCTCGCCAAGCTCAAGAAATAGGCCCATCGGACAGCTCCGACAAGGGGGGTGGCTGCCAGCGCGGGCTTCGGGCTATAATGCTTGGCTTTGCGCTGGCATCCACAGGCACACCAATGTGCATGGTTCAGGCGCACCCGTTTGACCCTACCGATTTCAGGAGCCCACCATGGCTGTTCAGCAAAACAAAAAGTCCCCCTCCAAGCGCGGCATGCACCGTTCGCACAACGCCTTGAACGTGCCGGGCATCGCCGTGGAACCCACCACCGGTGAAATCCACCTGCGCCACCACATCAGCCCCAACGGTTTCTACCGTGGCCGTCAGGTGCTGAAGAACAAATCCGAAGCCTGACGTGACGGTTCGCCATTGGCCCTGCTGCGTCATGCGCTCGGGGTCAGGCGGACTCGACAGGCACAGGCCCGCATGATCCATGCGGGCTTTTTTCATGGACGGGGCACCTGCGGTGCCCGCCTCAGGAAGTTGAGATGATCACCATTGCCGTGGATTGCATGGGTGGAGACGTCGGCCCGGGCGTGACGATGCCCGCCTGCCAGGCTTTTCTTGTCAGCCACCCTCAGGCCCAACTGTTGCTGGTGGGCAAGCCCGAGGTGTTCCGGGCGTGGCCGCAGTTGCTCAACAACGTCCGCTGCACCGTGGTGTCTGCCACGGAGGTCGTCGGGATGGACGACCCGGTGGAAATTGCGCTTCGCCGCAAAAAGGACTCATCCATGCGAGTCGCCATCAACCAGGTCAAGGATGGGCACGCCCAAGCGGCGGTGTCGGCTGGCAATACCGGCGCCTTGATGGCCATTGCCCGCTATGTGCTCAAGACCATGGATGGCATTGACAGGCCGGCCATTGCCACACAAATGCCCAATGCCCGCGGTGGCGCCACAACCGTCCTCGATCTGGGGGCCAACGTTGATTGCTCTGCCGAACACCTCTTGCAGTTCGCTGTGATGGGCTCGGCCCTGGTGGCGGCAGCCACTGGTCGCCCGGAGCCCAGCGTTGGCTTGCTGAACGTCGGTGAAGAAGTGATAAAAGGCAGTGAAGTGATAAAAAAAGCAGGTGTTTTGCTGCGAAATGCAGCCAACACCGGTGATCTCAATTTCTTCGGCAACGTTGAAGGTGACGACATCTTCAAAGGAACCACCGATATCGTCGTTTGCGACGGGTTTGTGGGCAATGTTGCCTTGAAGGCCAGTGAAGGCCTGGCGTCCATGATCAGCGGATTCATTCGCGAAGAATTTTCCAGCAGCATTTTTCGCAAAATGGCTGCGATCGTGGCGTATCCAGTTCTAAAGTCGTTCAAAAGTCGCGTGGATCACCGGAGGTACAACGGCGCTGCATTGCTGGGCCTGCAAGGTCTGGTGTTCAAGAGCCACGGCTCTGCTGATGCGTTTGCGTTCGAGCATGCCTTGAGGCGGGCTTATGATGCGGCCCACAACCAGCTGCTGGAGAACGTGCGTGATCGCATTGCGCATGCCCGGCAATTGATCTCGCCAGAGTCGCTGCCCAGCGAGTTCAAGAGCATCCCGACACTTTGATCTGTCCCATCCGCCTCGCATGACCCGTTTTGCCCGCATCACCGGCACCGGCAGTTGCCTGCCGCCAAATCGCCTGACCAACGCCGACATGGTGGACATGCTGGCCAAGCGCGGCGTGGAAACCAGCGACGACTGGATTGTCGAACGCACCGGGATCCGTGCGCGACATTTCGCCGCTGATGGCATGTATGCCAGCGACCTGGCCGCGGCCGCCTGCCGCGATGCCATGACCGCAGCGGGTGTGCTGCCGGCAGACATTGATCTCATCATCGTGGCCACGTCGACGCCCGACATGGTGTTTCCGTCCACTGCAGCGCTGCTGCAGCACAAGCTGGGCATCGCTGGTTGTCCGGTGTTCGATGTGCAGGCGGTTTGCAGTGGCTTCATCTACGCGCTCACGGTGGCCGATTCCTTGATCCAGTCGGGCACTGCCCGCAAGGCGCTCGTGGTCGGCTCCGAGGTGTTCAGCCGGATCCTGGATTTCAACGATCGCACGACCTGCGTTTTGTTCGGTGATGGTGCCGGGGCGGTGGTGCTGGAAGCATCCGAGACGCCCGGCATTCTCGCCACCGACATCCACGCCGACGGGAAACATTCGGCCATCCTGTGCGTGCCAGGGCATGTATCTGGCGGCTCGATTCTGGGCGACCCACTGCTCAAGATGGATGGTCAGGCGGTGTTCAAACTGGCTGTGGGCGTGCTGGAAGACACCGCGCGGGCCGTGCTCGCCAAGGCGGGCCGAACGGCCGAAGATGTCGACTGGCTCATTCCTCACCAGGCGAACATCCGCATCATGCAAAGCACGGCGCGCAAGCTCAAGTTGCCCATGGACAAGGTGGTTGTGACGGTCGACCAGCACGGCAACACCTCGGCTGCTTCGATTCCTCTGGCTCTGGACCACGCAGTGCGTGGCGGTCAGGTGAAAAGGGGTGACACCTTGATGCTCGAAGGTGTGGGTGGCGGGTTCACATGGGGCTCGGTGCTGCTGGATTATTGAGCACTGCGGCCTGCGCCACGGACTCAGTTGCACACCACAACGGTTGATCACATGAAGAATTTTGCATTCGTTTTTCCGGGCCAGGGCTCCCAGTCCGTTGGCATGCTCGACGCCTGGGGGGATCACCCCGAGGTGCTCAGTGCACTTGCCGAGGCGTCTGACGCCCTGGGCGAAAATGTGGGTCAACTGATTCACGAAGGTCCCAAGGAACTGCTGTCTCTGACCACCAACACCCAGCCAGTGATGCTGGTTGCGGGTGTCGCGGCATGGCGTGTTTGGCGGTCCGAGGGGGGGGCGTTGCCATCGGTGCTCGCTGGCCATTCGCTGGGTGAATACGCTGCTTTGGTCGCTTCCGGCGTGTTGACGCTGGCCCAGGCCGCGCCGCTGGTGCGTTTTCGCGCGGCTGCGATGCAGGAAGCCGTGCCGGTAGGCACTGGGGCCATGGCGGCCATTCTGGGCATGGAGGCGCAGCGCGTCATTGCCGGCTGCGCCGAGGCGCAGGCCACGTTTGGCGCGGGCAGTCTGGAAGTCGTTGAAGCGGTGAATTTCAACGACCCTGCCCAGACGGTGATTGCCGGCAGCAAGGCTGCGGTGGATAAGGCGTGCGAGGTCCTCAAGGGCCATGGCGCCAAGCGGGCGCTCCCCTTGCCCGTGTCGGCGCCCTTCCATTCCAGCCTCATGAAGCCAGCGGCGCAACGATTGAGGGAAAAGCTGGCGAACACCGCATTTGCTCCTTCGCAGATTCCGGTGATCAACAACATCGACGTGGCCGTGGAATCCGACGCCGATCGCATCCGCGACGCTCTGTATCGCCAGGCATTCGGCCCGGTGCGTTGGGTTGAATGTGTGCAAGCCATCAAGGCGCGTGGCGTTGACACGATCATCGAGTGCGGTCCTGGCAAAGTGCTCGAAGGCATGGTCAAGCGCATCGACGCCGAACTCACGGGCGCAGCCCTGTACGACCCAGCCACTGTGGCCGACGTCAAAACCTTGTTGGCCTGAGGCCCGGAGCACACCATGTCTGAAGTGAAGTTTGCCGGTCAGGTGGCGCTTGTCACCGGGGCATCCCGTGGCATTGGGGCTGCCATTGCGCTCGAGCTTGCTGCGCGCGGCCTGATCGTGATCGGCACGGCCACCAGTGACGAAGGTGCCGCCAAGATCAGCACGGCCTTGAACGGTGTTTCAGGCGCTGTGGCCGGTTGTCGCGGTGCCCGGCTCGACGTGAACGATGCGGCCTCAGCCGAAGCGCTGATCGACGAGATCGTCAAGGCCCATGGTGGTCTGCAGGTGTTGGTGAACAACGCCGGCATCACCCGCGACATGTTGGCCATGCGCCTGAAGGACGACGATTGGGACGCTGTGCTGGACACCAACCTCAAGGCGGTGTTTCGCATGAGTCGGGCTGTCATCCGCCCGATGATGAAACAGCGCTATGGGCGCATCATCAGTATCACCAGCGTGGTCGGTGCATCTGGCAATGCGGGCCAGGCCAACTACGCGGCGGCCAAGGCCGGCGTGGCGGGCATGACACGTGCGCTGGCGCGTGAACTCGGCAGCCGCAACATCACGGTGAATTGCGTGGCGCCAGGTTTCATCGAAACGGACATGACCGCTGCGCTGCCGGAAGAGCAGCAAAAGGCTTTGTTGGGCCAGATCCCGCTCGGGCATCTGGGCAAGCCGGCCGACATCGCCCACGCGGTGGCCTACCTCGCCGGTCCACAGGCGTCTTACGTCACGGGCCAGGAACTGCACGTCAACGGCGGCATGTTCATGTCCTGACGATGCCTCCCTGCTGAAACATTGTCGAATCGCCGCGCCAGCCGCCCGGCGGGCCATCTGGGGGGACCTCCCTAGCCCGGCTAAAATGGCGGCCTTGTATTTCAACCACCCTCAGAGGGACTTATGAGCGATATCGAAGCACGTGTTAAGAAAATCATTGCCGAACAACTCGGCGTGGAGGAGGGTCAGGTCACCAACGAGAAGGCTTTTGTGGCCGATCTCGGCGCCGATTCCCTGGACACGGTTGAACTGGTGATGGCTCTTGAAGACGAGTTCGGTATCGAAATCCCCGACGAAGACGCCGAGAGGATCACGACGGTGCAAAACGCCATCGATTACGCAATGGCCCACCAGAAGGCCTGATTGTCCATTTGCAAACGCTTGTCCATCGCCCGGCCCGCACGTTCAGCAGACGTCGCACCCGAGGCGCATGGCTCAAGGCGTGGGGGAATTGAATGAGCCGTCGTCGCGTTGTCGTGACCGGTCTGGGTTGTATCAGTCCCGTGGGCAACACGGTGGCAGACGCTTGGGCCAACATCCTCGCCGGTCATTCCGGTATCGATCTCATCACCCGGTTTGACGCTTCCAACTTCGCCTGCAAAATTGCGGGCGAGGTCAAGGGCTTCGATCTGGAGTCCTACATGAGCGCCAAAGATGCGCGCACGATGGACACGTTCATCCACTACGGAATTGCTGCGGCTCACCAGGCCGTCGTTGACTCCGGGCTGCCTCTGGGTGATGCGCTGGACGAAGAGACCGCCGTACGCATCGGCTGCATCATCGGCTCCGGCATTGGCGGGCTGCCGCTGATTGAAAACATGCACGCTGAACTGGTGAGTCGCGGCCCGCGCCGCATCTCACCCTTCTTCGTGCCCGCTTCAATCATCAACATGATTGCTGGCCATGTATCCATGCGTTATGGATTCAAGGGTCCCAATCTGGCGGTGGTCACTGCCTGCACGACTGGACTGCATTGCATTGGTGAGGCGGCTCGCAAGATTGAATATGGCGACGCAGACGTGATCGTTGCGGGTGGTTCCGAGGCGACGGTGTCGCCGTTGGGCGTGGGCGGCTTCGCTGCCATGCGCGCGCTCTCTACCCGCAACGACGATCCCGCCACTGCCTCCCGTCCTTGGGACAAGGACCGGGACGGTTTTGTTCTGGGCGAAGGTGCTGGCGTGATGGTGCTCGAAGAGTACGAGTTCGCCAAGGCACGAGGCGCGCGGATCTATGCCGAACTCTCGGGTTACGGCATGAGCGCCGATGCGGGTCACATGACGGCACCCAGCATGGACGGACCTCGGCGCGCCATGGTCAGCGCGCTGCGCAACGCGGGGCTGAACGCCGATCAGGTGGACTACCTCAATGCGCACGGCACCTCAACGCCACTGGGTGATCTGAACGAAACCAACGCCATCAAGGCGGCCTTGGGTGACCACGCCAAGAAGGTGGTGGTGAACTCCACCAAGTCCATGACGGGGCACCTGCTGGGTGGCGCCGGCGGCATCGAGAGCGTGTTCACCGTGCTCGCCCTGCACCACCAAAAGAGTCCGCCGACCATCAATATCTTCAATCAGGACCCGGAGTGCGATCTGGACTACTGCGCCAACACGGCGCGGGACATGAAGATCGATGTTGCGCTCAAGAACAACTTTGGCTTCGGCGGCACCAACGGCTCGCTGGTCTTCAAGCGCGTTTGAATCCGACGATCGCCCCTATCCTGCGCTTCACCCATGCACAACGCCCCATCCGTGGTCTACCCGGTGGGGCGTTGCGTTTTTTACGCCGTGCTGCTGGCGATGATCGCCTTGGTGTGCGCACTGATCGGAGCGATGTTTTTGTCCGGGGTGTTGCAGAGGGCAGGTCAGCCTTGGGGTTGGACCACAGCGTTGGCTGGCGTGCTTTCATGGATGGCTTGGCTCGTGCTGGCCGTGGCGAGCTGGCTTCGGTCACCGGAGGGCGTCTTGAAATGGGATTCAAGTTCGGTGCAGGAAGACGGTGGTGCGGGAGGGTGGTTGTGGTGCAGTTCATCCGACGCCGAGCCCATATCGCTGAGCCAGGTGGCGTGTGTGCTGGATCTGCAGAGGCAGATTCTGCTGTGTATTCGCTCGGTCAACACCGGCCAACGATGGATCTGGGTGGAGCGGCGCAGCAATCAGGCGCGATGGAACGATCTGCGCCGCGCCCTGGTGTCCAGCCGCGCCTGAGCACGTGCTGGCGGTTGCGGGCTGCCGGGATTGCCGGACTTGTTTCAGTCCCTGCTCTCCGCTTGATCCCCTGGGTTATATTTCCGCGCGCATGACTCCCGAAGACCACACAGCCCCACCGCCGCCCGACAGCGATGTCATGTTGGTGCAGCGCACGCTGGGCGGCGAGCAGCGCGCCTTCGAGTTGCTCGTCATCAAGTACCAGCGCCGGGTCGAGCGGCTTGTTGGTCGCATGGTGCGCGATTCCGACCTGGTTCAGGACATCGCCCAGGAAACTTTCATCCGCGCTTACCGAGCCTTGGCGCAGTTTCGGGGCGACGCACAGTTCTACACATGGCTCTACCGGATTGCGGTCAACACGGCCAAGAAACAACTGATGGAGCTCAAGCGGGATCCATTGGTTTTTCAGTCGCAGATGAAATCCTCGGATGACGATGAAACTTCCTCGTCGGAACGCGAACTAAATTTCAATGCTGCTGATACCGAGACGCCCGAAGCGGTGTTGGCCAGCAAGGAGATCGCGCAAGCGGTCAACGCGGCCATGGATGCGTTGCCCGAAGAGTTGCGCATGGCCATCACCTTGCGGGAAATTGAGGGCATGAGTTATGAAGAAATTGCGCTGGCGCTGGAGTGCCCGATCGGAACGGTGCGTTCTCGGATATTCAGAGCCCGCGAGGCGATTTCGGGGCGTATCAAGCCGATGCTGGAGCGACAGACGGGCAAACGCTGGTGACGGCGCGAGCGGTCGTTTGACGCATGCATGGCCGATGGCACAACGGGGAAATGAATCATGAATGCCGCACAACATCACAAGCAACTGCCAGTTGAGGGCGCCGCAGCCTTGAGCGCCTCCGATGATCACGCGCTGTCTGCAATGGCCGATGGGGAGATCGGTGCCTCCGAGCTCGACGCCTTGCTGGGCTCCTTTGACGATTCGGACCAGACGTTGTCCAACTGGCATGCCTACCAAGTGATCGGCGACGTGCTGCGCGGTCACGAAGATCCAATGGGTGCGACTTCGGCAAGTGATTTTCTGGCCGCCGTTCGACTCGGTCTGCACACGCAGAGCGTCGAACCGGGCTTCTCGTCGCTACAGCCTGTGGAGGCCACCACTGTTCGCGCCTCAGGTCGTCACAGCGAAGCCGCCAACGAGGCCGTCTTTCGCTGGAAGCTGGTGGCGGGGTTTGCATCTGTTGCAGCCGTGATGGCCGTGAGCTGGAGTGTGATGGTCGGATCGGGTGGCGCGCTGGATGGCACTGCTGGTGCACAGCTGGCATTGACCTCACCCAGCCCTGATTCGTTGCCCGCTCAACAGCCCACGACGGCGATGGCCGCTGCCGTGCCTGCGACAACCTCCCCGCTGGCGATCAACACCGGTCAAGGTATTTTGATCCGCGATGCCCAGCTCGAAGCCCTGTTGGCCGAACACCGTCAGCACGGTGGCATGTCTGCCCTGCAAATGCCTTCGGGGTTCATTCGCAACGCGACATACGACGCAGCAGGGCGCTGATCTGCCATGACGCCCAACCAGTTTGACATCAGCCCCGCCACGCCGCCCGCCGTCATGCGCTTCCCGCACCGCCTTCCTCGCAGTGGCCGATGGCGACCTGTGGGTGCCATGGCCATGCTGGCAGCAGGGCTGCTGCTGGGCGGATCCCTGCAGGCACAGGTCAACCCGGGAGCCCCGGTCGGGACGCGTACCGTCAACGAGTGGCTCTCCCGTATGCACGAGGCGTCTCGCCAGCGGGCCTACACCGGCACGCTGGTCGTGTCGGCTGGACCCACCATGTCCGCCTCGAAGATTTGGCATGTGTGCGACGGAGCCCAGCAGATGGAGCGCATCGACACGCTCACGGGTGCACCGCGCACAACCATTCGCCGCAACAGCGACGTCATCACGTTCGAGCCGGAAACCAAGATGGCGTTCGTTGAAAAACGCGAGTCGCTGGGCATGTTTCCCGAGTTGCTGCGCACGCCCAGCAACCTGATCCCGCAGTTCTATTCGGCACGCGAAACGGGTGTTCAGCGCGTGGCTGGGCACTTGGCTGACATGGTTGAAATCCTGCCCAGGGATGAGCTGCGGTTTGGCTACCGCATCTGGTCCGAGCGGCAAACGGGTCTGGTGGTGAAGCTGCAGACGCTGGGTGAGCAAGGGGCCGTGCTTGAGCAAATGGCCTTCTCCGAACTCCAGCTGGATGCCTCGGTCAGCATGGACAAGCTCCAGCGGCTGATGAAGGACACGCGTGGCTACGAAGTGCACAAGCCGGTGCTCAAGAAGACCACGGCAGAAGCCGAGGGCTGGCGATTGAAAGAGGCAGTGCCAGGTTTCACGGCCATGAGTTGCCACACGCGCGACGCCGGTCCCGCGCAAATACCCGGCACCGCGCCAATGCAGTGGGTGTTTTCCGATGGTCTGGCCTCGGTCTCCCTGTTCGTCGAGCCCTTCGACCCGCAGCGCCATGGCCAGGAAAAGTCGGTGGCGGTCGGAGCGACGCACTCGGTCAGCAAGCGTGTGGGTGACCACTGGCTGACGGCGCTGGGCGAGGTGCCTCCGTCGACGCTGCGCCGTTTTGCCCTTGCATTGGAGCGGACACGGTAAACCTGCCAGACTTGTTTTCTGTTCGGTGGAACCGCATCTTCACTGCGGTTGATGCAAGTTCGGCACTGCTTGTTGCAGGCTGCCGAGTTCTGCCACTGCGTTTATGTAAAGGATCACCATGACGCACCTGAAACGTACCCAACAACCTTTTCTGGCACTGGCTGCACTTGGTGCAGCTCTGCTGATGCTGCAGCCGGCAGTCTCAGCACAAACGGTGGTGCCGGTGGCGCCGGCCGCAAGTGTGCGAGGTCTGCCGGATTTCACCGATCTGGTCGACCTGGTGGGGCCCTCGGTGGTCAACATCAGAACACTGGAGCGTGCAGTGGCCACGCGCCCCGGTGCAGGCGGTGCGCCCGATGAGCAGATGCTCGAGTTTTTCAAGCGCTTCGGCATTCCCGTGCCCCCTGGCATGACGCCGCGCGCGCCCAAGCAGGAGCGCGGACCGTCGGAGGACGCTCAGCCGCGCGGGGTGGGCTCTGGCTTCATCCTGAGTGCCGATGGTCTGATCATGACCAATGCCCATGTGGTGGAGGGCGCCGACGAGTTGCTGGTGACCTTGCCCGACAATCGCGAATTCAAGGCCAGGGTGGTGGGTGCTGACAAGCGCACCGATGTGGCGGTCGTGAAGATCGAGGCCTCAGGTCTTGCGCCGGTGAAGATTGGCGACGTCAACCGGCTGCGGGTGGGCGAGTGGGTGATGGCCATTGGCTCACCGTTTGGCCTTGAGAACACCGTGACCGCTGGCATCGTGAGTGCCAAGCAGCGCGACACCGGTGACTTCTTGCCGTTCATTCAGACCGATGTGGCCATCAACCCGGGCAACTCTGGCGGACCTCTGATCAACATGCGCGGCGAAGTGATCGGCATCAACAGTCAGATCTACTCCCGCTCGGGTGGCTTTCAGGGCATCTCGTTCGCCATCCCGATCGACGAGGCGGTGCGTGTGTCAGACCAGCTCAAGGCCACCGGTCGTGTGACCCGTGGGCGCATCGGCGTGCAGATCGACCAGGTGAGCAAGGAAGTCGCCGAGTCGCTCGGACTGGGCACCGCCAAGGGCGCTTTGGTGCGGGGTGTGGAACCCGATTCACCGGCGGCCAAGGCGGGTGTGGAGCCTGGCGACATCATCCTGAAGTTCGATGGCAAGACCATCGACAAGTCGGTTGACCTGCCGCGTTTCGTGGGCAACACCAAGCCGGGCAACAAGAGCGCCATGACCGTCCTGCGACGCGGCGCCCCGAAGGAGCTGTCGATCACTGTGGCGGAGCTGGAAGCCGAGAAGGCAGAAGTGAAGGCAGCAGCACCTGAGCCCGCCAAGCCTCAGGCGAGCAATGCCGTGCAGTCGCTGGGCCTGGGCCTGGCTGAGTTGACTGCTGCTGAAAAGAAGGAGCTCAACCTTAAAGGCGGAGTGCGCATCGCATCGGCTGAAGGCCCTGCGGCACGCGCTGGCTTGCGCGAGGGCGACGTCATCGTGGCCATTGCCAACACGGATACCGCCAGCTTGAAGGACATGGAAGCGGCGCTGAGCAAGATCGACAAGTCGCGGCCTGTGAATGTGCTGTTCCGACGTGGCGAATGGGCGCAGTACGCCGTGATCCGCCCGTTGCGCTGAGACCGTCGTGCTTTGACCGCCGGTCGGAGCGGTGCAAAAACCCCCAGATCCCTTCGGACCTGGGGGTTTTTTCTGAGGGTGGCCGATTCGCCACAGTGCATCGGTTTCGAGGAATGAACCCTTGGACTGTAGATTTGTTAGTGGATGCTTACTATCGGTGATCTTATGTTGACCGATTTCGCTAAAATAGGTCTGTTTTTGGAGAAATTCCTGCGCTCCGATGCTGCATTGATCCACGATGTGGGAGTGGCCGCGGAAGTCTTCAAGCCGTCCACAGTCCGCCCACAAGTTTCCCCGTTATCTTGTGGATATGCTGTGTATAAAGTTCACGTTGCTGCGTCGCAACAAGGCACTGTTGGTGGTTCGGTGGTGTGCATTCCGGGCTTTTTGCCTACAATGAAACCCCAACTATCGCAGTTGCCATTGATTGTTGGTTACGGGCGCGTCAGCAGCTGACGCGCCCTTTTTTATGGCCGCTCGTTCCTGCTCGGAACCGCGGTTTCCCCCAGTGTTTGAGCCGCTCTCCTGATGAATCACATCCGCAATTTTTCGATCATTGCTCACATCGACCATGGCAAGTCCACGCTCGCCGATCGCATCATTTCCCTCTGTGGCGGCTTGTCCGATCGCGAGATGAGTGAGCAGGTGCTCGACTCGATGGACATCGAGAAGGAGCGAGGCATCACCATCAAGGCGCAAACTGCTGCGCTCAAGTACAAGGCGCGTGATGGGCAGGTCTACAACCTCAACCTGATCGACACGCCTGGCCATGTCGACTTCTCATACGAAGTCTCGCGCTCACTGTCGGCTTGTGAGGGTGCGTTGCTGGTGGTGGATGCCAGCCAGGGTGTTGAAGCCCAGACCGTCGCCAATTGCTACACCGCGCTTGAGTTGGGCGTGGAAGTGGTGCCGGTGCTCAACAAGATGGACCTGCCCAATGCGGATCCGGAGAATGCCAAGAACGAGATCGAGGACGTGATCGGCATCGACGCGACCGACGCCATTCCCTGCTCGGCCAAGACCGGCATGGGCGTCGAAGACATCCTGGAGGCGGTGGTCGCGCGCATTCCACACCCCAAGGGCAACCCCGATGCGCCGCTGCGCGCCATGATCGTGGACAGCTGGTACGACGCGTATGTGGGTGTTGTGATGCTGGTGCGCGTGGTTGACGGCCACCTGCTCAAGGGCGAGCGCTTCAAGATGATGGCGACCAACACGGTCTACAACGCCGACAACCTGGGCGTGTTCACGCCGGGCAACGAGCCTCGCGAATCATTGCAAGCCGGCGAGGTGGGTTACATCATCGCGGGCATCAAGGAGCTGCAGGCGGCCAAGGTGGGCGACACCATCACCCTGGAAAAAAAGCTGCCGAACAACGCCGGCCCGGCAACCGAGGCCTTGCCCGGCTTCAAGGAAGTGCAGCCCCAGGTGTTTGCCGGTCTGTACCCGACCGAGGCCAACCAATACGACTCGCTGCGCGACGCGCTGGAAAAACTCAAGCTCAACGACGCCTCGCTGCAGTACGAGCCCGAGGTGTCTCAGGCGCTGGGCTTTGGTTTCCGCTGTGGCTTCCTGGGTCTGCTGCACATGGAGATCGTGCAGGAGCGCCTGGAGCGAGAATTTGACCAGGACCTGATCACCACCGCTCCGAGCGTGGTGTACCAGGTGGTCAAGCCCGACGGTGAAGTGATCATGGTCGAGAACCCGTCGAAGATGCCCGACCAGGGCCGACTGGAGGAGATCCGCGAACCCATCGTCACCGTGCACCTGTACATGCCACAGGAGTATGTGGGTGCGGTGATGACGCTGGCCAACCAGAAGCGTGGCCTCCAGCTCAACATGGCCTACCACGGCAAGCAGGTCATGCTGACCTACGACATGCCGCTGGGCGAGATCGTGCTGGACTTCTTTGACAAGCTCAAGTCGGTGAGCCGTGGCTACGCATCCATGGATTACGAGTTCAAGGAGTACCGCGCGGCCGATGTGGTCAAGGTTGACATCTTGCTCAATGGCGAGAAGGTCGATGCTTTGTCCATCATCGTGCACCGCTCGCAGTCGCAGTACCGTGGTCGTGCGGTGGTGGCCAAGATGCGTGAAATCATCAGCCGCCAGATGTTCGACGTGGCGATCCAGGCGGCCATTGGCGGTAATGTGATTGCACGGGAAACCATCAAGGCGCTGCGCAAGAACGTGCTGGCAAAATGCTACGGCGGTGACATTTCCCGCAAACGCAAACTTCTCGAAAAACAGAAAGCAGGCAAGAAGCGCATGAAACAGATCGGCTCGGTGGAAGTTCCCCAGGAGGCGTTCCTCGCCATATTGCAGGTGCAGGACTGATGCAGGCGCTCATGGGAACGGTCACTGCGGTGATCCTGGCGGCCTTCGCGGCCTACGCGGGCGCTTGGTACTCCGGCGCGGTCGAAGGCAACTTCGCACTGCTCCTGATGTTGGCCACGGTGGTGACGGGCTTGTACTGGCTGGCCGAGAGGTTCGTATTCCTGCCCCAGCGCCGGCGTGCAGCAGCGCAATTGCTGGAGGAGCACAAAACACGCAAGGCTGCCTTGATCAAACAGGGTTTCAGCCAGATTGAAGGCGACGTGGAGCCGGCGCGGCAAAAATTGCTCGCGCAACCCTGGTGGCTGGACTGGACCGCAGGCCTGTTCCCGGTGATCCTCGCGGTGTTCGTGCTGCGCTCGTTCCTGTTCGAGCCATTCAAGATCCCTTCGGGCTCCATGATCCCCACCTTGCGGGTGGGCGACCTGATTCTGGTGAACAAATTCCACTACGGCGTGCGCCTGCCGGTGTTCAACACCAAACTGATAGCCAACAACTCGCCCCAGCGCGGTGATGTGATGGTGTTTCGGTACCCGCCTCAGCCCAGCCTGGACTACATCAAGCGGGTGATCGGTGTGCCTGGCGACGAGGTGGCCTATCTGAACAAGCAATTGACAGTCAACGGCAAAGCCGTGCCGCGCGTGGCACAGCCCGATTTCTTCGACACGGATTCGATGCGCTACTCCAAGCAGTTCGGAGAAACGCTCGACAAGCGCAAGTACAACACCCTCAACGACGACGACCGGCCCGCCTTCATTCCGGGCGCCACCGAATTCCCGTTCGCCGACGGTTGCAAGTACACCGTCGAAGGTGTGACCTGCAAAGTGCCGGCAGGCCACTATTTCATGATGGGCGACAATCGCGACAACTCGCTCGACTCGCGTTACTGGGGCTTTGTGCCCGAGCGCAACATCGTCGGCAAGGCCTTCTTTGTCTGGATGAATTTTGGCGACCTGGGACGTATCGGGTCCTTTGAATGACAACCATCACCCTCGGAGCATGACGTCATGAAGCTGAAGCGACAACAACAAGGCCTGACCTTCATGGGCCTGATCATCGTGGGCGTTTTGCTGGCGGTGGCCGGCGTGGTGTTTGCACAGGTTGTGCCGACCTATATCGAGTTCATTGCCGTGCAAAAGGCCGTGGACAAGGCTTCGGTGGGTTCCACCGTGGCCGAGGTGCGCAACATCTTCGACAAGGCGGCCACCATCGACGACATCCGCACCATCTCGGGCAAGGACCTGACGGTGGGAAAGGAAGGTGCTCGTGTGGTGGTCTCGTTCGCTTACATCCGCGAAATTCATCTCACCGGGCCAGCGTATCTGGTCATGAAATACGAAGGCCGCTCGAAGTGACATGCAGCCTGGGCAGGGAGCGCTCGACGGAGCGCCCGGATTCTTGAACCCGGAACTTCTGGCGCTGCAACGGCGCCTGCAACACAATTTTGCCAACCCGCGCTTGCTTGAGCGCGCGCTGACCCACCGCAGTTTCACCGCCGACCACAACGAGCGCCTGGAGTTTCTGGGTGATTCCGTGCTCAATCTGGCGGTCTCCGGGCTGCTGTTTGAAAAACTCAACCAATTGCCCGAAGGCGATTTGTCTCGCGTTCGGGCTAACCTGGTCAAGCAGGACACCCTGTTCGAGATCGCATCGCGCCTGAACCTGTCGGCCGGTCTTCGGCTGGGCGATGGCGAAAAGCGCTCGGGTGGGCAGAAGCGGCCCTCGATCCTGGCCGACGCACTCGAAGCGGTGATTGGTGCGGTGTACCTGGACGCCGGCTTTGAAGTGGCTGCTGCCCTGGTGCACCGCCTCTACAGCGGCCTGGAGCTCAACGCGCAGATGAGCGCCATGGGCAAGGACCCCAAAACCGAATTGCAGGAGTGGCTGCAGGGGCGCAAAATGAAATTGCCGGTCTACCGCGTGGTAGCCACCTTGGGCGAGGCGCACAAACAGACCTTTGATGTGGAGTGCACCGTGACCGAAACCGGCCGCAGCGAACGCGGCATCGGCGCGTCGCGGCGGGCTGGTGAGCAGGCCGCAGCTGCTGCCATGTTGCAGCACCTCACTGCCGACCCGAAGCAGGCCCATGCCTTGCCCCCCGCGACGACCGATGTCGCCCCATCCGCCAAGGTACCCTGAAGCCATGCCCCGCACACCTGTGAATCCGCCGTCCAATCCCGACCTCGACGCCATGCTCGCCAAAGCTCTGAGCAAGGAAACGGCGGCCATGCCGGTGGGTGAGGCCGATGCGCCCACGGAAGAAGTGGCCGAGGTTGATCCCGCCGAACAACGCTGCGGTTATGTGGCCATCGTCGGCAAGCCCAATGTGGGCAAGTCAACCCTGCTCAATGCTCTGGTGGGGCAGAAGGTCAGCATCACCTCGCGCAAGGCGCAGACCACGCGCCACCGCATCACCGGCATGCGCACCGTGGGTCCCACGCAGTTCATCTTTGTGGACACGCCGGGCTTCCAGACCCGCCACGGCAACGCGCTGAACCGTGCGTTGAACAAGACCGTGCTGGGCGCCGTGAGCGATGTGGATCTGATCCTGTTCGTGGTGGAAGCCGGGCATTTCAATCTGGCCGACGCCAAGGTGCTGTCGCTGCTGCCGGCCAACGTGCCGGTGATTTTGCTGGCCAACAAATTCGATCTGGTGCACCGCCGAGGCGATCTGGCGCCGTGGCTGCGTTCCATGCAGGAGCGCCACCCGTTTGCCGAGTTCGTGCCGATGTCGGCCAAGACCGCCAAGGACATTGAGCGCCTCTTCGGTATCTGCGAGAAGTTCCTGCCGCAGCAACCCTGGATGCACGATCCAGACGACCTGACCGATCGCAGCGAGCGATTCATGGCCAGCGAGATGGTGCGCGAAAAGCTGTTCCGTCTGACCGGCGACGAGTTGCCCTACACCTCCACCGTGATCATCGACAAGTTCGAGGAAGAGGGGTCGCTCAAGCGTATCGCTGCCACCATCGTGGTGGAGCGCGAAGGCCACAAGGGCATGGTGATTGGCGAGGGTGGCGAGAAGCTCAAGCGCATCGGCACCGAGGCCCGCCAGGAACTCGAGAAACTCTGGGACTGCAAGGTGTTCCTGGAGCTGTGGGTGAAGGTCCGCTCGGGCTGGGCCGACGACGATGCGCGCGTTCGCTCCTTTGGCTATGAATAGAGCCCCCACGCTCCGCCGCTGCGCGGGTCGCTGCCCCCCAAGGGGGCTGACCTGCCTTGGGGCGGCCCGGCGTCAGGTCGGTCGCTATCGATGAAGGTTCGGGTAGGCGAAGAACCGGCCTTCGTCCTGCACCGCTACGACTGGAGCGAAACCAGTCTGGTGCTCGAAGTGTTCACTCGCCACCATGGCCGTATTGCGCTGGTTGCCAAAGGGGTGAAGCGCCCCACCTCCCAGTTTCGTCCGGTGCTGCTGCCGCTGCAGCCGCTGCATGTGTCGTGGACGGGTGACGCCGAGGTGCGCACGCTCAAGTCGGCCCAATGGCAGGGGGGGCACGTGATGCCCACCGGCGAAGCGCTGATCTCGGGCAGCTACCTCAACGAGCTGCTCATGCGCCTGCTGGCTCGCGACGATCCGCACGAACGTCTGTTCGATCACTTCACCACCGCCGTGCAGCTGCTGGCCGAGAAGAGCGATGCTCAGCAAGTGATCTTGCGGGCGTTCGAGCTGCTGCTGTTGCGCGACGTCGGGCTGCTGCCCGACCTGACACAAGAGGCCAACACGCTCACTCGCCTCGACCCTGATGTGCTCTATGTGCTTACGCCCGAGAGCGGCCTGCGTGCGGCCCACGCGGACGACGCGCATCCGCTCAGCGGCGAACAGTGGCTGGGCCTGCAAGCCGCCATGGACAGCCCGGCGCCCTTCATTGCCACGCTGAGGGCCTGCGCCAGCGCGCTGCAGGCCCTTCGTCCGCAGCTGCGCCACCTGCTGCACTACCATTGCGGCGTGCGGGTGTTCAAGACGCGGCAACTCATGCTGGATGTGCAAGCGATGACGCGGTCCCGCTCCAACGTGGCACCCGACCCGGTTGATACGGCAACCCCCAACCCCGAGCCCTCTACATGAACGCGGCCACTCCCTCCCACCTGCGCACTGCGCTGTCGGTCAATCTCAACAAGGTGGCCTTGGTGCGCAACACGCGCCACCTTGGCATTCCATCGGTCACCCGTGCGGCCACGCTGTGCCTGCAGGCCGGCGCGCGCGGCATCACGGTGCACCCCCGGCCCGATGAGCGCCACATCCGGGCGCACGACGTGCACGACCTGGCCGAACTCATGAAGGCCTGGCCGGACCGCGAGTACAACATTGAGGGCAATCCCTTTCACAACCTCATGGGCTTTGTGCGCTCCGTGCGCCCGCACCAAGTCACCTTCGTTCCCGACAGCGAAGGCCAGTTCACCAGCGACCACGGCTGGAACTTCCCAGCCGACGCCGATCGCTTGCGCCCGCTGATCGCAGAGTGTCATGCGCTCGGTGTGCGCGTGAGCCTGTTCATGGACGCCGATGCCCCGCAGATGGTTGGCGCCAAGGCCGTGGGCGCCGATCGCGTGGAGCTCTACACCGAGCCTTACGCTGCCGCGTGGCACACGCCGCAGCGGGCTGAGCAGCTGGAGCGTTTTCGCGCCGCCGCGCAGGCCGCGCTGGATATTGGCTTGGGCGTGAACGCCGGTCACGATCTCAATCGCGAAAACCTCACCGCCTTCCTGCGCGCTGTGCCCGGCGTGAGCGAGGTCTCGATCGGTCATGCGCTGATGGCTGACGCGCTGGAGCTGGGTTACACCGCCACCATCGCCGACTACAACCGCTGCATTGCCGAGGCCAGATGATTTTTGGCGTCGGCACCGACATCTGCGACATGCGCCGCATCCAGGCGACATATGAGCGCCAGGGTGAGCGCTTCGTGCGCAAGGTGCTCAGCGATGCGGAATTCGCCGTCTGGGAGAAACGCGGCGCGCGCTGGCCCCAGCGCGGATTGCGTTTTCTCGCCACGCGGTTCTCTGCCAAAGAAGCCTTCTCCAAAGCCATTGGACTGGGTATGCGAATGCCCATGACCTGGCGGCGATGCGAAATCAACAACCTGCCCAGCGGCCAGCCGGTCATCGTGCTGCACGGCGAACTCAAGACGTGGTTTGAAGCCCAGGGCCTGCGCGCGCATGTGACCGTGACCGACGAGACCGACTACGCGGCCAGCTTCGTCGTGGTTGAATGGGAAGACCCCCACGCTCCACCGCTTCGCGGGTCGCTGCCCCCCGAGGGGGCTGATTCGCCTTGGGGCGGCCCGGCGGCGAATCATCAACCTGACCCGACATGAACCCACACGCCCCTCTCATCATCGACGTGGCCGGCCACAGCCTCACCACGGTGGACAGCCAGCGCCTGGCCCATCCGCTGGTCGGTGGCGTCATCCTGTTTGGCCGCAACTGGCATGACCGGGCGCAACTCACCCAGCTGTGCCGCCAGATCAAGGCTGTGCGGCCCGACCTGCTGATCGCGGTGGACCACGAAGGCGGCCGTGTGCAGCGCTTCCGCACCGATGGCTTCACCCACCTGCCGCCCATGGCAGCGCTGGGCGCCATGGCCATGCGCCCAGGCAAAGCCGGTGAGCCCGACGGAGTGGCCACATTGCAGGCCTGCAACGCGGCCACCGCTGCCGGCTACGTGCTCGGTGCCGAGTTGCGCGCCTGCGGCGTCGACCTGAGCTTCACGCCGGTGCTGGATCTCGACTTTGGCGAAAGCTCGGTGATTGGTGACCGCTCTTTCGGGCGCGATCCGCGCATCGTCACGCTGCTCGCGCAGGCGCTGATGCACGGCCTGCTGCAAAGCGGCATGGGCAACTGCGGCAAACATTTCCCGGGCCATGGCTTCGTCAAGGCCGACTCGCACCTGGCCATTCCCGTGGACAAGCGCAGCCTGAAAGCCATCCTGGCGGAAGACGCTGCACCGTATGGCTGGCTCTCGGCCAGCCTGCAGGCCGTGATGCCCGCCCACGTGATCTACCCCAAGGTCGACCCGCGCCCCGCCGGGTTCTCCGCACGCTGGTTGCAAGACGTGTTGCGCCACCGCTTGGGCTTCACCGGCGCCATCTTCAGCGACGACCTCAGCATGGCCGCGGCGCGCCAGATCGATGGCCAGGCTGTGAGCTTCACCACCGCCGCGCTGGCGGCTCTGCAGGCGGGCTGCGACATGGTCTTGTTGTGCAACCAGTCGGTGGAGGCCGGCGGTGCGCCGATCGATGAAGCCATCAACGATCTGTCCAAGGCCTGTCTGAACGGCGATTGGTCACCCAGCGAGGCGAGCGAAGAGCGCCGCCTGGCCTTGTTGCCGCGCGCCGCTGCGCCCGATTGGGACAGCTTGATGGTTAGCGAACGCTACATGCAGGCACTCTCGTTGCTGCCCTGACGCCAGCCCGACGGCAGGCTCAGTTCTCCAGACCCAGCTTGTCCAGCAGGTCCGACACCAACTCCAGGCGCAGCAGCGGGTTGTCCAGCGCCATCAGGCGCTGTTTGAGTTCGGCCGGTGCCGGCAGCAACTCGGCCCAGCGGTTGGCCACCCAGCCGCTGTCGTCCCATTGGTAGGGCGGTTGCAGCGGCAACTGGTCCAGGCTCTGAGGGTCGCGCTCCTGCAGGTTCTGCAGCAGGCGCTTCAGCGCGTCGCGGGTGTTGGCCAGATCGGGCGGCACGGTCACCACGGCCTCGTGTTCGTCCAGTGTCACATCGGCAACCCACAAGCCATGGGGCAGCTGGTTGCGGCGGTTGATGTGGAATCGCTGCAAGCCTCGGCACCTGATCACCATCAACCCGGGTTGGGGCCGCTCCAGGCTTTCAATGTGAGCCAGCGTGCCCACAGTGTGGAAAACTTCCTTGGCGAAGCTGTCGCCCGTGGGCGGCGCTGATGGGTTGACCCGGCGCACTTCGCTGCCTTCGCTCAGGCACACCACACCGAACGGTGCGCCGGCCTTGTGGCAACGCCCGATCATGTCGAGGTAGCGCACCTCGAAGATGCGAAGCGGCAACCACCCGCCAGGAAACAGGACGGTCTGCAGCGGAAACAACGGAAGCTGAGACAGCGTGAGCGCCTCGGCTGCTGGCGCGGAACTCAATCGTTGACCACCGCGTCTGCACTCTGACGCTGCAGCATGGCCAAGGTGTTGGCGATGGTGGCGCGCAGCTCGCGCCGGTCGGAGATGAAGTCGACCGCCCCCTTGGTTTGCAGGAACTCGGCGCGCTGGAAACCCTCGGGCAGTTTCACCCGCACGGTGTTCTCGATCACACGCGGCCCGGCAAAGCCGATCAGAGCCTTGGGCTCGGCAATCACCACGTCGCCCAGGAAAGCGAAGCCGGCGCTCACGCCGCCCATGGTCGGATCGGTCAGCACGCTGATGTAGGGCAGGCCCTTCTTGGCCAGGCGCGTCAGCGCTGCGTTGGTCTTGGCCATCTGCATCAGCGAGAGCAGGCCTTCCTGCATGCGTGCGCCGCCGGTGGCGGTGAAGCACACAAAGGGCACCTTCTGTGCAATGGCTTCTTCAACGCCGCGCACGAAACGCTCGCCGACCACCGAGCCCATGGAGCCGCCCATGAAATCGAATTCAAAACAGGCCACCACCAGACTGATGCCGTGCACCGCGCCACCCATGACGATCAGCGCGTCGGTCTCGCCAGTGGTCTCCAGCGCATCTTTCAAACGCTCGGGGTACTTGCGGCTGTCCTTGAACTTCAGGGCGTCGACCGGCAGCACTTCCTGCGCGAGTTCGTAGCGGCCTTCGGCATCCAGAAACGCATTGAGCCGCGCGCGTGCGCCCACGCGGTGGTGGTGGCTGCAGTGCGGGCACACGTTCTGGTTCTTCTCCAGATCGTTCTTGTAGAGCACCGCCTCGCAGCTCGGGCACTTGATCCACAAGCCCTCGGGCACGCTGCGGCGCTCGGTCGGGTCGGTGGGGGTGATCTTGGGGGGCAGCAGTTTTTCGAGCCAGGACATGTGTTCTTCTCCGTGCGGATGCGCCCCGAGGGCGCCATCCGGAATTATGCGTCTAGAGCTTTGCGGATCGTGCGAATGAAGTTCGACGCGACTGCCACGACTTTCTCATGCGGCTCGTTCTCGATCAGCTGGATGATCTTGCTGCCGATCACCACCGCGTCGGCCGCGCGGCTGATGGCCCGTGCGGTTTCAGCATCCCGGATGCCGAAGCCCACGCCCACGGGCACGCTCACGTGCGCGCGGATGCGCGGCAGCATGGCCTCGACCTGGCCCACGTCGAGCGTGCCGGCACCGGTGACGCCCTTGAGAGAAACGTAGTACACGTAGCCGCTGGCCACGCGCGCGACCTGCGCCATGCGCTCGTCGGTAGAGGTGGGGGCCAGCAGGAAGATGAGGTCCATGCCGTGTTCGCGCAGCGAGGCAGCGAACTCTTCGCATTCTTCGGGTGGGTAGTCGACGACCAGCACGCCGTCCACGCCCGCAGCCGAGGCGTCGCGCACGAAGGCGCCCGCGCCGTGCTTCTGGTCGTAGCGCTCCACCGGGTTGGCGTAGCCCATCAGCACCACGGGGGTGGTGTTGTTGCGCTCGCGGAAGCTGCGCACCATGGCAATCACCTGCGTGAGGCCGATGCCGGCGGCCAGCGCGCGGTCGCCGGCCTTTTGAATCACCGGGCCGTCGGCCGAGGGGTCGGAGAAAGGCACGCCGAGTTCGATCACGTCGGCGCCAGCCTCGGCCATGCCGTGCATGAGCTCAGGCGTGATGTCGGCGTAAGGAAAGCCCGCCGTCACAAAAGGAATCAGCGCCTTGCGGCCTTCGTTCTTCAACGCGGCAAAGGTGGTGTCGATGCGGCTCATTTCTTCACCTCGATGGTGGCCACGCCACCTTTGACCGACTGCCCTCGGCAGCTTGGGCGGCAATAAAAATCGGCGTTGGACAGATCGGCCACGGTGCCGATGTCCTTGTCGCCCCGACCCGAGAGGTTCACCAGAATGGATTGGTCGGGCTTCATGGTCTTGGCTAGCTTCATGGCGTAGGCCACGGCGTGGCTCGATTCGAGTGCGGGGATGATGCCCTCGGTGCGGCACAGGTAGTGAAATGCCTCCAGCGCCTCGGCGTCGGTGATGCCCACGTACTCGGCTCGGCCGATGTCCTTGAGGAAGGCATGCTCGGGCCCGACACCGGGGTAGTCCAGGCCGGCGCTCACGCTGTGCGTTTCGGTCACCTGGCCGTTGTCGTCCTGCAGCACATAGGTGCGGTTGCCGTGCAGCACGCCCGGGCTGCCCTTTTGCAGCGAGGCCGAGTGCTTGCCACTCTCCATGCCTTCGCCAGCGGCTTCCACGCCGATCAGGCGAGTCTGCGCGTGGTTGATGTAGGGGTAGAAGATGCCCATGGCGTTGCTGCCGCCACCCACGCACGCGATCACCGCGTCGGGCTGCTCGCTCTTGCAGCCGGCGGCGGCGAGCATCTCGGGCATCTGCACCAGGCATTCCTCGCCAATGACGCTCTGGAAGTCGCGCACCATCATCGGATAGGGGTGCGGGCCGGCCACGGTGCCGATGATGTAGAAGGTGTTGTCCACGTTGGCGACCCAGTCGCGCATGGCTTCGTTGAGCGCGTCCTTGAGCGTGCGACTGCCCGATTCGACTGGCACCACCGTGGCGCCCAGCAGCTTCATGCGGTAGACGTTGGGGCTCTGGCGCTTCACGTCTTCGCTGCCCATGTACACCACACATTCCAACCCGTAGCGCGCGCAGATGGTGGCAGTGGCCACGCCGTGCTGGCCTGCGCCGGTCTCGGCAATGATGCGCGGCTTGCCCATGCGCTTGGCGAGCATGGCCTGGCCGATGGTGTTGTTGATCTTGTGCGCGCCAGTGTGGTTGAGGTCTTCGCGTTTGAGGAAAATCTGCGCACCACCTGCCTCGCGGCTCATGCGAGCCGCGTGGTAGATCGGGCTGGGTCGGCCCACAAAGTGCGCCAGTTCGCTCTTGAATTCAGCGAGAAACTCTGGGTCGTGCTGGTACTTCGCGTACGCGGCCTTGAGTTCGTTGATGGCGTGGGTGAGCGTTTCGCTCACAAAGCTACCGCCGTAGATGCCGAAATGGCCGCGGGCGTCGGGTTGCTGGTAGGTCTGCATGGGGTGATCTCGGTTCGATTGCCCACCCCGAGATCAGGACGATCAGGGCAGGCGGGAAAGTTGTTCATCGGCTGCCCGGACGGCAGCGACGAAGGCGTTCATGAGGTCCGGGCTCTTGATGCCTTTGGACACCTCGACGCCGGAACTCACGTCAACGGCCCAGGGCCGCACGCACGTGATGCCATCGATCACGTTTGCAGGCGTGAGTCCACCAGACAAAACGAGGCGAGAGCTGGCGTTTAGAAGCGGATGTGACCAAGGGAATGCTGTCCAGTCGAAGGATTGACCCCCACCGCCGTAGCCTTCGACGTGGGCGTCGAGCAGGATGGCTTGGGCTGCCAAGAAGTCAGACGCGTATTTTAGAAGATCAAAGCCATGCCCGGCGGGGCCTGCGGGTATGCGCGCGGCGCGCATGAAGGGACGGCCTGCGGCCAGGCAGTCGGCGGGCGATTCGTCGCCGTGGAACTGGAGCAGGGCGTTGGGAACCGCTTCGCAGGCACGCTGGATGTATTCCGGGCTGGCGTTGACGAACAGCAGCACCGGCGTCACGAAGGCGGGCAGGCCGCGCACCAGCACACCAGCGCGTTCGGGCGTGACGTGGCGTGGGCTTTTTTCGTACAGCACGAAGCCCACGGCGTCCGCCCCGGCGCGGGCGGCCACATCCACATCAGCCTCACGGGTGAGGCCGCAGATCTTGATGCGGGTGCGGTGAGGATTCATGGCAACCAGTCGAAGGTGGGCGTGCGTTCGGGCAAGCCCCACACCGGATCGTAGACCGGACCGAGGAAGTACAGGCCGTCCGGGGAAAAGGTGGGGGCGGCCACATCGCGGCTGCGGGCCAGCAGCACCTCGGTCATCCATTCGGGCGGACGGCTGCCGATGCCGATGGCGATCAGGCAGCCCATGATGTTGCGGATCATGTGGTGCAGAAAGGCCGAGGCTTCGAACTCGAAGCGCCAGTAGGCGCCACGGCGCGTGACCTCTGCGCGCATGAGGTGCTTGACCGGCGAATGGGCCTGGCACTGGGCGGCGCGGAAGGAGGTGAAGTCGTGCTCGCCCACCAACATCTGCGCCGCCTGCACCATGGGCTCCAGAGCCAACGGGCGAAATACCCAGCCCACCTGGCCGGCATCCACGCTCGGGCGCACGGGGGATTCGAGCACCACATACGCATAGCGGCGCGAGCGCGCGCTACCACGAGCATGAAAGCTCTTGTCGACATTGCGCGCCCACTGGATTGCAATGTCGGGGGGCAAAAAGCGGTTGGTGCCCCGAACCCAGGCGTTTTCGTCTCGATCCAGCGGGGTGTCGAAGTGCACCACCTGCATGAGGCCATGCACTCCAGAGTCGGTGCGGCCGGCGCACAAGGTCTTGATGGGGTCGACAGCGCCGAAGCGGGTGAGGGCCTGTTCCAGTTTGTCCTGCACGGTTCGCCCCCCCAGCTGGCTCTGCCAGCCTTCGTAGGCCCGGCCGTTGTAGCTCACACCCAAGGCGATGCGAGTCATGTCAGGCCGGGGATTCTGTGAGGTCTGTCGCTGGTCCGAAGGATTCGGTTCCTGGTTGGCCGTGTGGTTCAAGCCAGATCGGCCAGGAAGGTGCCGGCTTTGGTCTTGAGTGAGCCAGAGGCCTCTGCAAGCACTTCTTCGGCCAATGATCGCGCACCTTCGAAGTCACCAATCGCACGGAATTCCTCGGCCAACGAGAGCTTGGTCTCCAGTGGGTTTTCCTGGCCGGGCACGTCGTTGGACGCCGAGTCGGCCTCCTCTGGCGTGTCCAGGTCGAGACTGAGGTTGTTCAAATCGAAGGTCATCAACTCTGGCGCTGCAGCCGGAGCCACTTGCGCGGCAACTGGGGCGTCGGGCATGTCCAGGTCCAGGCCGAAGTCTGGCGCTTCTTCACTCAAGTCGAAGGTCGGCGCATTTTCAGCTGCCACCAAAGGTTCATTAGGCGCCGGTGCGGCTGCCATCGAGGTGGTTTGCAGGTGGGCGGGTTGCGACGGGAAGTCCAGGTCAAAGTCCATCGACATGGACGAAGGGCCCGCAACGTCGGCCGTCTGACTGGTCAATGCGTCGGTGGCTTGCAGATCTCCCATGTCCGACATCACAGGTTCACGTGATGGACTGGGGGCTGCTGCCACGGAATACCCGTCAACAGGAGAGTCGTCGAGCGAGAAATCAAGGTCCAGATCCAGATCGCCCAAGCCGGCGGCAGCGGCAGCGCCCGATGTCGCTGCAACGGTGCTGCTGGCGAAGGGCATGGTGTTGGGGCCAGCACCTGCATAGCTCTCTACGGCACCGGTCTTGGATACCGGCTTGCCACCGGGCTGGTACAGCGGGTTGCTGGGGTCCAACTCCTTGCCCAATTCACAGGCTCTATCCCATTCAGGACCCTGTCCTTGGGTCAGGCCGAACGCTTCGGTTGCCACCACTTCGAAGGCTCTGGCGTCGCGCCGCTTGGCATAGATCTCCAGCAGCTTGTTGTGAATGGCCACACGGGTCGGCGTGCTGCGCATTGCTTCCTTGAGAATTTCTTCAGCCTGCAGATCGCGTCCGTAAGCCAGGTACACGTCCGCTTCGGCCACGGGGTCCACATCGCCCGCCGCATCAAGCTGGCTGGGTGAATAAACCATGGACGAACCCGAGGCTACAGACTCGGCGGTGTCGATTCGCTGCCCACCGCTGGACCCGAAGAACGAGTCGGGTTGCAACCGGCTTTCCAGGAACGAGCTGTCGACGCTGGAGCCACCCCTGCGCTTGCGCATGCGGTAGATGCCGAAGCCAGCCAGTAGAGCCAGAAGGCCGCCGGCCAACGGCAGTACCAATGGGTTGTCCCTCAATTGGTCAATGAACGAGGGTTCGTCTGCCAATGGCGCTGGTGCCGGAGCAGGAACCTGAACAGCGGCTGGAACTGGAGCTGGAGCCGCAGCGGGTGCCGGTGGAGGGGCAGGTACATCGGCCGCTGCCACCGGCGCTGCGGGAGGGGTCGCTGGTGCTGCTGTGTCGGGCGCCGGCGTTGAGGCCGTTACCGGCGGGCTGGCAGGCGCCGGCGCGGGTGCAGCGGGTGCAGCGGGTGTAGCGGGTGTAGCCGGTGCAGTGGCTGCAGGACCGGGCGTGCCGAGTTTGGACAGTTCTTCGATGTTGCGCGAGAGTTCCGCCACGCGAGTCGAGGCTTCCTTGGCCTGGCGATCCTTGGCGATCTTTTCTTCACTGGCGGTTTGCGCTGGCGTGGCACCTTTGGACAGCGTGAGCTTGTCGGCCGCAGGTGCTGCAGGTGCTGCGTCTTTCACTTCAGTCTGCACGCGTCCCGCCGCCTGGCGATCCGCAACACCCACTTCGGCTTCCGGAGCTGCGCCCGCCAGGCGTCTGCGGAAATCGTTGAAATCACGGCTTTGTGCCGTGATCGTCTGGCGTGCCTCGCTCGCGCTCACCGAACCGGCCTGCTCGGCGGTTGGGAGATCGACCACGGCACCGGCCCTTATCCGGTTGACGTTGCCGCCAATGAATGCATTCGGGCTGGAGCGAAGCATGGCCACGAGCATCTGGTCCAACGACACGTTGGCAGGTCGGTTGGCCGCTGCGATGCGGCCCGCCGTGTCACCTGGCTGCACGCGAACTTGCCCGCCCCCCCCAGTACCAGCGGGCGCAACGCTGGGAGCTTGTGCGGCACGTTGGGGTTGCACAGGCGCAGCCGGTGCGGGGGATGCAGGACGGCTCACGGAAGGTGCCGGTGCGGCCTGCGCCACAGGCGGCATCGGCGCGCTGGGTACGGTTGGCTGGGCGCGCGTGGAAGTGGGCGGTGAACTCACACCGGGTGCCACAGGCGCGATCTGCGGCGCCGGGCGCAGGTTGGGTGGATCAAAGAGGAGGGTGTAGTCGCGGACGATCCGACCCGATGCCCAGTTGGCTTCCACGACCAAATCCACGAAAGGCTCGTTGACCGGGCGTGGACTGGTCAAACGAAGAAACGAGCGACCATCGGCTCGTTTTTGCAGCGAAATCTGCAACCCGGTCAAGGCTGCGTTCATTTCCATCCCGGAGCTGCGAAATGTCTCCGCCGAAGCCAGCCCCACCCGAAGGCTGGCTGCCTCTTCGGCATTGATGTCCGGTACGTCGATCTCAGCTCTCAGAGGTTCGCCGAGAGCAGATTGCACGACCACTCGACCCAGCGCCAGCGCTTGAGCGGCACCGTGGTGCGTGAGCGTGGCACACAGCAAGGCGGCCGCGGCGACTGCTTGCAAGCCACCAAACCCGGTGATTTGTCGCACCTGGCGCGCCGATTGAAATGGGGTAGGGCGGGGTTTGAATGGCACTTGGACCTCGAAGGAAAAAACCTAATTTTGACCTTAACATCAACAGATTACGGTGACAAGCTGAGAATCCGCTTGAGTTTCCCAGCTCACCGCTCGTCGTGTTTGGCGCTTGAATTTACGTTGCTGACTTGCAACGAATCATTTCCGCCGTTTCCAGGCCGTGCCACCCCTGGCGTTTGGCCTGATGGGTCTTCAGGCGTCCAGCAGGATGCGCAGCATGCGGCGCAGCGGCTCGGCGGCGCCCCACAGCAACTGGTCACCAATGGTGAACGCGCCCAGGTAGTCGGGACCCATTGCCAGCTTGCGGATGCGTCCGACCGGAATCGTCATGGTGCCGGTGACGGCCACAGGCGTCAGGTCCTTGACGGTCGCTTCACGGGTATTGGGCACGACTTTGACCCAGGCGTTGTCGGCCGCGATCATGGCTTCGATGTCTGCCACAGGCACGTCCTTGCGGAGCTTGAAAGTGAGCGCCTGACTGTGACAGCGCATCGCACCAACACGCACACAGAAGCCATCCACCGGGATGGCGGGCGCACTGAAGCCTTCGCCCATGCCGAGGATCTTGTTGGTCTCGGCCATGCCCTTCCACTCTTCCTTGGACATGCCATTGCCGAGATCCTTGTCGATCCACGGAATCAGCGAACCGCCCAGCGGGACGCCGAAGTTGGCTGTTTCGGCGCCGGTCAGTGCGCGTTGTCTGGCGATCACCTTGCGGTCGATTTCCAGGATGGCGCTCTTGGGGTCGTCCAGCAAGGCTTTGACTTCGGCGTTGAGCGTGCCGTATTGCGTGAGCAGTTCACGCATGTGCTGAGCACCGCCGCCCGACGCCGCCTGGTAGGTCTGCGTGCTCATCCACTCGACCAGACCGGCCTTGTACAGCGCGCCCACGCCCATGAGCATGCAGCTAACGGTGCAGTTGCCACCCACCCAGTTCTTGCCGCCATTGCTCAAGGCGGACTTGATCACGGGCAGGTTGACAGGGTCCAGAATGATGACCGCGTCCTTGTCCATGCGCAGGGTGGAAGCGGCGTCGATCCAGTGGCCGTTCCAGCCCGCAGCGCGCAGCTTGGGGAAGACTTCACTGGTGTAGTCACCGCCTTGGGCGGTGATGATGATGTCGCAGCGCTTGAGGGCGGCGATGTCGTGCGCGTCCTGCAGCGTGGTTTCGTTCTTCGCCATCGCCGGGGCCTTGCCGCCCGCATTGGATGTGGAGAAAAACAGCGGTTCGATCAGGTCGAAGTCGCTTTCCGCGACCATGCGGTCCATCAGCACGGAACCGACCATGCCGCGCCATCCAACGAGTCCTACGAGTTTCATGTCAACGCCCTTTCAAAGTTGAAAAACCTTTTGAGCCCCGGCTCGTCGTGCCGGGGAGGGGCGTGACGAACCGGAGCTGGATCAGCCCTTGGTAATCGTTTTGGTGATGGCCGCCACGACCGCGTCACCCATGTCGCGGGTGCTGACTTTCGTGGTGCCTTCCGACCAGATGTCGGTCGTGCGCAAGCCAGACGCGAGCACGCCGCTGACCGCACGTTCAATGCGATCGGCAGCAGCGGGCTGGTTGAGTGAGAAACGGAGCATCATGGCGGCGGACAGTATTGTAGCCAGCGGATTGGCAATGCCCTTGCCGGCGATGTCGGGTGCACTGCCGTGGCTGGGTTCGTACAGGCCCTGGTTCTTCGTGTTCAGCGAGGCCGAGGGCAGCATGCCGATGGAGCCGGTCAGCATGGACGCCTCATCGGACAGGATGTCGCCGAACATGTTTCCGGTGACCACCACGTCGAATTTCTTGGGTGCGCGCACCAGTTGCATGGCCGCGTTGTCCACGTACATGTGTTCCAGTTCCACGTCCGGGTACTCGGTGTGCACCTCGGTCACCACGTCTTTCCAGAACTGGAAGGTTTCCAGCACGTTGGCCTTGTCGACGCTGGTGACCTTCTTGTTGCGCTTGCGAGCCGCCTGGAAGGCCACGTGCGCGATGCGCACGATTTCCGGCTTGCTGTAGCGCATGGTGTCGAAGGCTTCTTCGGCGCCGGGGAAATGGCCGTCGGTGGCCACGCGCCTGCCGCGTGGTTGTCCAAAGTAGATGTCACCGGTGAGCTCGCGGATGATGAGGATGTCCAGGCCCGAGATGATTTCGGGCTTGAGGCTGGAGGCGCCCACCAGCTCGGGGTAACAGATGGCGGGGCGAAAGTTGGCGAACAGGCCCATGTGCTTGCGCAAACCCAGGATGGCCTGCTCGGGTCGCAGCGGACGGTCGAGTTTGTCGTATTTCCAGTCGCCCACGGCGCCGAACAGCACGGCGTCGGCGTCCATGGCCAGCCTCAAGGTGGATTCAGGCAACGGGTGGCCGTGCGCCTCGTAGGCGGCGCCACCGACCAGAGCCGTTTCCATCTGAAACGGGAGATCAAGGACGGCAAGCACCTTGACGGCTTCGGCGACGATTTCGGTGCCGATGCCGTCACCGGGAAGAACTGCGATTTTCATGGGTTGGAAGTGGTTCACCCCGGCGCTGCGCCGGCGTGTTGTCTGTGGTTGGGTCAGACGGGCATCGTGTGGGCGAGCCAAGGCTTTGTGGCCAGACGCTCGGCTTCAAAAGCGGCGATCTTGTCCTTGTAGCGCAGGGTCAGGCCGATGTCGTCCAGTCCGTTGATCAGACAGAACTTGCGAAACGCCTGCACTTCAAACGGCAGCTCTTCGCCCTGTGGCTTAACGATCACCTGGCGTTCCAGGTCGATGGTGAGCTCGTAGCCCGGGAATGCCGCCACCTCGTCAAACAACTGAGCCACCTGGGCTTCGGGCAACTGGATTGGCAGCAGTCCGTTTTTGAAGCAGTTGTTGAAAAAAATGTCGGCGTAGCTGGGTGCAATGAGCGCACGAAAGCCGTATTGCTCGATGGCCCATGGCGCATGTTCCCGACTGGAGCCACAACCGAAATTCTTGCGCGCCAGCAGCACCGACGCACCCGCGTAGCGCGGCTGGTTGAGCACGAAGTCGGGGTTGGGCTTGCGACTGGCCGGGTCCTGTCCCGGCTCACCCTTGTCGAGGTACCGCCACTCGTCAAACAGGTTCTCGCCAAAGCCGGTTTTGCGGATCGACTTCAGAAACTGCTTTGGGATGATGGCGTCGGTGTCGACGTTCTCACGGTCCATCGGGGCGACCAGCCCCTTGTGCACTTGAAAAGCTCTCATCTCATTTCTTGGCAGCGCCTTCAAGCACCTGCCCGCCTTTCTGGATGTCTTGCCCGATGCCTTGAACGGTGTTGCAACCCGTCAGAACGAACACGCAGGCGGCGGCGAGGATGGCGACGATGGATTTCATGGGAGCTTCCTTTCAGGCAAATTGACGGACATCAACAAAATGACCATGCACAGCCGCAGCGGCCGCCATGGCTGGGGAGACCAGGTGTGTGCGACCGCCGGCGCCTTGGCGCCCTTCGAAGTTGCGGTTGCTGGTGGAGGCGCAGCGCTCGCCCGGCTCCAGCCGGTCGGCGTTCATGGCCAGGCACATCGAACAGCCGGGTTCGCGCCACTCGAAGCCGGCGGCCTTGAATATCTCGTGCAGGCCTTCGCGCTCGGCTTGCGCTTTTACCAAGCCGGAGCCGGGCACCACCAACGCGAGCTTCACGTTCCTGGCCACTTTCTGGCCGAGCTTTTTGACCACGGCTGCGGCTTCCCGCATGTCTTCGATCCGGCTGTTGGTGCAGGAGCCGATGAAGACCTTGTCGACGAAGATGTCGTCGAGCGCCTTACCGGGTTGCAGCCCCATGTAGGTCAGGGCGCGTTCGATGGCGCCGCGCTTGTTGGCATCTTTTTCGCGGTCGGGATCGGGCACGTTGCCGTCGATGCCCAGCACCATCTCGGGTGATGTGCCCCAGGTCACCTGCGGCACGATTTGCGAGGCGTCGAGTTCGACCACGGCGTCGAACTTCGCGTCGACGTCGGACTGCAGCGTCTTCCAGTAGGCCACCGCGTGGTCCCATTCCATCCCGGTGGGCGAGAGCGGGCGGCCTTTGACGTAGTCGATGGTCTTGTCGTCCACCGCCACCAGGCCGGCGCGCGCGCCGCCTTCGATGGCCATGTTGCAGACCGTCATGCGGCCTTCGACGCTGAGCGCACGGATGGCTGAGCCGCCGAATTCGATGGTGTAACCGGTGCCGCCGGCGGTGCCGATCTTGCCGATGATGGCCAGCACGATGTCCTTTGCGGTGCAGCCCTTGGCGAGCTGACCGTCCACGCGCACCAGCATGTTTTTTGCCTTCTTGGCCAGCAGGGTCTGCGTGGCGAGCACGTGCTCCACCTCGCTGGTGCCGATGCCGTGGGCCAGCGCGCCGAACGCGCCGTGGGTGGAGGTGTGGCTGTCGCCGCAGACCACCGTCATGCCGGGCAGGGTGGCGCCGTTTTCAGGACCGATCACGTGCACGATGCCCTGGCGTTTGGACATGAAGGGGAAAAACGCCGCAGCGCCGAACTCGGCGATGTTGCTGTCCAGCGTGGTGATCTGTTCCTTGCTGATCGGGTCGGTGATGCCGTCGTAACCCAGTTCCCAGCCGGTGGTGGGTGTGTTGTGGTCGGCGGTGGCGACCACCGAGCTCACGCGCCAGACCTTGCGACCAGCCTGACGCAGTCCTTCAAACGCCTGCGGGCTGGTGACTTCGTGCACCAGGTGGCGGTCGATGTAGAGCACGGAGGTGCCGTCGTCTTCGGTGTGGACGACGTGTTCGTCCCAGATCTTGTCGTAGAGCGTGCGTGGCATGGCGTTGGCTTTTTGCGAAGGGTTGATTTTATGCGGCTTGGCGGGTGGATTCTGCAGTCAGGTGGTCGACGAACAGCCGCGCGGTGGCGGGCAGGCTGGAGAAGTCGCGGGCCACCAGCACCAGCTGGCGCTGGGCCCAGGGATCGGTCAGCGGAAGTGCCTGTAGCGCGCCGCCCGTGTGCAGCAGGTCGAAGGCGCGCCCGGGCATCACCCCTACGCCGAGGCCATTGGTGATCATTCGGCACATGGCATCCAGCCCGGTCACGCGGATGCGCACGCGCACGGTGGCGCCGGACTGGATGGCTGCCTGGTGCGTGATCAGGTGGATGGAGCTGTTGGCGTGCAGGCCCACATGGTCGAAGGGCAGGGATGCCTCGAACGCCACCGGACCGCCGTCGGCCAGCGCATGCCCTCGCGGTACCACCAGCACCAGGCTGTCCCGCCGGTAGGGAAGGCTCTGCAGGCCGCCAGTTCCCATCGCGCCGTTGCACAGGCCCAGGTCGGTCGCGCCCTCCTGCACAGCGCGCAGCACCTCGGGGCTGAGGTGCTCCTCCAGATCGACCTTGACCTGCGGGTGGCGGCGGGTAAAGGCGCCCAGGTCTTCGGGCAGGAATTGCACGATGGCCGAGATGCTGGCATGCACCCGCACATGACCCCGCACGCCGTCCGCGTACTCGGCCAGTTCGACCTGCATTTTCTCCAGCCCGAACAGCACGGCGCGCGCGTGGTGCAGCAACCCTTCACCCGCTGGCGTGAGGCGCACGCCTCGCGTGTGCCGGTCCAGCAGGGTGGTGCCCAGCACCGCTTCGAGGTCTGACAGGCGTTTGCTGATGGCCGAAGCCGCGATGAACTCCCGCTCGGCCGCGCGGCCGATGCTGCCCAGCTCGCACACGGCCACGAAGAGCTGCAGCGAGGTGAGATCGATCTGGCGGGCAAAGTTGCGTTCGGACAGCATGGGGTTTTGACTTCTCATTCGGAGAGGTCGGCTGCGAATTTTCCCTCAGATAGACGTGTATTGACATCTCGAACTGCGATGACCGAGCTGCCGCATGACGAAGGCGTGGACACAAAAAAGGCCCACTCGGTGGCGGGCCTTTTTTTATTGGGCGCTGGCCGGTCAGCGGCTGGCCAGGGGCTTGATGTCGCGACGCGGCGAGCCAGTGAACAACTGGCGCGGGCGGCCGATCTTGTACTCCGGGTCACCGATCATTTCGTTGAGCTGGGCAATCCAGCCCACCGTGCGGGCCAGCGCGAAGATGCCGGTGAACAGGTTCACCGGGATGCCGATGGCGCGCTGCACGATGCCGGAGTAGAAGTCCACGTTCGGGTAGAGCTTGCGCGAGACGAAGTACTCGTCTTCCAGGGCGATCTTCTCGAGTTCCTTGGCGAGCTTGAACAGGGGGTCGTTTTCCAGGCCGAGCTCTTGCAGAACTTCGTTGCAGGTTTCCTGCATGAGCTTGGCGCGCGGGTCGTAGTTCTTGTACACGCGGTGGCCAAAGCCCATGAGCTTGACGCCGGAGTTCTTGTCCTTGACCTTCTCCATGAATTCGCCGACCTTGGACACGCCGCCCTGGCGCTGGATGTCTTCCAGCATGTTCAGGCAGGCTTCGTTGGCACCGCCGTGGGCAGGGCCCCACAGGCAGGCGACGCCGGCTGCGATGGCTGCAAACGGGTTGGTGCCCGACGAGCCGCACAGACGCACGGTGGAAGTGGACGCGTTCTGCTCGTGATCTGCGTGCAGGATGAAGATGCGGTCGAGGGCGCGCTCAAGCACCGGGTTGACCACGTACTCTTCGCAAGGCGTGCCGAACATCATGCGCAGGAAGTTGCCCGAGTAGCTCAGGTCGTTCTTCGGGTACATGTAAGGCTGGCCGATACCGTACTTGTACGACATGGCCACCAGCGTCGGCATCTTGGCGATCAGGCGGATGGCTGCGATCTCGCGGTGCTTCGGATTGTTGATGTCGGTGCTGTCGTGGTAAAAGGCCGAGAGTCCGCCGACCAGCCCCGTGAGCACGGCCATGGGGTGGGCGTCACGGCGGAAACCGCGCAGGAAAAACTGCATCTGCTCGTTCACCATGGTGTGGTTGATCACGAGCTTGTGGAAAGCCTTGCGCTCCTGCTCGTTGGGCAGTTCGCCGTTGAGCAGCAGGTGGCAGGTGTCGAGGTAATCGCACTGGGTGGCGAGCTGTTCGATGGGGTAGCCGCGGTACAGCAGTTCGCCCTTGTCGCCATCGATGTAGGTGATGGCCGACTGGCAGGATGCCGTTGACAGAAAGCCCGGGTCATAAGTGAACATGCCCGTCTGCGCGTACAGCTTGCGGATGTCCACGACATCCGGGCCAATGCTGCCGGCGTACACGGGCAGGTCGACGCTGGGGCTGCCGTTGGAGAACGACAGGGTGGCTTTGTTGTCTACGAGTTTCATGCAGGTTCCTCGGATGATGGGAGAGGTCGCGGGCCGCGCAGCAGTGCAAGCACCTGCGTCACGTCCGCGCGTTCGAGATCGCCCTGAAGGGGCTTTCGGCCGAGCAGCAGATCCAGCAGGTCGTTGTCGGACAAGTCCATCAAGGCCCCGAGTGCATCGGCTTGGCGCACGGTTAAGCCAGATTCATGCCTGGCGAAGAATCGCTCGATGAACAGATCGTTCTCGAGCAGGCCACGGCGACACCGCCAGCGCAGTTTGCTCAGCGCGCGCTCGTCCAGCAAAGGATCGTGCAGGTCGGTGTCGGTCATGGGGTCGGGGCGCGCGCTCAGACCGAGCGCATCACCATCATTTCCTTGATCTTGCCGATGGCCTTCGTGGGGTTCAAACCCTTGGGGCAGACGTCGACGCAGTTCATGATGGTGTGGCAGCGGAACAGGCGGTACGGGTCTTCGAGGTTGTCCAGCCGCTCGGCCGTGCCCTGGTCGCGGCTGTCGGCGATGAAGCGGTAGGCCTGCAGCAGGCCGGCCGGGCCGACGAACTTGTCCGGGTTCCACCAGAAGCTGGGGCAGCTCGTGGAGCAACTCGCGCACAGGATGCACTCGTACAGGCCGTTGAGCTCGTCGCGTTCTTCGGGGCTCTGCAGGCGTTCCTTTTCAGGCGGCACGGTGTCGTTGATCAGGTACGGCTTGATGCTGTTGTACTGCTTGAAGAACAGCGTCATGTCCACGATCAGGTCGCGCACCACGGGCAGGCCGGGCAGCGGCTTGAGCGTGATCACGCCGGGCAGCGTGTTCATGTTGGTCAGGCAGGCCAGACCGTTCTTGCCGTTGATGTTCATTGCGTCCGAGCCACACACGCCTTCGCGGCAGGAGCGGCGGAACGAGATGGAGGGATCCACCGCTTTCAGCTTCATCAGTGCGTCCAGCAGCATGCGTTCGTGGCCGTCGAGTTCCACCTCGATGGTCTGCATGTAGGGTTTGGCGTCCTTTTCGGGGTCGTAGCGGTAGATCTTGAAGGTGCGTTTGGCCATGAGGTTGCTCCAGTGCGTGGGTGCTTAGAAGGTGCGAACCTTGGGCGGGACGGATTCAACCGTCAGCGGCTTCAAGTTCACGGCCTTGTAGGTCAGGCTGTTGTCGGCGCTGTGCCAGAGCGTGTGCTTCATCCACTCGGCGTCGTTGCGGCCCAGCGGGAACTGCGCGTCGTCGGCGGGGCGCTCGTAATCGTTGACCGTGTGGGCGCCGCGGCATTCGTGGCGGGCGGCGGCCGAGGTCATGGTGGCCTGGGCGCACTCGATCAGGTTTTCCACTTCCAGCGCTTCGATGCGCGCGGTGTTGAACACCTTGGACTTGTCCTTGAGTCCGATGCTGTTGACGCGGGCACGCATGGCGTTGATCTTGGCAACGCCTTCGTCCATGCTGGCCTGGGTGCGGAACACGCCGGCGTGTTGCTGCATGGCGGCGCGCAGGTCGTTGGCCACGTCTTGCGCGTATTCACCGTCGGTCGCGTTGTCCAGTCGGGCCAGACGCGCCAGGGTCTTGTCGGCGGCATCGGCCGGCAGCGGCTTGTGCGTCTTGTTCTTGTCGTTGAACTGCACGATGTGGTTGCCAGCCGCGCGTCCGAAGACCAGCAGGTCCAGCAGCGAGTTGGTGCCCAGGCGGTTGGCTCCGTGCACGCTCACGCAGGAGCATTCGCCCACGGCGTAGAGGCCGTTGACGACTTGCTGGTTGCCCTGGCCGTCGGGGGTGACGACCTGGCCATTGATGTTGGTCGGGATGCCACCCATCTGGTAGTGGATGGTGGGCACCACGGGAATCGGTTCGCGCGTGATGTCCACGTTGGCGAAGTTCACGCCGATCTCGTACACCGAGGGCAGGCGCTTGTGAATGGTCTCCGCGCCCAGGTGGTCGAGCTTGAGCAGCACGTAGTCCTTGTTCGGACCACAGCCGCGGCCTTCCTTGATCTCCTGGTCCATGCAGCGGCTGACGAAGTCGCGCGGGGCCAGGTCTTTCAGCGTGGGCGCATAGCGCTCCATGAATCGCTCGCCTTCGCTGTTGAGCAGAATCGCGCCTTCGCCACGGCAGCCTTCGGTCAGCAGCACGCCGGCTCCGGCCACGCCGGTGGGGTGGAACTGCCAGAACTCCATGTCTTCCAGCGGGATGCCGGCGCGTGCCGCCATGCCCAGGCCGTCGCCGGTGTTGATGAAGGCGTTGGTGGAGGCCGCGAAGATGCGGCCCGCGCCGCCGGTGGCCAGCAGCGTGGTCTTGGCTTCCAGCACGTAGGTTTCGCCGGTCTCCATTTCCAGCGCGGTCACGCCAAGCACGTCGCCGCTGGCGTCGCGGATCAGGTCCAGCGCCATCCATTCAACAAAGAAGGTGGTGCGCGCCTGCACGTTTTGCTGGTAGAGCGTGTGCAGCATGGCGTGACCGGTGCGGTCGGCCGCAGCACAGGCGCGTTGCACCGGCTTCTCACCGTAGTTGGCCGTGTGGCCACCAAACGGACGCTGGTAGATCGTGCCGTCGGGGTTGCGGTCGAACGGCATGCCGAAGTGTTCCAGTTCGTACACGACCTTGGGCGCTTCGCGGCACATGAACTCGATCGCATCCTGGTCGCCGAGCCAGTCGGAACCCTTGATGGTGTCGTAGAAGTGGTAGTGCCAGTTGTCCTCGTTCATGTTGCCCAGCGAGGCGCCGATGCCGCCTTGCGCAGCCACCGTGTGCGAGCGGGTCGGAAACACCTTGGAGAGCACGGCCACCTTGAGGCCGGCGCGCGCCAGCTGCAGCGAGGCACGCATGCCGGAGCCGCCAGCGCCGACGATGACGACGTCGAACTGACGCTTGGGGAGATTTGCGGTTGCGGTCATTGCTTCAGAGCCTCCAGAGAACTTGAACAGCCCAGCCCAGGCAGGACAGGAGCCAAACCATGGTGAACACGTGCAACACCAGGCGGATGCCGGCGGGCTTGACGTAGTCCATCCAGATGTCCCGCATGCCGACCCACACGTGGTAGGTCAGGGCGAGGAAGACGGCGAAGGTCAGCGCCTTCATCCACTGGGCGGCGAAGATGCCGGCCCAGCCCTCGTAGCCCAGCGGGCCACTGGTGAACAGCACCTGCACCAGCAGGATCAGGGTGAACACCGCCATGATCGCGGCGGTGATGCGCTGGGCGAGCCAGTCGCGCAGGCCGTAGTGGGCGCCGGTGACGACGCGTTTGGAACCGTAATTGACAGACATCTTGTGGGGTCCTTGTGTGGGTTCGCGGGATCAGTACAGGCCGAACAGCTTGGCGCCGAGCAGCACGGTCAGGCCGATGCTGACCACCAGCGTGAAGATGGCGGAGGACTTGCCGAACTCCTTGGTGACGGCGTGGCGCGCGTCCATGTAGAGGTGGCGAACGCCGGCAATCAGGTGGTGCAGGTAGGCCCAGATCAGTGCCAGCACCACGAGCTTGAAGAACCACCCCGGCACGAAGCCCAGGCCCGCCGAGAAGGCTGCGCTGAAGCGGTCGAAGGAAATCTCTGAGGACACCGAGGTGTCGAACAGCCAGACGATCAAGGGCAACAGGATGAACATCAGGCCACCGCTGGCGCGGTGCAGGATCGAGACCCAGCCCGCGGGCGGCAGGCGGTAGGTGGTGAGATCCTTGAATGCGTTGATGTTGCGGAACTCGGGCCGCTTTTTGGTCAACTCGGTCATGGTGGGGACTTTCTTGCGCAGAGGGGATGCGGGGTAGGGATGTCGGTGGTGTAACGCGTTGGTAACCGAAACCACCGAGTGGCAAATTCTATTGCAATGCACCAATGGTCAGGCTGACAGCCAATGCAGGCGCGGGGCTATCAAGGACGTAGCAGCGCACGCTTCAGCTGAGTTCATTGCGGTAGTGACGGGCATCGGTGCGGTACAGGCCGCGACGCAACTCCATCGGAGTGTCGTTGTAGGTGAAGGCCAGGCGCTCGACGCTGAGCAGCGGAGAGCCTTCGGCCACGCCGAGCAGGCCCGCGCTCTCGCCGTCCGCGGCAACGGCCTTGATCTTCTCGACCGCACGCACCATGCGCACGCCGAACTGGGCTTCAAACAGGGCGTACATCGGCCCCTTGTCGTCCGACAGGGTCTCGATGGTCAGGCCCTTGAACGGCACGCCGGGCAGCCAGAGGTCTTCGAGGATGGCGGGCACCTGGGCAAAGGTGAGCACGCGCTTGACCTGCAGCACCGGGTCGCCGGTGCGCAAGGCAAGCTGGCGCGCCACCTCGGCGGGCGCGCGCAGGCGGCGGCATTCGATGATGCGGCGCTCTGCGGGGCCCTGGTCTTCCAGCGATCCGGTGTCGGGCAGCAGGCGCAAGAAACGGTACTGGATGTGCTGCTCGGAGTGCGTGGCAACAAAGGTGCCTTTGCCCTGGCGGCGCACCAGCAGGTTGTCGGTGGCAAGCTCGTCGATGGCCTTGCGCACCGTGCCCTGGCTCACCTTGTAGCGGGCCGCCAGGTCGAATTCGCTCGGGATCATGTCGCCGGGCTTCCACTCGCTGGCCTGCAGGCTGCGCAGGATGAGCGTCTTGATCTGCTGGTAGAGCGGGCTGAACGCCGGCGCGGAGTGTTCAAACGCGCCAACGTCGGCTGCCGTGCGGCCGTCGTTCGGTGTGGCGTCTGGGATGCTGATGGGGGTCGTGGCCATGATTTTGGGCGCGCCAGGTGGGCGCGCACGGAGGTCGAATCATATCTTATATAAGACATAAGACAAATTGACGTATCAGGGTTTGCGAGGGTACACTCTTCGCCTGACCTTGACCCACCAGCGGCGCGTCTTCCGCCCGCTTCTGTCGCCTTTGTCTCGGGGTGTTCCCTCCCCAACCCCATCCCCTTCCTCGTCTCATTCTGGAGTTCTCACCATGCACAAGAAGCCCGTTCGTGTTGCCGTCACCGGCGCCGCTGGCCAGATCGGTTACGCCCTGCTGTTTCGCATCGCTTCTGGCGAAATGCTGGGCAAAGACCAGCCCGTGATCCTGCAATTGCTGGAGGTGCCGGTGGATGGACCGCAGAAAGCGCTCAAGGGCGTGATGATGGAACTGGAAGACTGCGCGTTCCCGCTGCTGGTGGGCATGGAAGCCCACAGCGACCCGATGACCGCGTTCAAGGACACCGACTACGCGCTGCTGGTCGGTTCGATGCCCCGCAAGGCCGGCATGGAGCGCGCCGAGCTGCTGGCCATCAACGGCGCCATCTTCACCGCGCAGGGCAAGGCGCTCAATGCCGTGGCCTCGCGCAATGTCAAGGTGCTGGTGGTCGGCAATCCCGCCAACACCAACGCGTACATCGCGATGAAGAGCGCGCCCGACCTGAACCCCGGCAACTTCACCGCCATGCTGCGCCTGGACCACAACCGCGCCCTGAGCCAGATCGCCGCCAAGACCGGCAAGGCCGTGGCCAGCATCAAGAAACTGGCCGTGTGGGGCAACCACTCGCCCACCATGTACGCCGACTACCGCTTCGCCACCATCGACGGCGCCTCGGTCAAGGACATGATCAACGACCAGGTCTGGAACAAGGACGTGTTCCTGCCGACCGTGGGCAAGCGTGGCGCCGCCATCATCGAAGCGCGCGGCCTGTCGTCGGCCGCATCCGCTGCCAACGCTGCCATCGACCACATGCGCGACTGGGCGCTGGGCACGAAGGGCGAGTGGGTCACCATGGGCATTCCTTCGCAAGGCTGGTATGGCATTCCGAAGGACATCATGTTCGGCTTCCCCGTCACCTGCGACAACGGCGAGTACAAGGTCGTCGAAGGCCTGGACATCGACGCCTTCTCGCAGGAGTGCATCAACAAGACCCTGGCCGAGCTGCAGGGTGAACAAGACGGTGTGAAGCACCTGCTGTAACCGGCTGGTAACTGCGCAGTGACTCATCCGCGTTCCATTCTTCTGGGTGCCCAGGCCGGTGCGTTCGCGCTGCCGGTCTGTGACCACTACAGCGGGGTGGAGGCGCGGATGAAGAAAAGCCTGGCACTGCAGGCCGAGATGGCCGAGGAGTTCGGCACGTGCGTGTTCGACGTGACGCTCGATTGCGAAGACGGCGCGCCGGTGGGCGCAGAGGCCGAACATGCCTTGCTCGTCACCGAACTGGCGCTGGCCGCTGCGCCCAAGGCTCGTGTGGCCGTGCGCGTGCACCCGGTGGATCACCCGGCGTTCGATGCCGATGTGGCCACCATCGCTGGCCGCGCGGGCCAACGCCTCACGCACCTGATGGTGCCCAAGGTCGAGTCGTTGGCCGATGTGCAGCGGGCCGTGGCTGCGCTGGATGCCGCAGGTGCATCGGCACTGCCGCTGCATGTGCTCATCGAGTCGCCCGCCGCCGTGCACCGCGCCTTCGACATCGCGGGCCACCCGCGCGTGCAGAGCCTGAGCTTCGGTCTGATGGACTTTGTCTCGGCGCATGGCGGGGCCATCCCCGCCGACGGCATGAGCGTGGCCGGTCAGTTCAGCCACCCGTTGGTGCTGCGCGCCAAGCTGGCCATTGCCTCGGCCTGCCACGCACACGGCAAGGTGCCCTCGCACTGTGTGGTCACCGAGTTCAAGGACATGGCCTCGCTGCAAAGCGCCGCGCGCAAGGCCGCCCGTGAACTCGGCTACACCCGCATGTGGAGCATTCATCCCGACCAGATCCGCCCCATCCTGGCCGCGTTCGCACCATCGGAGCGCGAGGTCGACACCGCGGCGGCACTCATTGAATGCGCCATCGCCGCCGACTGGGCGCCGGTGCAGTTCGAGGGCCGCCTGCACGACCGCGCGAGTTACCGCTACTTCTGGCAGGTGCTGGAGCGCGCGCACCACACCGGCCTGTCGTTGCCCGAGTCGGTGCAGTCCCACTTCAACGAGCCCGTCGCACTGCGGCATTGAGCTTGCTTGCCCTGCCTTCATCCGTTTTCCGACCCCCACGCACATCACTTCCCTCTGGAGATCGCCATGTCCACCACCTTCCTCACCGACTACCGCGCCCATACCGCCGAACGCGCGGCACTGGGCATTCCGCCATTGCCCCTTGATGCCAAGCAGGTCGCCGACCTGATCGAACTGGTCAAGGCGCCGCCCGCCGGGGAAGACGCGTTCCTGCTGGACCTGCTCACGCACCGCGTGCCACCCGGCGTGGACGACGCGGCCAAGGTCAAGGCCAGCTTCCTGGCCGCCGTGGCGCACGGTGACATCGCCGTGGGCCTGGTCTCCAAGGCCAAGGCCACCGAGCTGCTGGGCACCATGGTGGGCGGCTACAACGTGCACCCCTTGATCGACCTGCTGGACCAGGCCGATGTGGCCGCTGTGGCGGCCGAGGGCCTGAAGAAGACGCTGCTGATGTTCGACTTCTTCAACGACGTGGCCGAGAAGGCCAAGGCCGGCAATGCCAAGGCCAAGGAAGTGATCGAGAGCTGGGCCAACGCCGAGTGGTTCACCACGCGCCCCGAAGTGCCGAAGCTGATCACCGTGACCGTCTTCAAGGTGCCCGGCGAAACCAACACCGACGACCTCTCGCCCGCGCCCGACGCCTGGAGCCGCCCGGACATCCCGCTGCACACGCTGGCCATGCTGAAGAACACGCGGCCCGACGCGGCCTTCAAGCCCGAGGAAGACGGCAAGCGCGGTCCGATGCAGTTCATCGAAGACCTCAAGAAGAACGGCCACCTGGTGGCCTACGTGGGCGATGTGGTGGGCACCGGATCCTCGCGCAAATCGGCCACCAACTCGGTGATCTGGGCCACCGGACAGGACATCCCGTTCGTGCCCAACAAGCGCTTTGGCGGCGTCACGCTGGGCGGCAAGATCGCGCCGATTTTCTTCAACACGCAGGAAGACTCGGGCGCGCTGCCGATCGAGGTCGACGTGAGCAAGCTCAACATGGGCGACGTGATCGACATTCATCCCTACGACGGCAAGATCACCAAGGGCGGCGCCACCGTCGTCGAGTTCCAGCTGCGCAGCGATGTGCTGTTCGACGAAGTGCGAGCCGGTGGCCGCATCAACCTGATCATCGGCCGCTCGCTCACCGCCAAGGCGCGCGAGTTCCTGGGTTTGCCCGCTTCCACGCTGTTCCGCCTGCCGACCACGCCCGTGGCGACCAAGGCCGGCTTTACGCTGGCGCAGAAGATGGTGGGCCGCGCGGTCGGCATGCCCGAAGGCCAGGGCGTGCGCCCGGGTACCTACTGCGAGCCGAAGATGACCACCGTGGGCAGCCAGGACACCACCGGCCCCATGACGCGCGACGAGCTCAAAGACCTGGCCTGCCTGGGTTTCAGCGCCGATCTGGTGATGCAGTCCTTCTGCCACACCGCGGCCTACCCGAAACCCGTGGACGTGAAGACCCACCGCGAGCTGCCAGCCTTCATCAGCAACCGGGGTGGCGTGGCCCTGCGTCCTGGTGACGGCGTGATCCACAGCTGGCTCAACCGCCTGCTGCTGCCCGACACCGTGGGCACCGGCGGTGACTCGCACACCCGTTTCCCCATCGGCATCAGCTTCCCCGCCGGCTCCGGCCTGGTGGCGTTTGGTGCGGCCACCGGCGTGATGCCGCTGGACATGCCCGAATCCGTTCTGGTGCGCTTCAAGGGCCAGATGCAGCCCGGCATCACGCTGCGCGACCTGGTTCACGCCATTCCGCTGTACGCCATCCGCGCCGGTCTGCTGACCGTGGCCAAGGCCGGCAAGATCAACGTGTTCTCCGGCCGCATCCTGGAAATCGAAGGTCTGCCTGATTTGAAAGTGGAGCAGGCGTTTGAACTCTCCGACGCCTCGGCCGAGCGCTCGGCCGCGGGCTGCACCGTCAAGCTCAACCCCGAGCCGATCAAGGAGTACCTCACCAGCAACGTGGTGCTGATGAAGAACATGATCGCCGACGGTTATGCCGATGCCCGCACGCTGGCGCGCCGCATCGAGAAGGTCGAGGCCTGGCTGGCCAACCCCAGCCTGCTGGAAGCCGACAAGGACGCCGAGTACGCCGCCGTGATCGAGATCGACCTGGCCGACCTCACCGAGCCCGTGCTGTGCTGCCCCAACGATCCGGACGACGCCAAGCTGCTGAGCGATGTGGCCGGCGCCAAGATCGACGAGGTGTTCATCGGTTCGTGCATGACCAACATCGGTCACTTCCGCGCGGCATCCAAGCTGCTCGAAGGCAAGCGCGACATCCCGGTGAAACTGTGGATCGCGCCGCCCACCAAGATGGACGCGGCCGAGTTGACCAAGGAAGGCCATTACGGTGTGTTCGGCTCGGCCGGTGCGCGCACCGAAATGCCGGGTTGCTCGCTGTGCATGGGCAACCAGGCGCAGGTGCGCGAAGGCGCCACCGTGGTCTCCACCTCCACGCGCAACTTCCCCAACCGCCTGGGCAAGAACACCAACGTGTACCTGGCCTCGGCCGAGCTGGCGGCCATCGCGTCCAAGCTGGGTCGCATCCCCACGGTGGCCGAGTACCAGGCCGACATGGGCGTGATCAACAAGGACGGCAGCCAGATCTACAAGTACCTGAACTTCGACCAGATCTCTGAGTACGCCGACACGGCCAAGGGCGTCACCGCCTGAGCCGTTCCGACGGCATGAAAGCGGCCTTCGGGCCGCTTTTTTTTTGCGTTGTCGCAGCCGATAGACTCGAACGCACATGACCCTGCCGCTCTACAGCCTCGTCCTCTTGCCTTTCGTGGGCAGCCTCGTTGCCGCACTGCTGCCGTCGAACGCCCGGAACACCGAGTCCACGCTGGCCGGTGCGATCGCCTTGTTCTGCGCCGTGCAGGCCGCGTTGCTGTTTCCCGAAATGGCCGCCGGCGGTGTGGTTCGCGAAGAGATCGTCTGGCTGCCCTCGCTCGGTCTGAACCTCGTGTTCCGCCTGGACGGCTTCGCGTGGATGTTCTCCATGCTCGTGCTGGGCATCGGCGCGTTGGTGGTGCTGTACGCGCGTTACTACATGTCGCCCACCGACCCGGTGCCGCGTTTTTTCTCGCTGCTGCTGGCTTTCATGGGCTCCATGAGCGGTGTGGTGCTCTCGGGCAACCTGATCCAGCTGGTGCTGTTCTGGGAGCTGACCAGCCTGTTTTCGTTTTTGCTGATCGGCTACTGGCACCACCGCCGCGACGCACGGCGCGGTGCCCGCATGGCCTTGACGGTCACCGGCACTGGCGGCCTGTGCCTGCTGGCCGGCATGCTGGTGCTGGGCCACATCGTGGGCAGTTACGACCTTGACGTGGTGCTGCGCGCGGGCGACGTGATTCGCACCCACCCGCTCTACAGCACCGCACTGGTGCTGATCCTGCTGGGAGCGCTGACCAAGAGCGCGCAGTTCCCGTTTCATTTCTGGCTGCCGCACGCCATGGCCGCGCCCACGCCGGTGTCGGCCTACCTGCACTCGGCCACCATGGTCAAGGCCGGGGTGTTTCTGCTGGCGCGGCTGTGGCCGGTGCTGGCCGGCACCGACGAGTGGTTCTGGATCGTGACCGGCTCGGGCCTGATCACGCTGCTCATCGGGGGCTTCACGGCCATCTTCCAGAACGACCTCAAGAGCCTGCTCGCTTACTCGACGATCTCGCACCTGGGCCTCATCACCACGCTGCTGGGCCTCAACAGCCCGCTGGCCGCCGTGGCGGCGGTGTTCCACATCATCAACCACGCCACCTTCAAAGCCTCGCTGTTCATGGCGGTGGGCATCATCGACCACGAGACCGGCACGCGCGACATGCGCCGCCTCAGTGGCTTGTGGCGCTTCATGCCCATCACCGCCACGCTCACGCTGGTGGCGGGCGCCGCCATGGCGGGCGTGCCGCTGCTCAACGGATTCATCTCCAAAGAGATGTTCTTCACCGAGGCCGTGTTCGTGAACGCCGCGCCCTGGTTCGACAGCCTGCTGCCCATCGCCGCCGTGGTGGCGGGCGCCTTCAGCGTGGCGTATTCGCTGCGCTTCACCGTCAGCGTGTTTTTCGGCCCCGACACCTGCAGCACCCTGCCGCGCATGCCCCACGAGCCACCCCACTGGATGCGTGTGCCGATCGAACTGCTGGTGCTGGCCTGCCTGGTGGTGGGTGTGCTGCCGCAGTGGTCCATTCAGGACATCCTGTCCACCGCGGCCACGCCGGTGGTGGGCGGGCAATTGCCCGAGTTCGATCTGGCGGTGTGGCACGGCTTCAACCTGCCGCTGTGGATGAGCTTGCTCGCACTGGCCGGCGGTATCGCGCTCTTTCTGTGGCTGCGCCGACCGCTGCAGACCGGACGCATCCGGCGCACGCCGGTGCTGGGACGGGTCAGCGGAAAACGCGTGTTCGAGGGCACGCTGGCCCTCATCACCGGTGCCAGCCGCAACACGCAGCGGGTGCTGGGCACGCGGCGCCTGCAGGCGCAGATGCTGCTGCTGGTGCTGGTCACCTTGCTGGCCGCGTTCGTTGCCCTGCGGGGGGCTGGTGCGTCGACCTGGCTCGCGGGCGAGCGGCGTGTGCTGCCGTTCTCCCCCATGTTTGCGCTGCTGTGGCTGGTCGGTATCGGCAGCGCCATTGGCGCGTCGTGGCAGGCCAAGTACCACCGGCTGACCGCGCTGGCGCTCATGAGCGTGGCCGGCCTGGTCACGGTGGTCACCTTTGCCTGGTTCTCCGCGCCCGACCTGGCCTTGACGCAGCTCTCGGTGGAGGCCGTGACGACGGTGCTGATCCTGCTGGGACTTCGCTGGTTGCCCAAACGGTCCGAAGAGATCGACCGCCGCCTGTCGTTGCGCAAGCGCGTGCGCACCCGCGTGCGGCGAGCGCGTGATCTGGCGGTGGCCTTGGGCGCTGGCTGCGGCATGGCCGCCCTGTCGTATGCCTTGATGACGCGCGACTTCCCGCAGAGCATCTCGACCTTCTTCCTGGAGCGCGCCGTGTCCGAGGGCGGTGGCACCAACGTGGTCAACGTCATGCTGGTGGACTTCCGTGGCTTCGACACGCTGGGCGAAATCACCGTGCTGGGCATCGTGGCGCTCACGGTGTATGCGCTGCTGCGCCGTTTCAGGCCAGCCCCCGAGAGCATGGACCTGCCCTCGCAGCAGCGGGCCCTGCCGCCCGACCTGATGACCGATCTCGTGAATGCACAGACCGCGGCCGACACCGCACGCGGCTACCTGCTGGTGCCTGCGGTGCTGGTGCGCCTGATCCTGCCGATCGCGGCCGTCATCGGGGTCTACCTTTTCATGCGCGGGCACAACGAGCCCGGTGGCGGCTTCGTGGCCGGGCTGGTGCTTTCCACCGCGTTCATCCTGCAGTACATCGTCTCGGGCACACAGTGGGTCGAGGCCAACATCAGCCTGCGTCCCGTGCGCTGGATCGCGGCCGGCCTGCTGCTGGCCACCGCCACGGGCCTGGGCTCGCTGTTCTTCGGCTACCCCTTCCTCACCACGCACACGGCCCACCTCGACCTCCCGCTGCTGGGCGAGATCCACGTGGCCAGCGCACTGTTCTACGACATCGGCGTGTTCACCCTGGTGGTGGGCGCCACGCTGCTCATCCTCACGGCCCTGGGCCACCAGTCGGTGCGCGGCCACCGACGGGTGAGCTCCGACGCCCGGGGTGCCGGCGGACAAACCCGGGGAGACCTCTGATGGAAATCGTGCTGGCCTTGGCCATTGGTGTGCTCACCACCTGCGGCGTGTGGCTCATGCTGCGCCCACGCACCTTCCAGGTGATCATGGGCCTGGCGCTGCTGGGCTACGGCGTGAACCTGTTCATCTTCAGCATGGGGCGGCTCTCGGTGGACAGCGAGCCCATCATGGTGGCGGGCTTTCCCCCCACCTTCGAGTTCTACGACGACCCCATGCCGCAGGCGCTGGTGCTCACCGCCATCGTGATCGGCTTTGCCATGACCGCGCTGTTCCTGGTGGTGATGCTGGCGCAGCGGGGCTTCTCGGGCAACGACCACGTGGACGGCCAGGAGGACGGCGAATGACGGCCTTGGCCCAAGCGCTCATGCCGCACCTGATGGTCGCACCCATCCTGCTGCCGTTGCTGGCGGCCTGCCTGCTCATGCTGGTGAGCGAACGCCGGCACCTCACCAAGGCCACGCTGGGCTTGATGGCCACGGTGGCCAACCTGGTCGTGGCCGTGCTGCTGGTGTTCTGGGTCAAGGCCGGCGACGAAGCCCGTGCGTTCGGCATCTACCTGCCCTCCAACTGGGACGTGCCCTACGGCATCGTGCTCGTGCTGGACCGGCTCTCGGCCCTGATGCTGGTGATGACCGCGCTGGTTGCCCTGATGGCCCTGCTGTTTTCGCTTGCCCGCTGGCACAAGGCGGGCGCGCATTTCCACCCGCTGTTCCAGATCCAGATCATGGGTCTCAACGGTGCCTTTCTCACCGGGGACCTGTTCAACCTGTTCGTGTTCTTCGAGGTCATGCTCGCCGCGTCTTACGGGCTGCTTCTGCACGGCTCCGGTCCGTCGCGCGTGAAGGCGGGCCTGCACTACATCGCCATCAACCTGGCCGCGTCCTCGCTGTTCCTCGTGGGGGCCGCGCTCATCTACGGCGTGTCGGGCACGCTCAACATGGCCGACCTGGCCGCGCGCATCCCCGAGGTACCCGACGCCGACCGGGCCTTGCTGCACGCCGGCTGCGCCATCCTGGCCGTGGCCTTTCTGGCCAAGGCGGCCATGTGGCCGCTGAACTTCTGGCTGGTGCCGGCCTATGCGAGTGCCAGCGCACCGTCGGCTGCCGTGTTCGCCTTGCTCACCAAGGTCGGCATCTATGTGCTGCTGCGGCTGTCCACGCTGCTGTTTTCAGACAGCGCGGGCAACTCGGCCGGCTTCGGCAGCCAGTGGCTGTTGTGGGGTGGGCTGACCACCCTGGCCATGGGTGCCATCGGCATGATGTCCGCGCAGCGCCCGGCGCGCATGGCCGGGTTCGCGGTGGTCGTTTCCTCGGGCACGCTCATGGCGGTGTTCGGGTTGGCGCGGCCCGAGGTCACGGCGGGCGCGCTGTACTACCTGCCCGTGTCCACCTTCGCGGTGGCAGCGTTTTTCCTGCTGACCGAACTCATGGACCGCTCGCGCCAGTCCGATCCGGCACGCCAGCAGGCGCCGGAAGACGAAGAAGACCATCTGCCGTTTTCGCTGGCGGAGCTGGAGCTCGCCCGCAGCGCCAACCTGGACGAAGACGAGGTGCCGCTGGTCGGGCGTGCCATCCCGGCTTCCACCGCGCTGCTCGGTCTGGCCTTCATCGTCTGCACGCTGCTGCTGGCGGGTCTGCCGCCGTTGTCCGGCTTCATCGGCAAGCTCGCCATCCTCTCCACCCTGCTGGACGCGCCCGGTGGCAGCGTGGCCCCGGTGAGCTGGCTGCTCATGGGCTGCATCATCGGCTCGGGTCTGCTGGCGCTGTTGGCGCTCTCGCGCACCGGCATCCGCTTCTTCTGGGCGCCGGTGGACCGCCCGGCCCCGGTGCTGCGTGTGGTGGAGTACCTGCCGATTGCCCTGCTGATCGCGCTGTGCGTGGTGTTCACGGTGCGTGCAGAAGCGGTGATGCGCTACACCAGCGCCACCGCCGCCGCGCTCTACCAGCCCAGCCTCTACATCGGCGCCGTGATGAATTCCCGGCCCCAGCCCACACCCACCAACGCCGATCGGCTGGGTGTTCCCCAACCGGGAGTTTCACGGTGATGCGCCGGCTCTTCCCTTCGCCCTTGCTGTCACTGGCGCTGGTGGCGCTGTGGCTGCTGCTCAACAACTCGCTCGGCCTGGGCCAGTGGTTGATGGCGCTGCTGCTGGGCTGGCTGGTGCCTTACCTCACGCATTCGCTGCGCCCCACGCCCGTGCGCTTCAGCCATCCGGGCGTGGCGCTGCGCCTGTTTTTCCAGGTGGGGCGTGACGTGCTGGTGTGGAACTGGCGCGTGCTCCTGGGCACGCTGGCACCCGCGGCCAAGGTGCCGCAAGGTGGCTTTGTGGCGGTACCGCTGGACCTGCGCGACCCCAACGGGCTGGCCGTGCTGGCGGCCATCATGTGCGTGATCCCCGGCACGATCTGGTCCGAGCTCGCGCTGGACCGCAGTGCCCTGCTGGTCCACATGTTCGACATGCAGGACGCGCAGGCCGAGATCGACCTGATCAAACACCGCTACGAGCGGCCTTTGATGGAGATATTCGAATGACCCCGCTGCTGTTTGCCGCCATCGTGTTTGCGCAGTCCTGCTTTGCCCTGGCCATGGGCCTGTCGCTGTTGCGGTTGTACCGCGGCCCCTCGGCACAAGACCGCGTGCTGGCCATGGACCTGATCTGCACCATCGCCATGTTGATGATGATGGTGCTGGCGATCCGTTACCGCAGCTCGATGTACTTTGAAGCGGCGTTGCTGATCGCCATCTTCGGCTTCATCGGATCGGCGGCCATGGCCAAGTTCCTGTTGCGCGGCGAGGTGATCGAATGAGTGGCAACCTGGCCTGGTGGATCGAGATCCCGGTGGCGCTGCTGCTGGTGCTCAGCGGCCTGTTTGCGCTGGCAGCGGGCGTGGGCGTGGTGCGCTTCAAGACCTTCTTCCAGCGCATGCACCCGCCCGCGCTGGCCTACAGCTTCGCCGCCTGGTGCGTCACGCTGGCGAGCATCGTGTACTTCTCGGCGCAGGACGACAAGCTCGCGCTGCGCAGCTGGCTCATCATCATCTTCCTGGCGCTCACCGTGCCGGTGACCACCATCCTGCTGGCGCGCACCGAGCTGTTTCGCCGTCGCACGGCCAGCGGCGGCAGCGGCGAGATCCCACCGCCCCTGAACCACGCATCGTCCGCGCCGGGGCAGACCGACGGCCAACGCTGATCAGGCGGCTGTTGACGCCTGCAGCCCGCGCAGCGCGGTGGCTGTGGCGTCGTCCGCCGGGAAAAACGTTTCCAGCGCAAGTTCCTGCAAGGTGATGTCCACTGGCGAGCCGAACACGGTGGTGGTGCTCACCAGCTGCAACACGCCGTGTGGGGTGTGGAACTGGAACGGCATCAGCACACCCGGGTGTTCGCCGGGCAAGGCCAGCTGTTGCGCGCCTGCCGTGGCGCTGGTGCCCTCGGGATAGCCCTTGAGTTCTTCCAGCAGCGCGACCAGCACCGCGTCGCCGGTGGCCCGTATCTGCTGGCGCAGCCGCTCGAACAGGTGCTCGCGCCACTGCCGCAGGTTGGCGATGCGCGGCGCCAGGCCCTGCGGGTGCAGGCTCAGGCGCAGCACGTTCACCGGGCCTTGCAGCAGCTCGGGCGCGGCACCCGCCATGAGCAGTGGCACCAGGCGGTTGTGCATCACCAGGTTCCAGTGGCGGTCCATGGCCAGCGCGGGCCAGGGCTCGTGGCATTCGAGGATGCGCTGCACCGCCGCGCGGGCCGAAGCCATCTCGGGGTCCTGCAGTGGCCGCGCGCGGTACATGGGCGCGAAGCCCGCCGCCACCAGCCAGGCGTTGCGCTCGCGCAGCGGTACGTCCAGCCGTTCCACCAGGCGCAGCACCATCTCGCGGCTCGGGCTGGCGCGCCCGGTCTCCACGCAGCTCAGGTGGCGTGTGGACACCTCGGCCACGTGGGCCAGGTCCATCTGGCTGAAGCGCCGTCGCTGGCGCCAGTGGCGCAGATGGTCGCCAAAGGAGGTGGGTGGTGCGCTGCGGTGGGAGAGGGCAGGGGTGTCCATGGACCGCATGTTAGGACGGCCGGGGCAGCGCTTCCATGACCTGTGAGGTCATCGACGCTCGGCACGCCACCGCCCACGATGAAGGCCTCTTCAACCAACGCAAGGAGTGCAACATGTCCATCACCGCTCAACTCTCTTCTCCCGTCACACTGCGCCGCGTGCTGGCGTTCGATGCCGTCTCGGGCGCCGGCACCGGCGCGCTGCACCTGCTGCTGGCGCCCGTGCTCTCGACGTGGCTCGGCCTGCCCGAAGCCTTGTTGCAGGCCTCGGGCTTGTCGATCTTTGCGTTCGTGGCGCTGGCCGGCTGGCTGGCATGGCAGGCGTCACCGCCGCGCGGGCCGCTGATGGCGCTCGTGCTGCTCAACGTCGCCTGGGCAGTGGCCTGCCTGTGGTTGGCTTGGGGTGGCGCGCTGGATCCCACGCCGCTGGGTCTGGCCTATTTGCTGGTGCAGGCGCTCGTGGTGGCCGTGCTGGCCGACCTGGCGTGGATGGGGCGGCGCGGGCTCGCCACCGGCGAGCGCATGCCGTTCGCAGCCTGAGGGGAATCACAACGAAAAAAGCGACGCCGAGGCGTCGCTTTTTTGTGTCCGCAGACCGAGATCAGCGCGTGCCGGTCACTTCCACGTCAACGCGGCGATCGGGCTGCAGGCAGGCCACGAGTGCGGCGGTGCGGCTGTTGCCCTTGCAGTCACCTGCCTTGGTCACTGGCTGGGTTTCGCCCTTGCCAACGGCCGAGATCTTGCCGCCATCGAGCTTGCCGGAAGTCACCAGGTAGTTCTTGACGGCCATCGCGCGCTGTTCCGACAGCTTCTGGTTGTAGGCGTCCGAGCCGAGGCGGTCCGTGTGACCTTCAACCACCACGGTCTGGTAGTTGGCGGTGGAGAGGTCGCGGGCGAACTTGTCGAGTTCGGCACGGCCTTCGGGCTTCACGGTGGAGGCGTCAAAGCCGAACAGCGACTCGGCCGACATGCTCACGCGCTGGGGCATGGGCGCCGGTGCGGGCATGGGTGCGGGTACAGGAGCCTGCACCACGGGTGCGGGCGCTGGTGCCGGTGCCGGTGCCACGTAAGGTGCCACGTAAGGCGCAGGTGCTGCGGCCACGTAGGCGGGCGCGCGGTTGAACGGGAACACCAGACCCACGGTGACCACGTCAACGTTGGTGCGGCCGACGCTGGCGGTCTTCACGCGGTAGCGCTCGATCTCGGCGCGCAGCCACATGGAGCGGTTCAGCTCGTACTGAACGCCCAGGCCCACTTTCACATCGGTCTTGCTGTCCTTGGTGCCCTGCACGCCGGCAGCGGTGGCGCCGTCGCCCGAATAGCTGCTGCGGGTGCGGCCATGGGCAGCGCCGACGCGACCCAGCACGGAGAAACGCTCGGTGATCGGCAGCGTGCCCACCAGGTCGAGGTTCAGGCCATGGCGGCGGGTGCTGCCGTTGAAGGCGCCGGCCGGCGTGGCGGACGAGAAGCTGGTCTTGCCCAGGTCGTAGTAGCCGCCTTCAAGCGCGATGTTGCGGTTGAACTGGTAGCCACCGAAGAGTTTGTAGGCGGTGTCTTTCTCGTCACTGCTGAAACCGGAAGCGGGGCCATTGGCGCCGAGCAGGTTGTTGGACACACCGGCCTCGTCCACTTTGGCGCGGGCCTCACCGGCGGACACGCCACCGTAGAAGAAGCCGGGTTCCTGGTAGGGAGCCGACGATTGGGCCGAAGCCGACGTGGCTGCCATGGAGAGGAGGGCGAGTGTCAGTGCACTGAAGGCGTGACGGGATGTCATGGAGAACTTTCGAGAGACGGTGGACTTCGCTTGCACGAAGGGATATTTGCAGCGGCGACGCACTTGCGGGTGAAGGGCGTTTCGTTGTCAGACGCGTTTTTAGTTGGGTGCCCTGAAGGGGTCTGTGCGTTTGCAGACACAGATGTGCCAGGGTTGTTTTGTGGTCACAGGCGGTCGCCACTTTCTGCATGAATCCTTGATGGGGTGTTCGCCAGCGAACAGATGGCTTGTGAGCCAACACCTACGCTGCGATGACACCGACGGAGTTCATGCCAGTGCATGTGTTTCTTCGGTCGGACCGGGCAACTCAGGCAACCGCTCAAGCCCCGGTCAATGACACCACAAGGAACACCCATGAAAAAAGCACTCTTGCTGCTCGCCGTCGCATCCACATTCGTTCTGGCCGCTTGCGACCGTGAACCCGTGATCGTGAATGCACCGGCCTCCACCGTTCCTGGCCCGGCAGGTCCCGCCGGTGCCACCGGCTCCACCGGCTCCACGGGCTCCACCGGTTCGATGGGCTCCACCGGTTCAACGGGATCGACCGGTGCCACGGGTTACACCGGCAGCACGGGTGCCACCGGCGCAACCGGTTCCACGGGCGCCACCGGCGACACCGGCAAGACTGGCAACGGCAGCACTGTGATCGTGGTGCCTCCCGCAGAGCCCGCCAAGTAATCGAGTTCGGATCCATTTCAGGAGAACACCATGAGTATTGGAACCATTCTGTTGATCGTGCTGGTCTTGATGTTGCTGGGCGTGGTACCGACCTGGAACCACAGCCGCAGCTGGGGCTACGGCCCCAGTGGCGTGCTCGGTGTCATCTTGATCATCGTGGTGGTGTTGCTGCTCACCGGCAGGCTCTGACACCCCAGGTCACCCGCAGCGGGTGACTCACCTCCCTCAAGAAGCCCCCGCAGGTTCGCCCTCGGGGGCTTCTTGCTGCGTGGCCGGGCAAGTCACTGCTGTCAGCGCGGACACCCCACCTGCTGACAGAATGGTTTGGTCATTCAATCGCCCTCTGGAGTTGCCATGTCCGCCACCGCCCGCTACGCGCACCCCTTTGCCAGCACCGTCAAGACCTTCAAGACCGCTGGGGGCAAGAGCGGGCGGTTCTACTCGCTGCCTGCGCTGGCCCGGCAGTTTCCCGAGATCAAGCGCCTGCCGGTGTCGCTGCGCATCGTGCTGGAGAGCGTGCTGCGCCACTGCGATGGCGAACGCGTGATGCCCGAACACGTGGCCCAGCTCGCGCAGTGGAAGCCCCGGGGCGAACGCACGCAGGAGATTCCCTTCACCGTGGCGCGCGTGGTGCTGCAGGACTTCACCGGTGTGCCGCTGCTGGCCGACCTGGCCGCCATGCGCAGCGTGGCCGAGCGCCTGGGCAAAGACCCCAAGAAGATCGAGCCGCTGGTGCCGGTGGACCTTGTGGTGGACCACTCGGTGATGGTGGACCACTATGGGACGAAGAGCGCGCTGGACCTCAACATGAAGCTGGAGTTCCAGCGCAACAACGAGCGCTACCAGTTCATGAAGTGGGGCATGCAGGCCTTCGACACCTTTGGCGTGGTGCCGCCGGGCTTCGGCATCGTGCACCAGGTGAACCTGGAGTACCTGGCGCGCGGCGTGCACATGAAGGGTGGCCTGTACTACCCCGACACGCTGGTGGGCACCGACAGCCACACCACCATGATCAACGGCATCGGTGTGGTGGGCTGGGGTGTGGGTGGCATCGAGGCCGAGGCCGCCATGCTGGGCCAGCCGGTGTATTTCCTCATGCCCGACGTGGTGGGCTTCGAGCTCACCGGGCGCCTGCGCGAAGGCGTGACCGCCACCGACCTGGTGCTCACCGTCACCGAGATCCTCAGACAGCACAAGGTGGTGGGCAAGTTCGTCGAATTCTTCGGCGAAGGAACCGCCTCGCTCGCGTTGCCCGACCGCGCCACCATCGCCAACATGGCGCCCGAGTACGGCGCCACCATGGGCTTCTTTCCGGTGGACGGCAAGACGCTGGATTACTTTCGCGGCACCGGTCGCAGCAAGGCCGAGATCGAGGCCTTTGAGGCCTACTTTCGCGCACAGGGCCTCTTTGGCGTGCCGGCCAGCGGTTCGATCGATTACTCGCAGGTGGTCACGCTGGACCTGGGCCAGGTCACGCCCAGCCTGGCCGGTCCCAAGCGCCCGCAAGACCGCATCGAGCTGGGCCAGGTGGCGAGCCAGTTTGCCGAGTTGTTCAGCAAGCCCAACGCGCAGAACGGCTTCAACCGCCCTGCGGCCTTGCTGCACACGCGCCACCAGCCGCTGAGCGCGGACGAGATCGACACGGTGGCCCCGGCCAAGCTGCGACCCACGCCGCCAGGTGCACCCCGTTTTGTCGCCGAGATGGAGTCCAACAAACCCGCCGTGGTCACCGCCGAGGCCGAGGCCCCGACCCCGAACAAGGGCAGCAAGCTCAGCATCGGCAACGGCGACGTGCTGATCGCTGCCATCACCAGCTGCACCAACACCTCCAACCCCGGCGTGCTGCTGGCCGCCGGCCTGCTGGCCAAAAAGGCGGTGGAGGCGGGCCTGAAGGTCAAGCCACACATCAAGACCTCGCTGGCCCCCGGCTCCCGCATCGTCACCGAGTACCTCACGCAGACAGGCCTGCTGCCCTACCTGGAGAAGCTCGGTTTCTCGCTCGCGGGTTACGGCTGCACCACCTGCATCGGCAACGCGGGCGACCTCACGCCCGAGCTCAACGAGGTCATCACCAGCAACGACCTGATCTGCGCAGCCGTGCTCTCGGGCAACCGCAATTTCGAGGCGCGCATCCACCCCAACCTGAAGGCCAACTTCCTGGCCAGCCCGCCGCTGGTGGTGGCGTATGCGATTGCCGGTAACGTGATGACCGACCTCATGACCGAGCCGCTGGGCAAAGGCAAAGGTGGCAAGCCCGTGTACCTGGGGGACATCTGGCCCACCAGCGACGAAATCTACGACCTGATGAAGTTCGCCATGAACGGACGCGCCTACCGCGAGAACTACGCCCGCGTGAAGGCCGAGCCCGGCAAGTTGTGGGAGCGCATCCAGGGCGTGAGCGGCAATGCCTACACCTGGCCCACCAGCTCCTACATCGCCGAGCCACCGTTCTTTGCAAATTTCGAGATGGGCCTGCCCGCCGCTACCGAAGCGCCTATGGTGCGGGGCGCGCGCGTCATGGCCTTGTTTGGCGACTCCATCACCACCGACCACATTTCGCCCGCCGGCAACATCGCCGAGAACTCGCCGGCCGGTCAATGGCTGCTGGCGCGCGGCGTGCTCAAGGCCGATTTCAACAGCTATGGCGCGCGCCGCGGCCACCACGAGGTGATGATGCGCGGCACCTTTGCCAACGTGCGCATCAAGAACCTCATGCTCGCACCCGGTGCCGATGGCTCGCGCGAGGAGGGTGGCTGGACCATCTACCAGCAGGAGGGCGTGGGCCAGGGCCAGAAGATGAGCATCTTCGACGCCGCCATGCGCTACCAGGGCGCGAAGATTCCCACGGTGATTTTTGCCGGCGAGGAATACGGCACCGGCTCCAGCCGCGACTGGGCGGCCAAGGGCACGCAGTTGCTGGGCATCAAGGCCGTGGTGGCGCGCAGCTTCGAGCGCATCCACCGCTCCAACCTGGTGGGCATGGGCGTGTTGCCGCTGCAGTTCAAGGCCGGCGATTCGTGGGAGGGCCTGGGGCTGCGCGGCGATGAAACCATTGACGTGCTGCCGCACCCCGATCTCGCGCCCCAAAGTGATGCACGGCTGGTGATCAAGCGCGCCGACGGGTCGAGCAAGACCGTCGTTGTGACCCTGCGCATCGACACACCGGTGGAGGTGAATTACTACCGCGAGGGCGGAATCCTCCCCTACGTGCTCAGGCAATTGTTGAGCGCTTGAGCCGGATGCCGCAAAGCGGCATGATGTGTTTTCTGTTGCACCAGGAGCCGCCATGCGAAAGCCTGCCTTGTACAGCCCGTCCCACCGAGCAGGGCACTCACAGGCGGATGTGCACGTCAGCGGGCCGCAGGCAGCCGGGCCTGAGGCAGAGTCTCCACCCGCGCCCGCTGGCCGGGTGCGCCGCTTTCGTCAGGCTTGCGCGCGCGCTGCGTCCAGCCCGCGCGTCATGTGGTCGGCCATGGCCTTGCTGGCTGCGCTGCTGGCCGCCAGCGCCTGGCAGTCCGCGGTGGGTGGCCCCAAGGCCTTGACGCAGAAGCAGATCGACGCCGCCGTGCTGCGCACGCTCACCACGCAAAACCTGCCCTCGCGCGCGGCCCGGGCCGCCGAAAAGATCCGGCCCGCCGTGGTGCGTGTCATGTCCTACGGCAAGAACAGCGAGGGCAAGGAGGTGGAGCAGGGCGTGGGCACCGGCGTGGTGATCACCGACAAGGGCATCATCCTGACCAACCTGCACGTGGTGCAGACCGCCCTGAGCGTCAAGGTGGTGTACGCCGACGGGTCCGAGTCGCCCGCCACCGTGACAGGTGCGCAACCGCAGAACGATCTGGCCGTGTTGCAGGCACAGATCATTCCCGACGATCTCATCTCGGCCACCATGCGTTCGACCAACGACCTCGTGCCGGGCGAAGAGGTGGTGGCGGTAGGTTTTCCCTTCGGCATCGGCCCGTCGGTGTCCGCGGGCGTCATCTCAGGCTTCGACCGCGCCTTCAAGTCGCCCGAGGGCGTGCAGGAAATCGGCAACCTGATCCAGTTCGACGCGGCGGCCAATCCGGGCAATTCGGGTGGACCGCTGGTCACCATGGACGGTGAGGTCATCGGCATCGTCACCGGCATCCTCAATCCCACCAGCCACCGCACCTTTGTTGGCATCGGTTTTGCAGTGCCCATTGAAAGCGCCGCGTCCGCTGCCGGCTTGCCACCCTTCTGAACTTTTCATCACCGTCACAGGAGCTTCCATGGACCAGAACGCCGCCCCCGACACCGCCCAGCTCATGGAGCAGATCCTGTACGAAGTGAAACGTGTGGTGGTCGGTCAGGACCGGTTCCTGGAGCGGGTGATGGTGGCCATGCTGGCGCAGGGCCACCTGCTGGTGGAAGGTGTGCCGGGCCTGGCCAAGACGCTCACCGTGAAGACCCTGGCCAACGTGGTGCAAGGCCAGTTCAAGCGCATCCAGTTCACGCCCGACCTGGTGCCCGCCGACCTGGTGGGCACGCGCATCTACAACCAGAAGACCGGCGACTTCAGCACCTCGCTGGGCCCGGTGTTTGCCAACCTGCTGCTGGCCGACGAGATCAACCGCGCGCCGGCCAAGGTGCAGAGCGCGCTGCTGGAGGTGATGCAGGAGCGCCAGGTGACGATTGCTGGCGAAACCCACAAGGTGCCCAGCCCGTTTCTGGTGATGGCCACGCAGAACCCGATCGAGACCGAAGGCACTTACCCGCTTCCCGAGGCGCAGGTCGACCGCTTCATGATGAAGGTGATGGTGGATTACCCCAGCGACGAGGAAGAGTTCGTGATCGTCGAGCGCGTCACCGGCCCGGCGGTGCAGGTCAATGCGGTGGCCACCACGGATCAGCTCGCCGTGTTGCAGGCACAGTGCCACCAGGTGTATGTGGACCCCTCGCTGGTGCAGTACGCGGTCAGGCTGGTGTCGGCCACGCGCACGCCCGAGAAGCACGGCCTGAAGGACCTCGCGCGCTTCATCACGTTTGGCGCCAGCCCGCGCGCCACCATCGGTCTGGTGGAAGGTGCGCGCGCGCTGGCGATGTTGCGGGGGCGCAGTTATGCGCTGCCCGAAGACATGAGCGATCTCGTGCCCGACGTGTTGCGCCACCGCGTGGTGCTGTCTTACGAGGGCCTGTCCGAAGGCTTCACCTCCGAATCGCTGATCGCAAAAATCATGAAGCAGATCGCGCCACCGGCCCGTCCGCTGGAGCATGAAAAGCGCGCCGCCTGAACCAGAGCAACGCACCATGTTCTTCAAGCGCCTGTTCGGATCCGGTCGCAGTTCGGCGGATGCGCCAGCCAACGCTGTGGGTACCGCGCTGGCCACGCCGGTCACGCTGCGCGCCGACGCGCTGCTGCGCCGGCTCGAATGGACCGTGCTGCGCAAGCTCGACGGCTTGCTGCAGGGCGACTACAAGACGCTGATGCGCGGCTCCGGCCTCGATCTGGCCGACCTGCGCGAGTACCAGCTGCACGACGACGTGCGCCACATCGACTGGAACGTCACCGCGCGGCTGCAGCAGCCGCATGTGCGCGTGTTCACCGAAGACCGCGAGATGGCCGCCTGGTTCCTGCTCGACCTCAGCCCCTCGGTGGACTTCGGCTCAGGCAACCAGCGCAAGAGCCAGGTGCTGCTCGACTTCACCGCCGTGCTCGCGCGCCTGATCGGACGCCACGGCAACCGCGTGGGCGCGGTGCTTTACGGCTCCCGCGGCCAGCCGGTGGTGGACGCGGTGCTGCCCGCGCGCGGCGGCCGCACGCAGGTGCTTCGGCTCATGCAAATGGTGCTGCAGCCGCCTGCGAAGAAGGCGTCTGTGAAGGACGGCGTGACGCAACTCTCCGACCTGCTCAAGGCGGCGGTGCACACCGTTCGCCAACGCGCGACCGTGTTCGTGGTGTCCGACTTCATCAGCGAACCCGGCTGGGAAACGCCGCTGGGCGAACTCGCCCGCCGTCACGACGTGGTGGCCGTGCGCCTGCTCGATCCACTGGAGCTGGCGTTGCCCGACCTCGGGCTGATCCCCATCCGCGACGCAGAGACCGGTGAGCAGCTGATGGTGGACACGCACGACGCGGGCTTCCGGCAGCGCTTTGCACGCATTGCCGCGCAGCGCGAAGCGCAGCTGCGCGAGAGCCTGGCGCGCGCCGGGGTCGACACGCTGGAGCTTTCCACCGACGACGATCTGGCCGAAGCCGTGGTGCGTTTCGTGGACTTGCGAAAACGCCGCCTGCGCGCAGGCAAACACGCGCAGGCTGGCCGCAGCATGCCCTCCCAGATGGCCAGCCGCGACCGTGGCAGCTTCGGTGCCTCACGTGAAGGAACACGCCCATGAACAACATTCCCGTCACCTTTCTGTGGCCGCAGTTGCTCTGGCTGCTGCTGGCCTTGCCGCTGCTGGTGCTGCTCTATGTGTGGCTGCTGCGCCGGCGCAAACAGGCGGCCGTGCGTTTTGCCAGCCTGGCCATCGTGCGCGAGGCCATGGGCAAAGGCCCGGGCTGGCGGCGTCATGTGCCGCCGGTGCTGTTGCTGCTGGCCATCGCCACCATGCTGCTGGCCTCGGCACGGCCCATGGCCAGCATCGTGCTGCCGTCGAACCAGCAGACCATCATCCTTGCGATGGACGTCTCGGGCAGCATGCGGGCCGAAGATGTGAAACCCAACCGCCTGGTAGCCTCGCAGAACGCCGCCAAGGCCTTTCTCGCGGAACTGCCGCGCCATGTGAAAGTCGGCATCGTGGCATTCGCCGGGTCGGCACAGGTGGTGCAGCCCGTGACCCTCAGCCGCGAAGACCTGGTGACCGCGATCGACAAGTTCCAGATGCAGCGCGCCACGGCCATCGGCAGTGCCATCGTGGTCTCGCTCTCCGAGCTGTTCCCGGGCCAGGGCATCGACGTGGGCAACATGACTTACAACCGCAACACCGATCCGTTTGCACCGCAAGGCCGCTCCATCGACAAGCCCGCTGCCGAGAAGAAGGAATTCCAGCCGGTGGCGCCGGGTTCATACAGCTCGGCCGCCATCATCCTGCTCACCGACGGCCAGCGCACCACCGGCGTGGACACCGCGGAAGCCGCCAAGATGGCGGCCGACCGTGGCGTGCGCGTGTACACCGTGGGCGTGGGCACGGTGGACGGCGAGATCATCGGCTTCGAAGGCTGGTCCATGCGCGTGCGGCTGGATGAAGACAGCCTGAAGGAAGTGGCCCGCACCACCCAGGCCGAGTACTTCTACGCCGGCACCGCCGACAACCTGAAGAAGGTGTACGAGACGCTGAGCACACGCCTGACGGTGGAGAAGAAGGAAACCGAAATCTCCGGCCTGCTCGCCTTGGTGGCGTCGATCCTGGCGCTGTTCTCGGCGGGCCTGTCGGTGTTGTGGTTCAACCGGATTTTGTGAGCCTGCGGCCGGTCGCCACCGGCACAATCCCCGCATGAACCAACAAGTGATCGTCGCCGGTGGTGGCATCGGCGGCCTGGCCTGCGCCCTTGCCTTGGCCCGCTCGGGCGTGCCGAGCGTGCTGCTGGAGCAGGCGGCGGCTTTTGGCGAGGTGGGTGCGGGGCTGCAGCTCGGGCCCAACGCCACGCGGGTGCTGGCCGATTGGGAGCTGGACGATGCGCTGCAGGCCTGCGCCGCGTTTCCCGAAGCGCTGCATGTGCGCGATGCCCACCACGGCACCGATCTCGGCCAGCTGCGCCTGGGCGCCATGGCGCTGGCGCGTTACGGCCAGCCTTACGCCACCCTGCACCGGGCCGACCTGCATGCGCTGCTGCTGGCGGCCGTGCAGGAACAAGGGCTCACCGAACTGCGTTTGAACACGCGGCTGGCGTCGTGCGCCGAAACACCGGGTGGGGTGAGTGCCACGCTGGACGATGGCAGCACACAGGTGGGTGAGGCGCTGCTGGGTTGCGATGGCCTGTGGAGCCGTGTGCGTTCGCAACTGCTGGGCGCACAAGTCGTGCGCGCCAGTGGCCACCTGGCCTACCGGGGCATGGTGCGTGCAGGCGATCTGCCCGTGGCATTGCGGGCCAACCTGGTCACGGCCTGGCTCGGGCCGTGGATGCACGTGGTGCATTACCCGGTGCGCGGTGGCGAGTGGATCAATGTGGTGGCGGTGGTGCACGGTGTGCTGGGTCAGGGCCACGGGGGTGAGCCGGGTTCGGACCCGCAGAGCTGGTCTCACGAAGCCCGGGCTGCTGATCTCAAGCGCGCACTGGGCCCGGTCTGCACCGAGCTGCTGTCCATGGTCGACGCCGTGCCCGCGTGGTCGCTCTGGGCCCTGAACGACCGCCTTGCCATGACCGGTGCCCACGAGCACGCGCAGGGTCGGGTGGCGCTGGTGGGCGACGCGGCGCACCCGCTGCGCCCGTATCTTGCGCAGGGCGCGGCGATGGCGATCGAAGACGCTTGGACGCTGGGGCGCCTGGTGCGACCCGGGCAGGCAAGAGACGACTGGCCGCAGGTGCTGGCCCGGTACGCCGAAACGCGCTGGCAACGCAACGCGCGCGTGCAGCAGCACTCTCAGCGCAACGGCCGCATCTTCCACGCCACGGGCGTGGTGCGCTGGGGGCGCGACACCGCCATGCGCTGGCTGGGTGAACGTTTGCTGGACAATCCGTGGCTTTATGACGGGCCGCCCGAACCCGAGCAAGACCCGATCCCTTCACCCCGATCCCAGAGGAAGACATGACCCCGACGTTCACAACCCCCACCCGCCGCCACGCCCTGGCCACCGCCGCAGCCCTGGTGGCTTCGACCGTGCTGCCAAATGCGCAGGCGCAGGCCACCTGGCCCAGCCGGCCGTTGAAGATCGTGGTGGGCTTTCCCGGCGGGTCATCGCCCGACCTCATGGCGCGCCTGCTGGCCGAGCCGCTGTCGCAGGCGCTGGGTCAGCCGGTGATCATTGAAAACAAGCCCGGCGCGGGTGGCAACATCGCAGCGGCCCAGGTGGCTCGCGCCACCGACGACCACACCATCGGCTTGATGATCAACGGCAACATGACGATCGCCAAGATCCTCAACCCGGACACCACCTACGACCCGCTGAAAGATCTCACGCCGGTCTCGTTGATCGCGGTGGCGCCGCTCGTGCTCAGCGCACCCGCCGGCAGCCCGGTGGGTGCCGCGTTCTTCGCCGCGGCCAGGCAGTCGGGCACCAGCTGGAACTACGGCACGCCCGGCGTGGGCACGGTGGCCCACCTGGGCATGGAGCTGCTCAAGAGCCGCGCCGGCATCGCACCGGTGCATGTGCCGTACCCCGGCAATCCGCAGGTGATCACGGCCTTGCTGGGCAACCAGATCCAGATGTCGCTGTTGCCTCCGGGCCTGGCCATGGCGCAGGTGCGCGCGGGCAAGCTCAGCGCCATCGGCGTCACCTCGACCGGACGCAGCAGCGTCGTGCCCGAGCTGCCCAGCCTGACTGAGGCCGGCGTGAAAAACCTGCAGCTGGAGATCTGGAACGCGGTGGCCGCGCCCAACAGCCTGCCCAAGGCCCACGTGGCCCGCCTGGCCGCGCTGCTCACCGACATCGTGCGGCGCGAAGACATCCGCCAGAAGATCTTTGCCCAGGGCTGGCAGGTGGTGGGCACCTCATCCGAGGGCCTGCGCCGACGCATCGAAAGCGACACGGCCGTGATGGCCGACGTGATTCAGCGCAACAACATCCGACCCTGATTCTTCCCCGACGCTCACCCGACACAGCCGGCGCAAGCCGGCTGTGTGCATTTGTAATTCCGTCTGTTGAAACGTAGTTGTTCATGCCCCTTGAGCGAACAAGCGGTATAAAAACGTCAAATAAATCACACCTTAGTTGTAGAAAAAATACATTTGTGTGATCTGAAAAGGTTCACGGCCATAACGGTTTGACGACTTCTGGGAGGGGGCGGCATGCATCGTTCACGGGATTTCCTGCGCGCGTTCGTTCACGCGCCTCAAGGGTGAATCCATGGCCAATGTGCTGGCGATTCATTCGGTCTGCAGCTCCATTGCGACCTTTCTGAACAACACCTATCCGGCGTCGACCAGCGGCACCACGATGCCGACCTGCGACTTCGAGGTGTTGTCGTCGCAGGAAATGGCGAGCGCGCCGGCCGAGGGCAACCGCATCAGCCTGTTTCTCTACCGCGCCACGGTGAACGAACACAGCCGGCAGCAACGTCCCTCGCGCGCGCCCAACGCGCTGCCGGCGCCCCTGCACCTCGATCTGCACATCCTGCTCTCCGCCTGGGGCGGCACCGCGCTGGACGAACACATCACCATGGCCTGGGCCATGCGGCAGTTGCACCTGCATCCGCTGCTCGATGCCTCGTCGCTGTCACCCGAACCGGGGTGGGACGCCGACGAGGTGATCCAGATCGTGCCGGCCGAGCTCTCCACCGAAGACATCATGCGCATCTGGGACGCGCTGGAGCCTTCCTACCGGCTCTCGGCGTCGTACATCGCGCGCACCGTGCGCCTGGACCCCGACGAGCTGCCCGAGGCCCGGGCGGTGGTGTCCAGCCGCACCAGTTACAGCGCGGGGCTGGCTTCATGACCCAGCTGCTCCATGCCCGTGAAGTCGAACGCGTGGAGCGCCGCGTGCTCGGTGCCCTGCGCTGCGTGGACGCCACCACCGGCGCACCGCTGGAGCAAAGCCTTCGCGTGGAAGCACCCGCTGGCGCACGCATCCAGCGCAACCGCAGCGGCCTGCTGGTGATCCACGAGTGGCTGCCGCTGGCCCACCACGCGCGCGCGTTTGCCAGCCCGCCAGATGATGTGCCGGTAGGGTCTCTGGCGCTCATGCTCACCGTGTCCGACCCGCTGGGCCACTACCTGCCGCGGCTGGTGCGGGTGGACCTGCCGCGCGATGCCAACCCGGCCAACGCCGATCAACCCGGTTCGGTGTTTCGCCCGCTGAACGTGCCCATGTATCCCTCGGCCACGGGCCGCGTCGGCGCCAACTGGGCATGCGTGAGCGTGAGCGTGTTCGAGCTCGGCAGCGGGGACGCGCTGGGCGGGGTGCTGTTGCGCGTGGTGGCCGCTGGCGCCGTGCGCGCGCTGGGCCTGTCGGACTGGCGCGGTGAGGCGCTGGTGCCGGTGGCCGGCATTCCCGTGACCACCTGGTCCACCGAACCGGGCGACGTGGTCGTCACGCAGATCCAGGCCGAACTGCAGGCCGTGGTGGATCCGGCGAGCGTGGTGCGCACGCCGCAGGCCGTGCTCCAGCTGGGGCGTGCGCCCGCCGCCTTGCCGCTGGTGGACCCGGCGGCCATTGAAGCAGCGCGCGCGGGCCTTCCGCAGGCCAGCGTGCTTGTCAACCTGGCGGCCGGTCGACCGCTGCATGTTTCCCTCGGGGTGGATCTGCCTTGAGGACCAACGCGATGTTCCTACCCGCACTTCACAAGGAGAACCACCATGCCTGAATACCTCGCGCCGGGCGTTTACGTCGAGGAAACCAGCTTCCGCGCCAAGAGCATCGAAGGGGTGGGCACCAGCACCACCGCGTTTGTCGGACCCACCCGCAAGGGGCCCTACCGCGTGGATGACGAAACGCCCGAGTCGCCCGAGCTGCTCACCAGCTATGGCGACTTCGAGCGCATCTACGGTGGCTTTGCCGATCTCTCCCTGGGCACCGGGGTGCCGGGCACCAACTACCTGGCGCACGCGGTGCGGGCGTTCTTCAACGAAGGGGGCTCGCGGCTTTACGTGTCGCGCGTGGTGGGGGCCAGCCCGGCTGCCGCGGCAGTGCAGGTGGTGGCCGGGACCGACGAGGGCGTGGGATTTGCCGCGCGCTTTCCCGGCGCGGCGGGCAATGGCCGGATCGTGGTGCGCGAGGCGGCCACACCCGCGTCGGAGACCACGCTCAACAACGCGCCGCCCGGCAGCCTGGTGCGCGCCACGGTGGGCGGCAGCCCGGCTCTGCTGGTGCGTGTGGGCAACAGCTGGCGCCCGGCGGCCAACCTCGCGGGCGAGGCGGTCACGCAGGCCAACGTGCTGGCCGGCGCGCCGCGGCTGCTCACCGTCTCGGTGCTCACCATCGATGGCGACGGCAACAGCCTGGGCTTTGAGGACATGGGCCTGTCCAACACCCACCCGCGCTGGATCGGCCACGTGATGTCGGCCACGCCCTCGCGGCGCAGCGATCACCTGCAAAACTTCTACGCCATCAGCGTGGGGGCGGGTGTCTCGCCGTCGGAGCTGCACGCAGGCCTGTTCAATGGTGCGGTCAACAACGCCGCCGGCCAGCCCGAGCGGGTCTGGAGCCTCGCCGGTGGCGCCGACGGCGGTGAACCCACCTCGACCGATTACGCGCTGGCCCTGTCCGAGATCGCCTCGCTCGAAGACGTGTCCATCGTCGCCGCGCCCGGCAGCTCGGCCTACGGTGTGGAGGACGAAGACAACCCGCAGGCCATCGCCAGTGCCCTCGTTGCGCACGCCGAAGGTCGCCGCGCCTACCGCATTGCGGTGCTCGACACGCCGCCCGAGCTGCTGCCCACCACCGCGCGCACCTACCGGGGTTTGTTCGATTCGAAGTACGCGGCCATGTACTTCCCGTGGGTGGTGGTGTCCAACCCGCTGGCCCGCCCGGGCCGCGAAGACATTGCCAAGGAGATCGCGCTGCCGCCATCGGGTTTTGTGAGCGGCATCTACTCGCGCAACGACGTGCAGCGCGGCGTGCACAAGGCGCCGGCCAACGAAGTGGTGCGCGGTGCGCTGCGCTTCGAGATCGACGTGAACTTCGCGCAGCAGGAACTGCTCAACCCGGCCGGCGTGAACTGCCTGCGCTTCTTCAGCGGGCGCGGCAACCGCGTGTGGGGAGCGCGGTTGACCTCCAGCGACCCGGAGTGGAAATACGTGAGCGACCGGCGCTACTTCAACTACCTTGAAGCCTCGATTGATCGCAGCACACAGTGGGCGGTGTTCGAGCCCAACGGCGAGCGCCTGTGGGCCAACATCCGCCAGACCGTGGCCGACTTTCTCTACAACGAGTGGCGCAGCGGCGCGCTGCTCGGCACCACGCCCGACGAGGCCTTTTTCGTGCGCTGCGACCGCAGCACCATGACGCAGAACGACCTGGACAACGGTCGCCTCATCTGCCTGATCGGCGTGGCCATCATCAAGCCCGCCGAGTTCGTGATCTTCCGCATCGGCCAGAAAACGGCCGGCGCCCGCGAGTGACCCCCACATCAGGAGCTGAACCATGGCCAACCGCACCACCCCTTACGGCGCATTCAACTACCTCGTCAACTTCGACGGCGGCGAGGTCTTCGGCGGCTTCTCCGATGTCAGCGGCATCGGCACCGAAGTCACCGTGGCCGAGTACCGCAACGGCAACGACCGCGAGAACCACGTGCGCAAGGTCGCCGGCATCCACAAGGTGTCCGACGTGACCCTCAAGCGTGGCATCCTCAACAGCAAGACCCTGTTCGACTGGATCAGCCAGACCCGCACGCAGGGCCCAGCCGCGCAACGCAACGTGACCATCACCCTGCTCGATGAGGCGCACACGCCCGTGCAGACCTGGGTGCTGCGCGGCGTGATCCCGATGAAATACACCGGACCCACGCTGGCGGGCAAGGGCGGGGGCGATGTGGCGATGGAAGAGATTGCGCTGTCGGCGGAGGCGATGGAAATCACGGTCTGACGCACCAGGAGCGATTCCCATGAGCCTCGTTTTCGAAACCGCCGCACCCGCTCTGCGCACCGCGCCCGAGCGCGCCGACGTGGCGTGTTTCGTGGGCTTTGTGGCGCGCCGGCGCGAGCAGCCACTGCCCATGTCGGTGCGCCGCCAGCTGATCGACGCCGGGTGGGTGCACGGGCCTTGGCGCAAGGGGGCTGACGCACTGGAATCGCTGGACAACGTGCCGGTGGTGATCGACAACTGGGCGCTCTTTGACCGCCTCTTTGCCTGGGACGAACGCCCGCTGGGCCGCGCGCCCGACGCGGTGAGCGGTGAGCCCTCGCTGTGCGCCACCTACCTCGGCGCGGCCGTGCGCAGCTTCTTCGCGCGCGGTGGCCAGCGCGCGGTGTTGGTGCGTGTGGGCGACCCCTGGGCGTTTCTGGAGTCGGCGTCCAACCGCGCGGCCAAGCGGCGCGCGCGCCTGAGCCGGCTCATTCCTGGCTTCAGCGACCGCGATCAGGTGGGCGAGGTGTTCGAGCCCATGGACCCGCGCACCTGGCGCGGCATCGGCCACGTGGCGGGGCTCACGGAAGCCAGCCTGCTGTGCTTGCCCGATCTGCCCGACGCCTGCTCCACCGAACCGCTGGCTCCGTCGGTGGCGGTGCCGCTGGTGTCGCCACCCGAAGGCTTCGTGGAGTGCAGCCCCGACGAGCCCCCGCTGCCCAAAGACGCTGGCCTGCGCGCCCTGCACGCGCCGCGCCTGGACGGTCCGGGCTACGGGCCGTGGCGCGTGGCCGTGGCCAGCGTGCGCGCTTTTCTGGCGCAGCACCAGCGTGAGATGCTGTTCGTCGGCGCGCTGCCCCTGCCGCGTGAAGACGCACGCCGGCCAGTGAGCGACGGCGGCGTGCACGCGCACAACGACATGCTGGCGTTTCTGCGCCGCAGCGGTGTGCTGGAGGCCGAAGGCAGCGTGGACGCGAGTGGGCTGTCGATCGCCAGCGCCTTCGTGCAACTGGGCTACCCCTGGCTGGCCACGCGCGCTGCACAAGACTTGCCCGAAGGCCTGGAGCCGCCCGACGGCGCGCTCGCCGGCCTGATCGCCCGCAGCGCGCTGGCGCGCGGCACCCACGCCAGCGTGGCCGGTGAGCACTCCATGCCGGCGCTGCGCGATCTGCAAAGTGCGCAGCCGCTGCCCGGCTGGGGCGCTGGCCCGCAGTCGCCCAGCGCGCGGCTGGCCGAGCGTGTGTGCCTGTTCACCCAGCAGGCCGGAGGCTGGGCGCTGCAGTCGGATGTGACCACCACCGCCGATGCGGCCTGGCGCAGCGGCGGTGTGAGCCGACTCATGGCCACGCTGCTGCGCGCGGCGCGCCTGCGCGGGCAGAGCGTGCTGTTCGATGGCAACGGACCCGAGACCTGGGCGCGGCTGGAGCGCAGCTTTGAAGAGTTGCTCAAGGGCTTCTGGCGCGTGGGCGCACTCGCCGGCGCCACACCCCTTGAGGCGTTCAGCGTGCGCTGCGATCGCAGCACCATGACGCAGAACGATCTGGACAACGGGCGGCTCGTGACCGAGATCACCGTGCTGCCGGCGCACAGCATCGAGCGCATCACCGTGGTGCTGGCGCTGGCTGCTGCCGGCGTGGGCCAGGCCAGCGTGCGGGAGGCAGCGTGATGGCCATCGGTGCTGAATTTTCTGCCAGCGCCTCGGCCCAGGTGTCGGTCGGTCTGGGTGCGGGGGCCAGGCCGTCGTCATCCCCGCTCATTCCCTTCCGGTTCCAGGTGCGCTTTCGCCAGTCGGGCGCGGGCACCGGGCAAGGCAACGAGGTCGACATGTGCCAGGGCGCCTTTGCCGAATGCACTGGCCTGGAAGCCACCATGGAACCCAAGGTGATCCGCAGCGGTGGCGTGAATGCTGGCGCCTTCCAGCGCGCGGGCCCGGTGACCCACGCCACCGTGATCCTCAAGCGCGGCATGACCGACAACCGCCACCTCTGGAAGTGGTTCGCCATGGTTTCGGGCGGTGACTATGCCGCGCGCATGGACGTGGACATCGACATGCTCGATGGCGCGGGCAGCAAGGTCATGACCTGGTCGCTCGCTCGCTGCATGCCGGTGAAGTTCAAGGCCGCCGACCTCAATGCCCGCGCCACCGAGGTGGCGGTGGAAGAGCTGCACCTGGCCCACGAAGGGCTTTCCCTCGGTTTTCCCAAGGCCTGACCATGACCGAGCGCACTATCGCCGTGGCAGAGTTCAAGACGCTGAGTCCAGCGCCCGAAACCGTGGTGAAGGTGCACTTCAACCCGGCCTCGCTGCAGTACACGGTGTCCAACACGCTGGGCCCCGCTGGACAGGGCGCGGGCAGCCGCCAATACGTGAGCGCCACCGTGGCCAAGCTCACCATGGACCTGGTGTTCGACACCACCGCGCAGAACCTCGGTGGCGAGGTTCAGGGCGGCGAAGACGTGCGCAGCACCACCGACAAGATGGCGCAGATGCTCAAGCCCTTCGGTGGCGAGAACGAGAAGACCCCGCCGCGCGTGGAGTTCAGCTGGGGTGCCTACCGCTTCGTGGGCACGGTGGAGCAATACAAGGAAACGCTGGACCTGTTCTCGCACGACGGTGTGCCGCTGCGCGCCGGCGTCAACCTCACGCTTTCCAGCGACGCGCCCAATTTCGAAAGCGCCAGCGCGCCGGCCTCTTCGGCCGATCGTGCAGGCGCCTCCAGCATGGAGGTGCCTGGCGGGGCAGGGCCATCGGGGGTGGCCTCGGCCGGTGGCGATCCACGCGCGGCCCGCGCGGTGGCCAACGCCAACGCCTCGGCCAGCCTGCGCTTTGGCGGCAGTGCTTCTTTGCTGGTGGACGCCAGGGTGTCGCTGGGCGCGCCGGCCGCGTTTGCGTCGGGCTCGCTCTCGGTGGGGGCTGGCGCCGGGGTGGGTATCGGTGCTGGCATCGGCATCGGGGCGACCGCCGGCACGGCCTTTGCCGGCCTGCGCACCGGCGTCGGCGCCAGCGCATCGCTGCCCAACGCGCAGGCCCTGCTGCCCTCGGCGCATGCGCGCACCGGCGCCACCGGCTTTGCGCCCGGCGGCATGGCGCGCGGTTCGGGCGCCGGCAGCCTGGGCACCGACGTGGGCGCCGCCGCCGACCTCCAAGCCCGCATCGCCTTCGACTGATCGACCCGGAGACACACATGCCCATCACCTTCGAAGAAGTCACCGCCGAGGTGCCGGCCGAGCGGCCCACCCCGCCCACGGCCCAGGCGAACGAAGCTCCATCGCCCGACGACCCGCGCGCGCTGGAAGCGCTGCAGCAAGCGCTGGACCTGCGCGCCGAGCGCGCTTGGCGACTGCGGACCGATTGAGCTCCCCTTGCGAACCTCGCCATGACCGAAACCGCCCTCAGCCGACAAGCCCTCTACAGCGCGCGCCCCACGCTGCGGCTGGCCGGTCAGGCCGATGTGCGGCTGTCCAACCTGTTGATTGCCATGCGCATGGACGAGAGCGAAGGCGGCATGAGCCGCCTGGAACTGCGCCTCTCGAACTGGGTGGGCACCACGGCGGGCGGCACCGAGCAGGCCTTTGGCGCACAGTCCGATCTGAAACTGGGCGCCGATCTGGCCGTGTATGCGGGCGACGTGCAGGCGCCGGTGGAGGTGTTTCGCGGCAAGGTCAGCGCCATCGAACTGGTGTTCAGCATGGGTGGTGCGCCCGAGATCACGGTGCTGGCCGAAGACGCGCTGCAGGCCGCACGCATGGCCCGGCGCAGCAAGACCTACACCGACATGGCCCCCGCCGACGTGGTGCGTGAAGTGGCTGGCGCGCTCAACCTGCGCCCCACCGTGACCGGCCTCACCAGCCCGGTGGACACCTGGGCGCAGATCAACGAGAGCGATCTCGCCTTCCTGCGCCGCCTGCTCGCGCGGTTTGATGCCGATCTGCAAATCGTGGGCGACGAGCTGCAGGTGGCACCGCGCGGCGACGTGGCGCGAGGCGAGGTGGAGCTCGCGCTCTTTGGCCAGCTCATGCGCGCCCGCGTGATCGCCGACCTGTCGCAACAGGTCACCGCCACCAGCGCGGCCGGCTGGAATCCGGTGGACGGCAGCGCGGTGAGCCATGAGGCCACGCAGATCACGCACAGTGGGCCGGGCAGCGGTCGCAGCGGGTTGTCGTGGCTCGATGAAGCCTTGGGTGCGCGCCATGAACACTTGGGCCATCTGGTGGTGAGCAGCGATGCACAGGCCCAGGCCGTGGCCACTGCGGCGCTGGACCAGCGCGCGCGTCGCTTTGTTCGCATCGAAGGCCTGAGCGAAGGCAACCCGGCCATCCGCGTGGGCACCACCGTGTCCGTCACCGGGCTCTCGCCCCAGTTCGACAACCGCTACTTCGTGTGTGCAGCTACACACCTCTACGACCAGACGGCGGGCTACCGCACCGAGTTCAGCGGTGAGTGCGCCTTTCTCGGGGAGGGCGCATGAAACACGATGCGCTGCTGGACCGACCGACGGGCTGGCTGCAGGCCGGTGCGCTGGCACAGGTGGTTTCGCTCGACGACCCCGCGGGCCGCAACCGGGTGCAGGTGCGCCTGCTGGCGCACGACGGCGTGACCGGCCAGGACGCGCCGCTGTGGGCGCGCGTGGTGGCGCCGTTCGCCGGACGCGACCGGGGCTTCTTCTTCCTGCCCGACGTGGACGACGAGGTGCTGGTGATCTTCATGAACGGCGACGCGCGCCACCCGCTGATCATGGGTGGGCTGTGGAACGGCAGCTCGCCTTCGCCCGCCGATGTGGTCAACGGCCAGCACAAGACCAAGCGGCTGAAGTCGAAGAACGGTGTGGCCATCACCATCCTGGACGAAGACGGACAGGAGACCCTGACGCTGGAGACCCCTGGCGGGCAGACCGTGACGCTGCAGGACGGGCCGGGGTCGATCACGCTGGAAGACGCCAACGGCAACCGCGTGGTGATGGACACAGCAGGCATCGCGGTGGAAGCCGCGGCCAAGGTGAAGGTGACGGCCTCGCAGGTGGAGGTGAGCGCGGGCACGGTCAAGGTGGACGCGGTCGTGTCCACCTTCTCCGGTCTGGTGAAGTGCGACACGCTGCAGGCCAATGCCGTCGTTTCGGCCAGCTACACCCCGGGCGCCGGGAACATCTGGTGACGCCATGGCCCGCACCCTGATGCAAGCTCCTCACGATGTGGCCCTGGGCGCGCCGCGCGGTGTGGCCACGGGCGGCGCGCCGCTGCTGTTGCAGCGTTCCGATGGCGATTTCATCGACGCCGTGCTCGACGAGATCACCACCGCCGAGGGCCGCGCCAGGCTGCTGGCCACGCGTGCTGCCGCGCGCACGCAGCGCCAGGTGCTCAAGCTGTTACAGCCCATCCAGCGCCAGCACCACCTGGCCGTGCTGGAAGCCTGGTGCGACACGCCGGGCACGCCGCGCGTGGACCCGGCGCGGGTGGAATCGGCCGGGCTGGTGGTGCGCCGGGTGCGTCGCGCTGGCAGCGCCACAGAAGAGGGATGGATGCGATCGCGCGGGCGCCTGCGCGGCTGGCTGCCGGTGGCGCGCATCGGTGGGGCCGCGCGCGACCCTGCAAGCCAGCTGCGGCTGCACAGCGGCCACACCGGTGTGGCCGACATCGACCACGAGCTGGTGCAGCTGGCCTTGCAGCGCGAGGACACGCTGCTCGATGAACACGTGGTGCCGATGTTCGTGGCGCCCCCCGGTGTCTGCAAGGCCGCGGGCAAGACGGTGTATTACGGCCTGGTGCCCACGGTGAGCAGCGAGCTGGCCGAGACCGCGCCGGTGTTCGACGAAGCCAACACCTTCGGGCCCGAGAGCGCCGATTTCCGCAACCACCTGGTGCAGGCCCTGCGTGGCGAGGCCATGGACTTGCCGCTCGATGGCGAGACGCTGCACCCGGCCTGGACCGAAGCCGCCGAGCTCGCCACCACCGTGCGGCCCACGGGCGTGTCGATCGACCACTGGAACCAGCTGCGCCTGGGCGGCGGCGCGCGCACGGGCCTGCAGCGACTGTTGCGGCTGCTGCGCCAGCTCGATGGTGAGTTCAACGCCTTTGCAGGCACCTCGCCCGTGGCGCAGGCGCTGCGCCAGCAGCTCGCGGCCATCGCCTTGCCCTTGAAGTTGCGCGTGGGCGAAACGGTGGCGCGCACGGTCAGTGCCGAGGCCTTCCTGCGCCAGGCGGTGCAGGTGCTGGTGCAGCGCGATGAGCAGGCCAGCCGGCCCGAGATGCCCGCGCGCTGGCCCGCCTTGCCCAGCCACCAGGCGCAAGCCTTGCGGCTGGCGCTTTCGCGCGCGGTGGCCGAGCGTTTCGTGCAGCTCAACCCGGCGCCGGGCCGCTTTGACGACGCCAACGCACAGTACGTGGTGCGGGCCTTCGTGCGCCTCAAGCCCGAGTGTGGTTGCCCCGCGCGCATCGTCTGGAGCGAGGCCACCGAACCTTTTGTGATCGCGCCGTGGTTCGAAGGCTCGGGCGCACCGCCGGTGCGCATCAACCTGCCCGACATCACCGAGCCCGGCCTGCTGCGCTCGCTCAAACCCAATGTGTCCTTCACTGTGCCGCCCGCGCTGCAGAACCTGCTGAGCGGCAACCCCAAGGACCTGATGGAGGGCAAGAAACCACCCGATGGCGGCATCACCATCGGCTGGATCTGCAGCTTCAGCATCCCCATCATCACGCTGTGCGCCTTCATCGTGCTGAGCATCTTCCTGAGCCTGTTCGACCTGATCTTCAAGTGGATGGCGTTCATCAAGATCTGCATCCCGTTTCCGAAGAGGGGCGAGTGATGAACACCAGCGCCGCTCCCATTGGATTTCCGTTGCTCGGCCTGCCCGACGAACACGGCCAGCTCGGCTGGCCTGCGCTTGAGAAAAGCGTGCGCGACGGCATCCGCATCTTGCTGAGCACACGCCCTGGCGAGCAACTCATGCGCCCCGAGTTCGGCGGCGGGCTGGACCGCCTGCTGCACGAGCCCAACACCCTGGCCACGCGCCGACGCATCCGCGATCTGGTGCAGGCTTCGCTGGCGCGCTGGGAACCGCGCATCCTGCTCGACGCGGTGGAGGTGTGGGACGTGCCCGATGCCCCGAGCCACCTGCGGGTGGAGATCCAGTACCGGCTGGCGCGCACGGGTGCGCCGGGCCGCGTGAACGTCAACGTGCAGCTGGAGAACTAGATGCCTATCGTCCCGCCCAGCCTCGATGACCGCCGCTTTGACGACCTCGTCGAAGACCTGATCGCGCGCATTCCCGCGCACACACCCGAATGGACCAACCCGCGCCAGGGCGACCCCGGGCGCACGCTGATCGAACTCTTCGCCTGGCTGGGCGACGCGCTGCTCTACCGCGCCAACCTCATCCCCGAGCGCCAGCGCCTGGTGTTTTTGAAGCTGCTCGGCCAGGGCCTGCGCGCAGCCCAGCCGGCGCGCGGCATCGTGGGCCTGTCGTATGCGCAGCCGCTGGCCGACCTGCGCGCGAGTTCGCTGCTGCCCGGTGCCCGGCTCAAAGGCGCGCAGCCCTTCGAGACCCTGGGTGAGACCACGGTGCTGCCGGTGACCGGAGAGACCTACATCAAGCGCAAGCTCACCGACACCGAGGCGGCCCACATGGCCGACGTGATCAGCGGCCTCTCGCGCGTGCACCGCATCAGCGGCGCGGTGCAGGGCTACGAGACGCTGGCCGTGTTTGCCCAGGGCCGTGCCGAGCCTGGTGGCTTCGATGTGTTCGAGCGCTCGACCGACCGCGCCGTGTGGATCGCCTTGCTTGCACCGGCAGCGCCGGGTCCGCTGGAGCAAGCGAGCGTGAATGACAGTGTGCGCGCGGCGCTCGGTGGCGGTGACACCGGCGTGCCTTCGCTGCTCTCGCTGGGCATCGTGCCCGCGCTGCCCCTGCCAGCGCTGTTCGAAGAAGTGGGCCCGCTGGCCGAGGTGCCGGTGATCTGGGAGATGGTCACGCGCAGGCCCGGCACGCAGACGCTGGACTACCTCACGCTGGAGCCGCTGCCCGGCAGCGACACCTCGCGCGGCTTCACCCGGCCGGGCACCTTGCGCCTGCCGCTGCCCGGCCAGGACGACATCTGGGTGCCTTCCAACCAGGTGGGCGTGAACCCGCTGGCCGGTGTGGGCGATGCACCGCCCCGTCTGGACGACGCGGCGCGCGCCGCGCGGCTGGTGGCCTGGCTGCGTGTGCGCCCGCGCCCCGGCAGCCAGGTGCAGCGCCTGCCGCTCACCTGGCTGGGCATCAACGCGGCCGAGGTCGACCAGCGCGTGACGCTGCAGGGCCAGGTGCTGGGCACCAGCACGGGTGCGGCCGACCAGAGCTTTGCCCTGCCCGCCGGTTCGGTGGACCCCGAGACGCTGGTGATCGAAGTGGAAGAACCCGGCGGGCGCGGCTACCACCCGTGGCAGCGCGTGGACGACCTGGCCGCGATCAGTGCCCATGCCCTCACAGCGCGCGAGGCCGGTGCGTTCGAGCTCGACGCCGAAGCCGGCACGGTGCGGTTTGGCGATGGCGTGCGCGGCCGCATCCCCGAGCGGCTCATGCGCGTGCGGCTGGCGCGTGGGCGCTTTGGCGGTGGGCGCGCGGGCAACCTGGCACCCGCCAGCCTGAGCGAGATCGCCGCCACGCTCATCAATGGCCAGCGCGCACCCGCCATGAAGGTGCACCAGCCGCTGGCCATGGACGGCGGCGAAGACGCCGAGACCTTGCCCCAGGCCGAGCGGCGCATACCGGCCACGCTGCGTCACCAGCAACGCGCGGTGACCGCCGACGATTTCAAACGCCTCGCACTGGAAACACCCGCCGCCGATGTGGGCCGGGTCGAGGTGATGCCGCGCTTCAAGCCGCGCGATCGGCGTTTTCATGTGCCCGGTGTGGTGAGCGTGGTGGTGCTGCCGTCCGCCGCACTCGCGCCGGCGCCCAACCCGCGTCCGGACCGACCCTTCATCGAGCGCGTGCACGCCCACCTCTCGGCGCGGGTGCCGCTGGCCACCGAGCTGTACGTGATCGGTTGCGAATACGTGCCGCTGGGTCTATCGGTGGCGCTGCGCCTGCGCGAAGGCTTTGCGCGCGACAAGCTGCTTCATGAGGTGCGCGAAGCCCTGCGCCGCCTGCTCTGGCCGCTGGCCCCCGGCGGGCTGGAAGGCGAGGGCTGGGCGCTGGGGCGCTCGGTGCGCGAACGCGAACTGGAGGTGGAGGTATCGCGCGTGGCCGGTGTGGCCGAGGTCACCGGCCTGCAGCTGTTTGCACGCCATGGCGCGACCGGCCAGGAAGACTGGACCCTGCTGCCGCGCAACCAGGCCGGTGCCCAGCAGACGCTGAACCTGCAGCCCTGGCAGTTGCCCGAGTTGTTGTCCATCGTGGTGGTGGAGGGTGCAGAAGCGCCGACGAATCTGCGCGCGCTGCCCAACCCGTTTGCGCAGGCCAATGCCGTGGCCGTGCCGGTAGTGCCGGAGCTGTGTTGATGGACGCCAACGGCTCCCGCTTCTGGTCGCTGCAGGCGCCGGCCCACTGGCCCACGCTGGGGCAGGGTCTTGGCCATGTGCGCTGGCATGCCGACTGCGGCGCGCTGAGCCTGGCGTCCGAGCGGGACCTGGAAGCCCCGGTGGATGCAGCGGCCAGCCGCAGCGCGGCACTGCTCGCGCTGAACGAGGTGCCGCGCGCGCTCGATGCGCAGGGCGTGGTCTGCAGCTGGCACGCGCCCAGCCAGGCCATCGTGGTGCGCAGTGCCCACCTGAACGATGCCGCCATTGCTCTGCCGCTGGACGCCGTTCCCACCGATCTGTGTGTGGGCAGTGACGGCGTGCTTTACGTCGCTTTGCCGGGGCGTGTGCTCATGCACGACCTGCGGCGTCGCTGGGACGATGTGGAGGTGGCCGAGCAAGGCCTGGCGCCTTGGCGCCTGGCCGCCCACCCCCAGGGGGGCGTGTGGGTGCTGGAGCGCGGCAGCGGGCGGCTGGCGCGTTTGAAAGGCCACCCGCTGCCCAGCCAGACACCCGCCACCGACGCCTACGCGCCCGGTGTGTTCCGCCCCGATCCCGAGAACTGCCGCGCGCCCGCGATGAGCGTGGTGCACGACGGTTGGAGCGGTGTGGCCGAGCCGTTCGCGCTGGCCTGCCATGCCACGGGTGGTTTGCTGCTGATGGGTTGGAACAGCGCAGGGCAGGCTTGGGTGCGGCGCTGGGATGAAGCGACCCGCACACCCGGCCCCATGCGCCCGTTGCGCGGTGCGGTGCATGCGCACGCGCTCACCTGGCTCGATGGCACACGCATGGCCGTGCGCATGCCGGGGCGCGTCGATGCACCCGCGTTTGCCATCGACAACAGCCCCACGGGCGAGCTGCCCGCGCTGGGTGAGGTTTTTCCGCTGGCAAACGACCAGCGCGAGGCGCCGTTCGTGCACCGGCCCGAGGGTGTGGCGCACTACCCCGTGCGCGAAGACGCAGCCGAGCCGCTGTATGCGCTGGCCTTGCCCAACCTCGCACGCAGCGGCACGGCGGCCAGCTTCACCACCGAGGACGGCCGCCTGCGCGCGCAGCTCATCGACAGCGGCACGCCTGCCACCACCTGGCACCGCGTGTTCATGGAAGCCAGCATTCCCCCGGTCTGCGGCGTGGTGGTGTGGCTGGCCGCCACCAACGACCCCCAACCCCCGGCAGCCGAACGGCTGGACGCCTGGCACCCCCACGCCTTTGGCCGCGATGTGCGCGCCATCGATCCCGCCGCAGCCGGTCCCCATGTGCCGCACGCGGTGTGGGAGCGCGCGCCCTCCGAACTGCCGGCGCACCCGGGCCTGGCACCGTGGGCGCCGCAGCGTGGGCTGCGAGGCCTTTTTTCCGTGCTGGTGCAGAACGCACGCACGGCGGTGCGCTCGCTCAGCGGCCGCTACCTGTGGGTGCGCCTGAGCCTGCACGGCGATGGCCGCGCCAGCCCCGAGGTGGTGGCCCTGCGCGCCTGGGCCAGTCGCTTCAACTACGCTGAGCAGTACCTGCCGCGCATCTACCGCGAGACGTTGTTTGGTGATGCGGCGCAGTTGCCCGGCGAGCGGCTGGACAGCATCGACGAAGGCCATGCCGCGGGTCTCGATCTCGGTGGCGAACCCGAGGTGGCGCTGCTGCTGCGCCTGGCCATCGGCGGCGTGCAGGTGAGCGACGGCGCTCAGGTGGTGGTGGAACACCCCGGGCGCAGCTGGCTTTTGCGCGATGGCGGCAGCGCGCGCTGCTGGCGCCTGCTGCTCGATGGCCACGCCATCGGGGTGTACCGCCCGCAGGCCTCGCCGGCCGATTTTCTGGCGCGCAGCCTGGCCAATGTGGAAGGCGTTCTCACGCAGCTCGAAGACCGCGTGGCCCACGCGCACCTGCTCACCGATCCCGCCAGCACGCCGGCCGAACACCTGGACTGGCTCGCGAGCTGGGTCGGCCTGAGCTTTGATGCGGCCCTGCCCGATGCGCGCCGCCGCACCTGGCTGCAGGCCGCGCCCGAGCTGGCGCGCTGGCACGGCACGCGCCGCGGCCTGGCGCTGGCACTCGACGTGGCCACCGGAGGTGGCGTGAGCGGCGGCGAGGTGGTGGTGATCGAAGACTTCCGCCTGCGCCGCCTGCTCGCCACGCTGCTGGGCGTGGACCTGGCCGATGAGGACGACCCGCTGCTGCCGGGCCTGCAGGTCAGCGGCAACTCGGTGGTGGGCGACACGCTGGTGCTGGGAGACCAGGCGCGCGCCGAACTCATGGCGCTCTACCGCGAAGAGGCCACCACCGACGTCGAAGACCAGGGCATTGCCGATTTTTATGGACGCCTGGCGCACCGCGCCACCGTGCTGGTGCACCGCGAGGTGGACGACGTGGACCTGGGCCTGATCCGTCGCATCGTGGCCCTGGAGGCGCCCGCCCACGTGGAGGTGCGCGTGACCACCGCGAGCTGGCCCTTCATGGTGGGTGTGGCCAGTCTCGTGGGTGTGGACACCTACCTGGCCCGCGCTGTTGCACCTCGTCCGGTGCGGGTGCAGCGCTCGGTGCTGGGCGGGGGCGACTTCGTGCTCGGCCCGACCACGCTGGATCCGCGCCTGCGCGGCGAGGCCGCGCCGCCGCCGGTGGTTCCTGCCGAACCACTTTCGGCTCCCCGCAACAGAAAACCACGACCCCGCAAGGAGTGATCCATGACGTCCACCGCCAACACGGCCACCACCTTCAGCACCGCCGACCCGCTCACGCGCCAGCCGCTGGGCGAGCGCCCCGTGTACGCCACCGGCATGCTGCTGGACGCGCAGGATTTTCTGGACGAACAGACCTACCACCGCAGCCAGCTGGCGCGCGCGCTGGGCGCTGTGGCGGGCAGCGGCACGCTGGCCGGGCTGCGGGTGGAGCACCGGCCGGCGGTGGACGCCGGGCCGGGCGCCAGGCCCGAAGAAATCCAGGTCAACGCCGGGCTGGCGGTGGACCGGCTGGGCCGGCTCATCGAGTTGCCGCGTCCGGCCTGCTTGAGGGTTCAGCGCTGGTGGGACGCCGAGGCCGCGCGCAGCAACCTGCTGCAAGCCGACTACACCACGCCGGGCCGTTTCATGTCGGCGCGCGCGCAGGCCGGTGTGACGCTGCCCACGCGCGCCGTGGTGGCCGACGTGTTCCTGCGCTTCGTGGCCTGCCCGCGCGGCCTCACGCCAGCCTTTGCCAGCGGTCCCTTCGATGCGTTGAACGCGGTGAGCGTGTCGCGCCTGCGCGATGCCTACGAACTGCACCTGGTGCCGCGCCACAACCTCACCGACGCCGGCCTCGGCCTGCCGCTGCGCCCCGGTGCCTTCACCTTGCCGGTGGAAGAAGAGACCGCCGCGGAGGCCCTGGCGCGCGAAGCCGCCATGGACGACCCGAGCGCCGATCCCGCCGTGCGCCGCGCCGCGCTGCAGGACGCCGTGCTGCACGGCTACCACCGCACGGCCGACGAGTTGCCGCGCGGCCCCGAGCACCCACCCACGGTGGACGCCAGCGCGGTGTTCATCGCGCGCTTGCTGATCCCGGTGGAAGCCACAGACCCCAGCGTGCGCCAGGGCAGCGCCGTGCTTATCGACAACCACAGTCGTCGATTCCTGCCAGGTCTCGGCGTGCTCGCGCGCTGGACAGGACTCTGAGCCATTCATGTTTTCCCACCCCTTCACCGGAGCACGCCATGAACCCCAGCACAGGCACCGCCCGCGAACCGATCGCCTCCGACCAGGTGCAGACCCTGCGCGACGCCGGCGTGTTGATCGAAGACCACCGGCGCGACCGGCCACGCTACTTCGACGGCCGCTTTCTCGCCGCGCGTGACCTCATCCGCGACCAGCAGTACTTCCTCACGCGCGAGGCCGATCTGGGCCAGGCCGCCGGCAGCGGCGTGACCACCGGGCTCTTCGTGCAGGAAGGCGGCCAGCCCCAGACGCTGGTGGTCTCCAGCGGCCACGGCATCACCCCCTCGGGCGAGCTGGTGCTGCTGCCGCGCAGCATCGATGTGCAGCTGGCCAACCTGCCGGTGGCCGAACAGCTCTCGGCACGCTTTGGCCTCTCGCGCCTGCCGCAGCCGCCGCTGCGCAGCCGCACCGGTCTCTTCGTGCTGGCGCTGCGCCCGGTGGAGTTCACCGCCAACCCGATCGGCGCCTACCCGACCTCCCTCACTGGCCAGCGCACGGTGGAAGACGGTGACGTGATCGAGGCCACCGCCGTGGTGCTGGTGCCGTGGCAGGACGACGGCGCCGCCGATGCGCTGGATGCGCGGCGCGGTCGTGCGGCGCGCGCCATCTTCACCCAGGGCACCTCGGCAGGTGTCTCGGCCAACGTGTTGCCGCTGGCCATGATCGCGCTGCAGAACAACACCGTGGTGTGGATCGACGAAGCGATGGTGCGGCGCGAGCTCGGCGCCGACCGGGGCGACCTGCCGGGCCTGGGCTTTGCGCCGCGTGGCCTGCGGCTGGCGCATCTCATGCAGCACCAGGCGCACCTGGCCGATGTGCAGACGCGCAGCGGTGGGCGCGGCTTTCCCGCCATCACGCATTTTCCCGCGCTGCCGCCGGCCGGCCCCTTGCCGGCCGGCGTGATCAACGCGGTGGATTTCACGCAGAACTACTTTCCGGCCGAGGTCGATGTGGACTTCACCATCATCCCGGAGGACGAGTTGCCCGCGCTGATCGAAGAAGCGCTGGCACTGCAGCCGATCGACCTCACCGCCGCGGCCGAGGCACTGGACTCCACCGCCGTGATGATCCTGGCGCCGGTGCCGCGCGTGGAGTGGCGCGCAGTGGCCGCGCGCGTGGGGCAGGGCGCCACGCTGGCCCAGCGCGTGGTCAAACCCGCCGCGCCCAACCTCATCGCGCAGCGCAGGCCGTTTGAAATCTTGCAGAAGCTGCGCCTGCCCCGTGCGGTGCTGCAGAGCGCGGCGCTGGGTCCGGCCGATGCCGAATGGCAGCGTCTGGCGCGCCTGAACAACCTGTGGTTCGTGCGCCGCCGCCACCTGGCCTACCGCGACGACCTCGCCGGCAGCTACCGCGAAATCACCGGCAACGACGAGCGCGTGATTGAACTCGACCTCAACACCCGCATCACGAAGCTGGGCCTCACGCCGCGCTACGAGAACGTGCTCAAGTTCGCCACGCCCGCGGCGGCCAGCACCGTCATCGGCCTGCTCGCAGGCAAGCGCTACCTGGAGTCTCCGGTGCTCACCGCCGCCGCGCTTGGCTTGCTCAACGATGCCATCGACACCGCCGAGCGCCTGGGTGGCAAACCCTCGCTCGACAAGACGCAGGTGCTCGGCGTGGCCGCCGTGCTGGGCGAGCCCGAGAAGAACGAGGCGCTGTGGGCACTGATCCAGCGCGAGAGCCAGGCCCCGATACCGGCCGCCGAGCTGCTGGCCATTGCCAGCGGCTCGGCCTGGAACACCCCACCGGTGGACGAGGGCGCGCAGGAGGAGCGCGTCACCAAACGCATGGACAGCCTGGGTCTGGTGGATGTGTGGGCCGAGGTGTTCAAGAACTCGTCGGCCAAGGCCATGGCGGCGGAAGTGCAGTTGCTGGCCAGCACGCGCTTTGAGGCCTCGCCCGTGCTGAGCGCCGCCGCGCTCGGCCTGATGCTGGAGTTCGTGCAGCGCAACGGCTCCATCAAGGACCCGGCGGTGGTGGGCGAGGTGGCCAACAGCCTGCTCGACCCGATCAACAGCGAAGTGCTCAACAAATACCTGGCCCTGGAGCGCCGCCGGCCACTGGACGCCGACACGCTGCGCCAGCTGGTGAAGTCGGTCGAAGAGTGGCGACCCGTGAGCACCCGCATCACGCGAGCGGCACCAGCAAAGGCCGCAGCGAAAACCGGGGCGACGACAGCGCCAGTGAAAAAGGCCCCGCGAACCCCGGCCCGCAAGAAGTCCTGAGTTGCACCACAACACCCACCCGGGAGATCCGACGTGACCATCGAACGCATTGACCAACCGCTGCAGGGCGAGCGCGTGGTGGCGCTGTCACCGGAGGATGCCGGCAGCGCCGCGACCGACTGGCGCCGCCGACCCAACCTGTTCGCCGGGCGCACCCTCACCGAGGCCACGCTGCAAGGCCGCCAGCGCTGGCAGGCCGGGCACTTGCACCACCGCGCCCGTGCCCTCACCGCGGGCGTGGTGCGTGGCCTGGAGGTGTTTGCGCTGCCCGGATCGGGCGGTGCGCGCCTGCTCATCGAACCCGGCCAGGGCCTGGCGGTGGACGGAGAAGACGTGGTGCTGGTGCGCCGAGCCGAGTGCCTGTTGAATGCCCTGCCGGTGGTCGCGCCGCCGGCGTGGCTGCAGGTGCAGGAAAGCGATGTGGGTGAGGCCACCGAGACCGATGGACTGGGCCTGGTCAACCCGCGCGGCGTGCCCGAGGGCATCACCCTGGCCGATCTTCGGTCGAGCGCCGGCAACCGCTTGCCCAGGGTGGGTGTGCTGGTGCTGCAAGCCGTGACGGTGGACACCGCCGAGTTCGACCCGAACGACCCGTGTGACCGCTGCCCGTGCGGCGAGGGCGAAGGCAGCGAGAGCAACGTGGCCGCGTTCGAGGACTGGCGCATGACCGACGGCGCGCGCCTGCTCTGGTACGCCTGGCCCGTGGAGTGGCGCGCGCTGCCGCTGACCACCCTGCGCCTGCGCAATGCGCTGGCCCACACCGTGTTCGATGCCGAGGCCGCGCTGCGCCATGGCGAGGCACTTCCCTGGGAAGACTGGGGCGTGCCGCTGGCCCTGGTGGGGCTGAGCGAGACGGGCCTGGTGCAGTGGGTGGACCGTGCCTCTGTGGTGCGCCAGGGTGGGCGCGCCAAGGAAGCGCGCCTGCAGCGCCTGACGGGCGTCGGGGTGGGTGGGGCGCTGGGCGCCAACAGCCGCCTTCCCGCGCTGTGGCAGGCCCGCATCGAACAGTTCGCACAGCAGATGGCCGAGACGCCCGAGCCGCTGCCCGCGCCCAACGTGCTGGCCGATCCCTATCTGCGTCTGCCGCCGTGCGGCCTCATGCCCAAGAGTGCGCTGGACCTCTCCACCGTGCTCACGCAGCCCCAGCTCAGCAGCCCGTTTTTTCCACCCGGGTTTGAGCTCGACGCGGTGCCGGTGCCGATCGAACAGCTCGACCTGGCGATGCGCGAAGCTGCGCCGCTGGCCAGCTTCGACATGTCGGCCCCTGAGCGGCTGCGCCTGCTGGTGCCTGTGACACAGGCATCGTGGGAGCCGCGCCTGTTGCACCCCGAGGTGGTGGACCCGGCGTTCCAGGAAGCGCTGAGTGAATTCACCGAGCGCCGCGCGCGGGAACTCGGCGCTCGCCAAGGCCTGCGGCACGAGCAGCCCCACCTGGTTCGCGCGCTCACCGGGCGGCCGCAGGTGGTGCCCGAACTGGGCGACGACCCGCAGGCGCTCGACGAAGAAAGCCTGGAGCCCTGGGGGCCACCGCCGCTGGGGGGTGGGCATGTGAGCACGCTGCAGGCCGGCGCGCACGCCCACCTGTTCGACGGCGCGCTGCAGGCCTTCACGCCGACCGCCGTCGAGGCGTTGTACGCCTGGGTGTGCCTGGACCCGGACCACCCGCCGCGTTGTCTGATGCTGCAGTGGCGCGACGACACCGGCTGGTCGCACCGCGCCTACTGGGGCGAGCCGCTGCTGACCTGGGGCCGCCCGGCCACGGGCGCGCACCCGTTCAAGGTGGCCGGGCACTTCCATGTGGGCGACCTGCCGCCGGCTGGCCGCTGGGTGCGCCTGGAAGTGCCGAGCAGCCTGGTGGGCCTGGCCGGTGTGGCCGTCAACGGCATGTCGTTCGACCTGTTTGACGGGCGCGCGGCATGGGGCCCGACAGGTGCGGGCGCGCGACCCTGGTTCGGCCATGTGCTGCCCACCGGGGCGCGGCAGGACGGCAACGAGCCCTGGCTGCTGCTCTCGCACAACGATCTGTGGGCACCGTTCGAGGCTGGCGATGGCCTGCAACCCACGCAGCCCGTGCTGGTGCCACCCGGTGGTGGCCATGCGGAAGCAGCACAGCCCGGCATCCACCAGCACTACCTGGAGGGCGCCACGGCCACGCTGGGCGCCATCGCGGCCACCGAGAACCTGTTCGTCTGGGTCTACCTCGACGCGACACGACCGCCGCGCGAACTCATGATCCAGTGGAAAGTGGGGCCCAACTGGAACACCGACGGGCGGCGCGCCTACTGGGGCGAAGACCTGATTGCCTGGGGGGTGGACAAGTCCCCGAGCCGAAGGCCCAGGGGCGCCTTGCCCAAGCTTGGCGAGTGGGTGCGTTTGGAGGTGCCCTCCAGCGAACTCGACATCGGCACCCGCGCCATCAACGGCATTGCCTTCACCCTGTTCGACGGCTGCGCGGCCTTCGGTGGCTGCGGCAAGATCGCGCAGGCCACGACCAACCCGCCGGGCGCGCGCGCTGAGACCACTTGGTTCTCGGGCAGCGCCCCCGCTGGTGCCAGCCTGGTGGGCACCTGGACCTGGCTGCAGCCGCTGGAGATGGTCGAGCCCACGCCGGCAGCTCGCGTGGGCCAGGCCAGCGCCATCGCCAGCCTGATCGCCGACCCGGTGGTCAACGCCCTGTCGGAGCGCGAGCAGGCCCAGCTGCCGCTGCGCGGGCTGGAGGGTTTCATGGCCTTTCTGCGCGCGCGCATCGACCGGGCCGACGACATCACCGACTTCGGCTTCACCCACATGCAGGTGGACATGCACCGCATCCGCCAGATGATGATGACCACGTCCGATGCCAGCCGGCTGGCCACGTCGCCGGTGCTGGCGGCGATCGCCAAGTCCGACAGCGCGGTCAACGTGCAGACGCAGATCAAGGAGTTCATCGGGCGCATCAAGCAGCCGTCGGTCACGGCACCGAGGTCACCCGAGCCGGTGCCGGTCTCGCGCGCCGTCACGGCCACGGCGTTCGCCTCGATGAACGTCGTCTCCACCGTGACCAGCGTGCAGATGGTGCAGCAGAAGAGCCAGATCACGCTGCTGAAGGCGCCGAGTGCGCCGATCAACATCGTCTACGCGAACCCGGTGGTGGGCCTCTCACGGGTGCGAACCGTGGCCGTGGCCGACCGGCTCAAGCAGCCACCGTCGACCGAAGCGCGCGACTTCGCGCTGGCCAACCGCCAGCGCACCGTGCTGGAGGTGTTGCAACTGCTGCAGACCTTCACCGCCGAGGACGGTGGCACCACGCCCGCGCTGCTCAAGGACTTCAAGGTGCGCGGGCTGACGCAGGACCCGTTCCTGGAGGGCGTCAGCGGCGAGCGCGCGCTGGCCGACTTCCTGGGCAACGACGCGCTCAAGACCAAGCTGCTCGCGCCCCCACCGACCACGATCCCGGGCAGCGACGGCGCGCCCAAGCCGGTGGAACCCGATGAAGCGATGCTGTTCACGCAGACGGTGGCGCTGTCGGAAAACACCATCGCCATCCTGCGCAGCCTTGAAGGGCGGCTGGCGGCCTACCGCAGCGCACTCACGCGCTGCGAGCAGGCCTTGGGCGCGCTGCAAGGCCACATCGAAGCGGCTGGCCTGCGTGTGCGCCAGGCCGACGACCGCCTGGCCGAAGCGCGGCACGACGTGGGCGTGGCGCGTGCGCTGCTCGAAGAAGAAAAGGCCCGCGTGCAGGCGGTCAACGCGCGGCGCAGCCGCGTGCTGGCGCAGGAGGTGCAGTACCTGGCCTTCGTACGTCCGCGCGAGACCAGCACCCTGCTGGCCGCCCCCTGGCGCGTGCTCGACCCCGGCCTGCTGGAAGCGCCGGTGCCCGCCTGCCTGCGCGACCACGACGATGTACCCGACGAGCTGGATGAAATGCTCAAGGTGCTGCGCGAGGCACCGGCCGCCCACTTCGTGGTCGCTCCCGCGATCCTGCAGAAGATCGACCGGCCCGAGCTGTTGCTGCGCACGATCCAGAGCGCACAGTTGCGCAGCACCGTGATCACGCAGCGCGTGATGCCCACGTTCACAGCCGCAGCGGGCCAGCTGGGGGTGCACATCGGCCAGATGCTGGTGCGCCAGACGCAGGCCATCGCGGTGCGCGCCGAGGCGGTGCAGCGGCTGGACATCCAGCGCCTGTCCAGCCAATCGTGGCAGACCGTGCAGCGCGAAGCGCAGGCGGTGATCTCGCTGGGCGACATCATCGATGGCGATCACGGCAAGGGCGAGGTGTCGCGCCGCGCCAGCGAACTCTTCGAGCGCATCGCGGGCGTGTGCGCCTGCCTGCACGCGGAGTTTTCCGGCGTGCTGCCGGCGGTGCGGCTGGAGTGGGCCGAGGTGATGTCGCAGTTCGACGAAGCACCCAACCTGCGCAACCTGGGCAGCCTGCCGCGCTGGAGCAGCATCCCCTATGTGGACCGCCGCCAGATGCAGGCCTACACCGATTTTCTGTTCGACCAAGTGCCGCCAGCGAACGAGTCCGCGGTGGCGCTCGTCAACGACGTGGTGCGCATGGCGCTGCTGCTGGCCAGCCACGCACCGGTGGGCCGCATCGTGGCCGGACGCATGCCACGCCCGGTGACGGCGGTGCGCGTGGGCAGCCGCATTCCGCTGACCGCGCTGGACAACAGCCGCCTGCGCGTGGGCATGCAGGCCATGATCTACAAGGGCAACGCCCTGATGGCGCGCGCCACGGTGGAAGACGTGGGGCAGGGCGAGGTGTCGGCCCGGCTGGTGCACACCAGCAGCGTGCAGATCGATCTGGACACCGACGTGCGCGTGCACTTCGACCAGGCCAAGGTGCTGAGCAGCGCGCCCGTGCGCAAGACCAGCCTGTTCAAGGTCTGAACCCAAGCCCTCCAACCATGGGCGCAGCCGACCGCACCGTACAACGCCTGCACCTGCGCGCACCCAGCGCCCAGGCCGCAGTGCACGCGGTGCACCGGCTGGAGGACGCACTGCGCTGCGCCAGCCTGCCCGATGCGGACGAGCGTGTGCTGCTGGTGCGCCGGCTTCACCTGGGCCGCCTGCCCGCAGGCCTGTCGTCGCAGAGCCTGAGCTTGCTGATCGAGCAGCGCGTGGCGGCGGTGGGGGGTGAGTGGGTCAACGGTGTTGAGGAGCGCGCGGCGCGAAGCGACACGGTGTTTTTTGCCAGCCGCCTGCAGGCCGCACAGGCCGCGCTGCGGCGTCGCGCGCAGGGTTCTGCGCTGAGCGCCTGGTACTGGCCGCTGGCTTTGCCGGGGGTGGCGGTGCAGGCGGTGCCTGGTGTGTTCGTGGCGCAGTTGCTCCACGCCGTGTCGGGGTGGCGCGAGGCCGCGGCGGCCTGGCCGGCGCTGGTGGACAGCGTGGAGGTTCCGGCCACGCAGGACTGGTGGCGCGAACACCTGCCACACGCATGGCGGGCGCACCTCGCGCGTGTGGTGCCCCGCGAGCCGCAGCCGGCGGGTACGGCACTGCGTGCGCAGGCCGCGCCAGGCGCGAGTTCTCCCAGGGCCGATGCCACGCCATGGCTCGGCGTGCTGCCACCGGCGGGCGGGCACGGCGGTGTGGACAACGCCCGGGCCGAGGGCGGCACGGCACGCCACGAACACCCGCCACACCGCAGCGAGCGCGCCGCTGCTGCGCGCCGCGCGACGCGGATGCAGGGGCCAACGGCCTCGGGCGAGAGGCGGACCGGATCGGACATCCCGACCGAGGGCACCGAGACGCCATCCAGGGCCGAGGACGCGCAGCCGCGCGCCGTGCTGGGGGCGTCGGTTCGTGAGGACGCCGAGCCCTCCGGGGCCCTTGTTTCCAGATACCCGGTCGAAGCACTCGCGACCGACGCCAGCGGCCTGCTGTTTCTGTGGCCTGTGCTCGAACGCCTGGGCTTCGCCGCGCAAGACACCGACCCTTCAGACGCGTGGCTGGGGCCGCGCGTGCTGCGCCTGGCGCTGCTGCGGCTGCGTGTGCCGGACACCGACCCGGCCTGGGCGATGCTGGCGAGCCTGCCCGCCTTGCCGCAGGCCTGCGAAACGTCCGATGAGCGCGCCGCGCAGTGGCTGCAGGCCTGCCGCCGCCATGCGCGTCGCGTGCTGCGCATCAGCCTGGCCAGCCTGGTGCTGCGCCCTGGCTGGCTGCAATGGAGTGCCACCCACATCGATGTGCATTTCCACCGGCGCGATGCCGACATCCGCGTGCGCCGCGCCGCGCTTGACATCAACCCCGGCTGGATCGATGGCCTTCAGCGTGTGGTGGGTTTTCACTACGACCGCGAGGACCGGCGCACATGAACGCCGCCGTGCCGACGTCGGTGATGCTGGCGCCCGCGCTGCACGAGCTTCTGCTCGGGCTGCTTGCGCCGGACGATGCATCGCCCGAGCCCGAAGCCCTGTGGCTGCGCCAGCGCCGCAGCTTGGGCGAGCCCACCGATGTGCTGGCCGGCTGGTTGCACACGCCGCCGCCCGCTGCGCAGCCCTTGCTGGATCTTGTTGCCCGCCACCAGCTGGGGCTGGTCGAGTTGATCGCACTCTCGCTGGTGAGCGCATCCGAAGTCGACGCCATGGTCGGCCGCGTGGTCGCGTGGCTGCAGGCCCCGCTGCCCGGGTCCCGTCCCCGCGTGGGTCTGGTGGCCCGCATCGCCGGTTGCCTGCACATCCCGCAGGCGCAGGCCCGCCTGATCGAAGGCGCGGCGCGGGCCGTGCAGTTGCTGCGCATCGACTCCGTGCCGCACACCACCTTGCCCGAGGCCACGCTGCACATGCCGTTGCCGCTGGTGATGGCGCTGCAAGGCCGTGGCCTGCGCTGGCCCGGTGTGCTGGATGCCGCGCGCGGCGTGGACTGGCTGACCGGTGCGGTGCGCGCGGACGCGGAGCGGCAGGCCCGGGCCTTGCAGCCGCACGGCGTGCTGGTGGTGCGCAGCCAGCACCCCGCTGAGTCGCGTGCGGTGTGCGCGGCCATGGCGTTGGCGCTGGGCCGTTCGATGGCGGTGCTGGAAGGCGCGGTGCCCGAGGGCCTGGGCGCATGGGCCGATTTTGTCCAGGCCATGCCCGTCTTCGTGCCCGATCTGGCACCCGGCGAGGTGTTCGACGTGCCTGAGTTGCCCGGCCACGGCGGGCCGATGCTGGTGGCCACCGGGGTGGACGGCAACGTGACCTGGCGCGGCGATGCACCGCCCGAGTGGCGCCTGCCTTTGCCCGGCTTGCCCGAGCGGCAGGCACTGTGGCGGCAACACCTGGGCGACGACACCCTGGCGGTCTCGCTGGCTGCACAGCACCGGGGTGGCAGCTTCAGCATCGAGCACCTGGCCACGCAAGCGCGCCACCTGGCGCGCCTGAGCGGTGGAAGTGCGCCGCCCACCACGGACCACGCCCGCCAGGCGTTGCGCGCGGGCACACCGGGCGCGCTGGGCAGCCTGGCCGAGCTGGTGAACGACACCATCGACGACGACGCACTGGTGCTGGCCGCCCCGCTGCGGCGGGAGCTCGAATCGCTGCTGGCGCGCTGCCGCTTGCGCGAAGGCCTGGCGCAGGACCTGGGCCATGCGGCGCGTGCGCGCTACCGGCCGGGTGTGCGGGCCTTGCTGGTGGGACCATCGGGCACCGGCAAGACGCTGGCTGCGGCCTGGCTGGCCACCCGGCTGGGCTTGCCCCTCTACCGTGTCGATGTCGCCTCCGTCACGAGCAAGTACATCGGCGAGACGGAAAAAAACCTCGCACGCCTGTTCGCGCGCGCCGAGCACAGCGAGGTGGTGCTGCTGTTTGACGAGGCCGACTCGCTGTTTGGCAAGCGCACCGAAGTGAAGGACGCGCACGACCGCTATGCCAATACGCAGACCAACTACCTGCTGCAGCGCATGGAGACGTTTGAAGGCATCGCGCTGCTCACCAGCAACAGCCGTGCGCGCTTCGACGCGGCGTTCACGCGCCGTCTCGACGCCATCCTGGAGTTTCCCGCACCGGCTCCCGAGGAGCGCCGCCGGCTCTGGCTCGCCCACCTGGGCGAGTGCCAGGGCCTGAGCGACGCGCAGCTCAACCAGCTGGCCGCCGCCTGCGACCTCGCGGGTGGCCAGGTGCGCAACGCCACGCTGCGCGCCGCTGCGAGCGCACTCGCTCAGGCTCGGGCCTTGCACTTCGGTGACGTGCTGGACGCGGTGGCCGCCGAGTACCGCAAGCTGGGCCGGCAGATGCCTGCCGGCCTGCAGACCGGAGCGTCGTCGTGGGCCTGACGGCACTGGCTTCATCCACCCGCCGCGACGCCCTGGCCACGCGGGCCGCAGCGCGCCGGCGCGCGCTGGAGCCGCTGGCCGATGGAGCTGCGGGCCGCGCGGCCCTGGAGACCGACATCGAGCCGCCCGCCGGCATGCCGCGCTACCTGGAGCTGGGTCCCGGGGAGCGCGGCTTGTCGCCACCGCGCGAAGCGGCGCAAGACCACGGCGGTGAAGTGGGCCCGGCTGCGGACAGCGGGACCGGGTCGGCGCACGGCGCGTCCGCCACAGTGGATGCCGAGGTGCCCGAGCCCGGCCCCGACCGGCGCGAGGAAGTGGCGCACGAGGCATCGCACGAGCACGAAGACGCTGCCACCCACACCAGCGAAACCCTCGAGCGCGAAACCGATGCCGGGACAGGCCTGGGCGAAACCTCTGTCGATGGCACCGAACTCGCGCCCGCCCTGAACGATCTGCCGAGCGGCGACCCGACCGCCATGGCGGCGCTGGACGACACCGCGCTGATCGACGTGGAGCTGGCCGAGCACGAGCGCTGGGCGGGCTCCTTCGGTGCGCTCGGCACGGCGGGCAGCGACGAGCGCGCGCGCTTCCTGCTCGACCAGGCGGGCGAGGGGGCAGCCGCCGGGTTCTGGGGCGGCGTGGGCATGGGTGCCGTGATGGGGGCGGCCGGTGGTGCGCTCGGCCACATCGCTGGCCGCCGCCTGGCCACGCTGGCGGTGTCGCGCGGCGCCACCGCCGTGCCGGTACCCGGCCTGGGCCCTGCCATCGGCGGCGTTATGGCCATCGCCGGCCTGTTCACCCGCGACTGGGGCGCGTCGTTCGACACCATCGGCCGCGTGGGCACGGGCGAAGGCTACGAAGGTCTGGCCAACGACCTCGAAGGCATTGCCGAAGCGCTGGACATGGCCTGCACCTTCATGGACATTGTGGGCGGCATCTGCGGTGCGATCGCGGTGGGCATGTGGGTCGGGGCGGTGGTCTCGGGCGGCGCGCTGGCGCCGCTGGCGCTCACGCTCTCGGCCATCGGCACCGGCATCAGCATCGCCACCACGGCGGTGGGCGTGATCATCAATGTGGCAGTGCGCCCGGCCGTGACGGCCTTGCGCGCGCTGCACGCCTTCGAGTCGCAGGGCGACCCTGCGGCCGTGGAAGCAGCGGGTGCCTCGCTGTCGTCGGCGGCAGCGCAGCTCACCGGTGCGGCCGGTGGCGCGCTGGGCGGGCGCGCGGGTGGACACATCGGCACGCGCGGCGGTGCCGGCCTGGTCCGCGCAGGCAGCGCGGTGGCGGCGCGGCGCACCGGCGGACGCCCCGCCATGAGTGCCACCGCGGGACCCGGGCCGCGCGTGCACCTGGAGGTGCCCGAAGCACCCGGTGCCGGCGTGGTGGCCCGGCGGCCCGATGCCGCGACGGCACCCGCGACGCCCACCACCGCCGCACGGCCCGCCGCCACCGACAGGCCGGCGGCGGCATCGCCCACACGTCCTGCCATCGCCCCGGACGATTTCAGCGACCTCAACGGTGTGGTCGCCGACCTCAACGCCAGCCCCGCCCTGGCCGCCCGGCTGACCGACACCCGACCGGCCCTGGCGCGGCGCGCCACCCCCTGGACCACCGAGACCGCCCGCGCCTACGCCAACGACCAGGCCGCTGGGCACCGCGCCGCCACAGGCATGACCGGTGCCGAGGTGCAGGCCGGGCACACCGCCGCCGCGCGCAACGCCGTGGAATCCGGCATCCGGGAGGCCGACTGGGACACGCAGCCCATGATGGACCTGCACAGCCGCCGTGGCATGGGGCTCGACGCCACGGTGACCGACGTCGATCCTGTCACGGGCGCCACGCGCGCCCGCACCCGCACGCGCCACACCTCGCAGGAACGCATCATCGATGCAGCGGTAGCGCGGTCGAGGGCGGCAACGGGTGGCACGCTCACGCCCAGGGGTCACTTGGACGCCGCCGACTACGTGGCCTGGGTCACGGCCAACACGCCCTACCGGCAGGGCGACATCGACGCGTTGCGAGGCGGCGGGCTGGCAGCACCGGGGCGTGGGCCCGCGGTGGATCCCGTCACTGGCCGCGTCGTCCCGCCCGCACCGGGCACCGGCCCCGCCGCGTCCTCGCCCCGCCGCAGTGCTGCACCCGACACCGCGTCCCCCACCGGCGCACCACCCCGCTACGCACCCCACACCGAGACCGTGCGCACGCCCGACCGCGCCGCCGCCATGGCGCAGTACCACGAACAGATCCGCACCGACCCCAGCCGCGAATCGGGTGTGTGGCGCGGGCCGGACGGCACCTATCACGTGATGCAGGGCGACAGCGGCTCGGTGCGCCCGCCCTCGGCCAGTGGCCCGCTCACGCTGGTGTACCACTCGCACCCGGTGGAGGCCGACGCCGCGGGCCGTGGCCTGGTGTCGCAACCCTCTCAGGCCGAAGGCGACTTCGGCGTGCTGGCCTACGAGCACGGCGAGGGACCCGCCGGCCGGCGGGTGGAATCGGAGCTGCACTTTCCCACCTACGGCCCCGATGGCACCCACGCGGGCTTTGGCGCCACGCGCTTTGCGTACGACCCCACCAGCCCGCTGCCGCTGCAGGTGACCACCACCCTGCCCGGAGGCAGACCCAGCACGCAGCGCTATGCGTCGTACGCCGACTTCGAGGCCCGCACCGGCATCCGCGCGGGGGGCGACACACCCGATGCGTCCACCGCCGCACGGGTCGATGCCGATGCGGCTCTCTCGGCCGACCGCACCGCCGCAGCGCGGCGCATCGACGAGACCGCCGCCGGACTGGCCGGCCGCACCACCCCGGTGGGTGCGCGCGTCGGGCGCGACGAGGCCCGCACCGCAGCGGCGGCCGAATCCTCGTCGGAGCTTGGTGAGCGCGGTCCTGCGTACGCGGTGAGCATCGCCGGCCTCGCGCCGGGCGAGTCGATGGAGTTGCCGATCAACCCCGCCTACCCCGCACCACCGGGCACGCCGGAGCAGCTCGATGCCTTGCTGGATCAGGTGGACACCGCCAGCCACACCGCCGAAGCCTTGAGCGGCACCGAGGCCAGCATGGCCGCGCACGCCGAAACCGAGCGCGAGCACGAGGCCGGGCTGGCTGAAGCCATGGTGGTGGGCGAAGACCTCACCGCCGGGCGCGAGGAACACGCTGGCGAGGTGGATGCCACCTCCGGCACCAACGACAACATGTTGACGCAGGCCGGCGAGGCCTGGGACTCGCTGGGCGAGAGCTCGCGCGAAGCCTCGGCGCTGGGCAGCCTGGTCGTCAGTCTCGATGCCTTTCGCGGTATGGCCCACCTGTTCTCGTATTTGCCCGGCGACCTGGGCACGCGCGCCGAAACCGCGCGCAACGATTCGACGCGCCTCATCGAAACACTCAACCGCGTGAGCGACGCCGACGCGGCGCAGGCGGCGGTGGGCACCGGGCGCGAAACCATCGAGGGTGATGGTGAACGCATCGAGGCCGTGGCCAGCGTTGGCGAGGGCACCGACGCGGAGATTGCCGAAGGCACCAGCGCACTCACCGAACTGGAGGCCGCCAACACCGCGAGCCTGGCCGAGACCGAGGCCACGCACGGTCTGGCGACCCGCGAGCGGCGCGCCGCCGAAGACTCGCAGACGGAGGCGCAGGGTGCGCACGACGCGCTGCTGGCCGAGTTGCAGGGGTGGGCACAACAACACCGCCAGGCGCGCGAAGATGCGGTGTCCCAAGCCCTCGGCACCTACGAGGCCATGGGGCTGTCCGCCACGGCGATGCCTCCATGACCGGACAGGGCGATCCACGGGCCGATGCGAGCCCCGAATGGCTTGAAGGGCAGGCCCGTGCCCGCCTGGCCCAGGCCGACCTGGCTGGTGCGGCCGACCTGCTGCAACGCGCGGCGACCGGGTGGCACTACATGGGCAACCACAACAGGGCGGGCACCTGCTGGCTGCTGGCCGCGTCCACGCTGCGCCTGGCTGGCTTGATGGATCAAGCCGCGCAAGCCGCCCGCCACGCCGAGGCGCTGGCCTTGCCCGATGCCTTGCGGCGCGGTATCGACATGGAGCTGGCCGAGCAGGCACTGGCCAGCGGCGATGCAGCTCGTGCACAGGCGCGGTTTTCGGCATTGCTGGAGCAGCACGGCCAGCACATCGACGCAAAGCTTCGAGCGTTGGTGCTGCAACGCCGCGCTGCCGCCGCGCTGGCCGCGCACGAAGAGCGGGCCGCGGCCGATGATTTCTGCGCTGCCGCCGTGCTGATGCAATCGCTCGGGCTTGCCGCAGACGCGGAAGCGGCCCGCCTGGCTGCTGCGTCGTGCCTGTCGGCGGTGGACCCGCCGGGTGCCGAGGCCCTCTGGCAAGACGTCGACCAGCAGCCCCCGCACGATGGAACGGCCGCCGCGCGGCGCTGTCTGGTGGGCGCGCAGGTGGCCCTGCAAGGCCATCAGCCAGCGCTGGCGCTGGAGCGCCTTGCCAGGGCACGTCAGGGAGCGCTGGATGCGCGCGACGCCACCGCCTACCTTGCAGCGTCGGTGCAGGCGGCCAGTCTGCTGGAGCAGCAAGGTCACGCAGAGAACGCCTATGCGCGCCTGGCGTCAGCCTGGGTCACGCTGGGCGACCTGCTGGGCCAGGAGCCGGCCGCTCAGCTGGTGCGACCCGCACTGGCCGGATTGCGTGAGCGTTTGGGTGAGGCTGCGTTCCAGCGCGTGCGCCAGAGCCATGCAGCGCGGCGCGACGTCGGCTGACACGGTTGCGCCAGCAAGCGATTCGCATGCCGGACTCGCAGTGTGGAGGCGTTCCATGGGGGCGCTGCCGGTGACACCGAAGGGTGAAATCGGCAGGCAAGCCAGATTCTTGAAGGCGCGTTGCATCCCAGATGACCGGTGATTGGTGGCCATTTCCGAGGATCACGCGAGCCAAAGCTCCGTAACCTCTGCAGGAACCATACAAGCCAGCCCAAGCGGACAACAGGGGTCTTCCTTTGGACCAAAAAAGATTCAGCGCGCCCACTCTGCACAACCGGCGCACCGTCACGCGGATGTGCACCGCATCGCTGCTGTCGTTGAGTCTTGGCTGTCCCGTTGCGCAGGCCGGCCAGCCTGCTCGTCCGCTCAGGCTCGCGGTGTCCGATGTGGCCTATGCGACTCTTGCGTTGGTGGCCGAGGCCAAGGGCTATTTCATGCAGGAGGGCTTGTCCCTGGATATCCAGCATTTCAAACTTGGGCGCATGTGTGTGGAAAAGCTGGTGGCTGGCGAGGTTGACTTTGCCACTGCCGCGGATGTGCCGGCACTGCTCGCTTTCATGAATCGCAAGGAGTTCGACATCCTGGCAACCATCTCGACGTCCAAACGCGAGAACCAGATGGTGATTCGGCAGGGCCCGGGCATCACAGGCCCCTCCGATCTGCGCGGCAAGCGCATTGGTGTGCTGGCGGGGACCGGAGCCCACTACTTCGCGGACGCCTTCCTGTTGTTCCATGGCATTGACCAGAACGAGGTGATTCACGTGCCGCTGGATGCCAAAGATCCGGCACAGGCTCTGGAACGCGGCCAAGTGGACGCCGCGGGCTTGTTCAGTTCACAGGTTCCGGACGCTCTGGCGCGTTTGCAGGGCAGGGGCATCGTTGCCAAGCAGTTGCCGATCTACACCGCAACGTTCAATCTGTTGAGCCAGACTTCCGCAGCTGGGGTGAGCGACGACGATGCACTGAAGTTTCTGCGCGCTTTGCGCAGGGCGGAACGATTCATCAAAGACGAACCGGCCCAGGGCCGAGCCATCGTGGCCGGCGTGATGATGGTGTCTGCGGACCAGCTCGCCAAGGGCTGGGAAGACCTCGACTTCCGATTGAGCCTTGGACAAACGCTGGTTTCCAACCTGGAATCTCAGGAGCGCTGGGCACGGGTCAACGGGTTGGTGCCAGGCGATGCGCCGGCTCCCCGGTTGCTCCAGCGAATCCGCGTCGGGCCACTGCGGCAGCTGGATGCTCAGGCAGCGCGATTGTTCAAATAGGCTTCACCATGCGCATCCGTACGGCATTGCTCTGTGTCATTTCGGCGGCGATGTTTCTCGCCGTCGTTCGAATGGGCTCGGTGCTCAACAGCAAGGCGGTGTTGAGCCAACTGGACGTCATCGAACAGACCACCGATCGAATCACCGACGACACCATCAATCTGGTGATCTTCGGCCAGGACATCGCCTTGAACGCGAACGAACGGGCGAGCCAGCAGTGGTACGCGGTTCACAAGGAGCTCACCCGTTCGCTGGACGCCATGCAGGGTCAATCGATCATTCCCCATGACGATGTGGCCCAGCTCAGTGAAGACCTGTCCGAGCTGCCCAACTTGCTGGCCGTCCTGAAGTCGGCCGCCATCGCTTCGGACCGCCCGGTCAATCGCGCACAGGTTGCCATGTTGTCCGAACAACTGGTCTCCCAGTCTCGCCAACTGGGCGAGTCGGCGCGGGCCATGGCGGCGAATGTGGCCGCAACCCGTCATCGCCTTGAGGAGCGGGAGCGTTGGTATTCGACGGTATTTGCCGCAGTGTTCTTCCTGCTCATCCTGGGTGTCACGGTCATCGTGCTGCGCAGGGTGTTGCATCCGTTGTATTCGGTGCAGGCAGCGTCGGCCGCGATCGAAGCGGGTGATCTGGGTGCGCGTTCCGGTTACGGTTCGCGGGACGAGCTGGGCGACCTGGCCAGGCGCTTCGACGCCATGGCGCAAGGCCTGCAGGAGCGCACCAGAGCCCTGGAGACCGCGCAGTCCGATCTGCTGCGCATCATGGATGCCATGCCTTCAATGATCGGCTATTGGGATCAAGGCCTGATCTGCCGGTTCGCCAACCACGCGTACCGAGACTGGTTTGGCCTCGATCCAAGCTCCATGCCGGGGAAGTCCATGCACGCCTTGCTGGGGCCAGTGCTGATGGAGAAAAACCGTGTCTTTCTGGAGGGCGCACTGGCTGGCAAGGAGCAGACCTTCGAGCGTGAACTTCCGGATCCAGCGGGAGGTCCCCCTCGACATTCCCTGGCACGCTACCTGCCAGACATCAGAGGTGGATCTGTCCATGGCTTCTACGTGCTGGTGTTTGATGTCTCTGAATTGAAGAACGCACAGCGGCAGCTTCAGGCCACGCACGCGGAGCTGCAACTGCGCACCACCCAGGCCGAGCAGGCGAACCTGGCCAAGAGCCAGTTTCTGGCCAACATGAGCCACGAGATCCGAACGCCCTTGAACGCGTTGCTGGGCATGCACAGAATGCTTCAGGAGACGAGCCTGGAGCCGCTGCAGAATGGGCTGCTCGGGAAGGCCGATCGGGCGGGGCATGCGCTGATGGACATCATCAACGACGTGCTGGATCTGGCCAAGATCGAGGCTGGAGAGATGTCACTGAACATGCAGCCGTTCCAGCCGCGCGAACTGATCGACGAGCTGTTGGAAATCCATGGTCCGATGGCGCAGGGCAAGGGCATTGTGCTCAGGCAGGACACCGCACTGGATTTGCCTCAATGGATCGTCGGAGACCGCTTTCGACTGCGGCAGGTGCTCAGCAACCTGCTGGGCAATGCGATCAAGTTCACATCGGCGGGTGCGGTGGGCCTGTCGACCCATGTGCGAAACGACGGCTCGCAGCCCAGGATGGTTGTGGTGGTGCGGGACAGCGGCGTGGGCATTTCAGCCGATGCGATCGGGCGCCTGTTCACGCCCTTTGTGCAAGCCGACGAGAGCACCACCCGGCAGTTTGGCGGCACAGGACTGGGACTCTCGATCGTTCGCAACCTGGCGCGAATGATGGGGGGCGATGCCGAGGTCAGCAGCACACTCGGCGTGGGCAGCGAGTTCTCGATCACGCTGCCGCTGGTTGAAGCCGACGCTCATGCGGTGACCCTCGCCGCGCGAGCGAGCCGTCCGATCGAAGTTGCCCTGATGTGTGCCGATGAAGGTATGTGCCAGGACATGCGACGTCGCCTCGCTGCATTGGGTTGGGTCTGTTTCCAGCCCCTGGCGGCGGAGACGGGCGACCCGGACGTCTTGCTGATGGATGCGGCCTTGGGTGTGCAAGGCGCTGACAAGCTGCGCGACGTCGTGAATGCCCGCCAGGCCCAGGGCCATGATTTGCCGGCCATCGTGCTGGGCGATGCGCGGGAGTTGGCCTCCATGGAGCTGCTGGCGCTGCCCCCGCACAGCACCGTGGGAAAGCCGTTGGACGTTTCCTCCATCTTCAATGCGGTCATTGAAGCCATGGCGAAGGGCGACGATTTTCAGGATCGATTGATCCGCAAGACCCGAGCGATGGACGGGGGCGTTCGCTGGCTGCAGGGAGCGCGCGTGCTGGTGGTCGATGACAGCGAGCTCAACCTGGAGATTGCCGTGGCACTGCTCCAGCTGCAGGGTGCTGATTGCCACACCTGCTGCAACGGCCAGGAGGCGGCCAACTGGCTGATGTCCAACCCCGATTCGGTGGATGCCGTGCTCATGGACGTGCAGATGCCGGTGCTGGATGGTCTGGCTGCGACCCGACTCATCAAATCCCACGCTGCGTTTGAAAGCCTGCCTGTGATCGCACTGACGGCGGGTGCACTGGACAGTGAGCGCCATCGTGCCATTGCTGCCGGCATGGACGACTTCCTGACCAAGCCGCTGGAGCCTCTGGAGGTGGTGAAGGTGTTGCGCCACAGGATCGGCCTTCGGCGAGGCAAGGTTCCTTCGGTCGCGGTGGTCCAGTTCGACGAAAGAGACCTCGCGGCGGGTCGCGCGGATTCCCAGCCCTGGCCAGAGATACCGGGCATCAACAGTGCACTGGCCAAGGCCTGTTCCAGCAACAGCCTGGCGCTTTTCAAGAAGCTGCTCACCCTGCTGCAAAAGAACTACTCGACCTGGAGCGCAACCTGGACTGACCTGACGCATCACAAGGATGCCGAGATCGGCAGCGACCTGTGCGCCAGCCTGCACAAGCTGCGCGGCAGCGCGGGCATGCTGGGTGCCACGGAACTGGCTGCGGTGGCCGAACAGGCCGAAAGCGCCACCCAACAAGCTTCCATCACGCCGGCACAGGCGGTGCGTCGGGTGGCGGATGTGCTGGACGAACTGCTGGTTCAATTGGCCCTCCGATCAGACCTGGAGGTGCCGAAAGAACATGCGCAGCCAGCGACATTCACCTTGACACCGGCCGAGAGGGACCAGCTCGGCCTCCTGGCCGAGATGTTGGCCAGACGCGATCTGGATGCCCTTGATTTCGCTGTGGAACGCAAGCGGGAACTGACGTGCCTGATGGGGCAGGCTGCCGCCGAGGACATTCTTCACAACCTGGATGATCTGGACTTCGATGCAGCCCACATCCTTCTACTCGACGGACTGCAGCAGCATCAATCGGGTGGTGCCCAACCTCTCGAGCAGCCTTTCCCGGTTGAACACACCTGACGGTGCGGGAGGTCTTTGCTCCAGCACCCGCTCGCTCCTTGCTGGTCAGTAGCGCCGATCCGCAGCGGGCAGGCAGGGCGCATGGCTTGCCCCTGCAAATGGACGGGATCAAAACGGTCCGCGAGCTTGCGGAGCCAGCGGCTGACTGTCAGCGCCCCTCAGTCAAAGATCCGTGCGCAGGCGCCAGATCTCCGGAAACAGCACCACGTCCAGCATTTTGCGCAGGTAGCTCACGCCGCCCGTGCCACCGGTGCCGCGCTTGAAACCGATCACGCGCTCCACGGTGGTCACGTGGCGGAAGCGCCAGAGGCGGAAGGTGTCTTCGAGGTCGGTGAGTTCTTCGCCGAGCTGGTACAGGTCCCAGTTTTCCTTGGGATTGCGGTAGACCTGCAGCCAGGCTTGTTCGACCGCGTCGCTGGCTTCGTAGGGCTGGGTCCAGTCGCGCTGCGTGTGGCTGGCGGGCACGTTGAGGCCGCGGCGGGCGAGCAGGCGCAGGGCCTCGTCGTACAGCGAGGGCGCTTCGAACGCGGCCTGTACGGTGGCCAGTCGCTCGGGGTTGTGCGCGTGCGGTTTGAGCATGGCGGCGTTCTTGTTGCCCATGGCGAACTCGATGCAGCGGTACTGGTGGCTCTGGAAGCCGCTGGACTGCGCGAGGTAGGGGCGCAGCGCGCTGTATTCGGGCGGTGTCATGGTGGCGAGCACGTCCCAGGCGTGCACCAGCTGTTCCATGATCTTGCTCACGCGCGCGAGCATCTTGAAGGCGGGCTGCAGCTCGTCGGCCGCCACGTGGCGAATGGCCGCGTGCAGCTCGTGCAGCATGAGCTTCATCCAGAGTTCGCTGGTCTGGTGCTGGATGATGAAGAGCATCTCGTCGTGCGCGGGCGAGAGCGGCTTCTGCGCACTCAGGATGCTGTCGAGCTGCAGGTAGTCGCCGTAGCTCATGTCGCGGCTGAAGTCGAGCTGTGCGCCTTCCTCGCGCACGATGTCTTCGGGCTTCTGCGGTTCGGAATGGGTGTGCGGGCACATGCTCAGGTCACCGCATGTCTGGTGTTGAACTCGGCGCGCTTCCATTCGCCACTCTCCAGCACCTGCTTCAGGTGTTCGATCGAGTTCCACACGTCTTCGAAGCCGATGTAGAGCGGTGTGAAGCCGAAGCGCAGGATGTCCTTGTGCTTGCCGGAATCTCCCGCGCGGTAGTCGCCCACCACGCCGCGCGCAATCAGCGCCTGCACGATGGCGTAGGCAGTAGAAGGCCCCCACGCTCCACCGCTGCGCGGGTCGCTGCCCCCCGAGGGGGCGTCCGTCGCCTTGGGGCGGCCCGGCGGCGACCAGTCCAGTGTGAGGCACACCTGTGAGCCGCGCTGTGCATGAGAAAGCGGTGTGGCCAGTCCGATGCCGTGGCCCTGGCAGCGCTCGTCCACCAGCGAGATGAAGAGGTCGGTGAGTGCGAGCGACTTGGTGCGCAGCGCGGTCATGCCGCCGAAGGCTTCAGCGGCCAGCACCGTGTCCACACCGCAGTCGAGCGCGGCCAGGCTGATCATGGGTTGGGTGCCGCACTGGTAGCGCGTGATGCCGGGCGCGGGCTGGTAGTCGGGCGTGAAATCGAACGGCGTGGCGTGTCCCCACCAGCCGGCCAGCGGTTGCCAGAAACGGTCGGTGTGGCGCGGGTTGACCCACACGAAGGCGGGGGCGCCGGGTCCGCCGTTGAGGTACTTGTAGCCACAGCCCACGGCGTAGTCGGCACCGGCTGCGGTGAGGTCTACCGGCACCGCGCCGGCGCTGTGCGCGAGGTCCCACAGCATCAGCGCGCCAGCCGCGTGTGCGGCGGCGGTCACGGCAGGCATGTCGTGCATGGCGCCAGTGCGGTAGTTCACGTGGGTGAGCATGAGGATCGCCACGTCGGTTTTGAGGGCGGATGCAATCTCGTCGGGCTCGACCAGCATCAACTCGAAGCCGCGCTCTTTGCAGAGCGCTTCGGCGATGTAGAGGTCGGTCGGGAAGTTGCTGCGCTCGCTCACGATGCGTTTGCGATGGGGGTGGTCGGCTGTGCACAGGTTGATGGCGGCCGAGAGCACCTTGAAGAGGTTGATCGAGGTGCTGTCGGTGGCCACCACGGTACCGGGGGCGGCGCCGATGAGGCGCGCGATCTTGTCGCCCACCTTCTGCGGCATGGCGAACCAGCCGTTCTTGTTCCAGCTCTGGATCAGGTCGGTGCCCCATTCGCGGGTCACCACGTCGGCCACGCGCGCGGGTGCGCTGCGCGGCATCACGCCGAGCGAGTTGCCGTCGAGGTAGATGGTGCCCTCGGGGATGTGGAACAGGTCGCGCAGGGTGCGCAGCGGGTCTTGCGCGTCGAGCGCGCGGCAGTCTTGGAGGGTTGTTGTCATGGTGGTTCTCAAGAAGGGCTTCGATCCTTCGACAAGCTCAGGATGAGCGGAGGATGGCCAATGGATTCATAGCTCCCGGAGCACGGCGCGCACGGGGCTCGCATCGGCGGCGGTGAGTTTCAGGGGCAGGGCAATCAGCTCGTAGTCGCCTTCGGGCACGTCGTCGAGCAGCAGGTTCTCCAACACGCGCAGGCCGCGCCGGCGGATGGTCTGGTGGCTGTCCAGGGTCTTGCTGCTGGCCGGGTCGATGCTCGCGCTGTCGATGCCGATCAAGAGCACGCCGAGGTCGGCGAGTTGCTCCACGGTCTCTGGGGCGAAGGCGGGGAGGTCGTTGTCGAACGCGTCTTGCGGCTGGCGTTCGTACACGCGCAGCAGCACGCGTGGCGGAAGGTCGGCCAGCGCATGAGCGATGTGTTCGGGCTTCACCAGCGGGCCGCAGCCAACGGCGTGGATCACACGGCAGGGGCCGAGAAACGCGTCGAGCGAGACCTCGCCGATGGCCGCGCCGCTGGCGTCGTAATGCAGCGGTGCGTCGGCGTGTGCGCCCACGTGGGGCGAGAGCGTGATGGCGCTCACGTTGACCGGGCAGCCCGGGCCGATGGTGGCGGCCCAGGTCTGGGTGTAGGCCGTGTCGCCCGGGAAAACCGGGGCGGCTGCGTGCACGGGCGGGGAGATGTCCCAGAGTTTTTTCATGGTGCGGTGAAGGTAGCACCGCGAAAAAACCTGTGGTGTCGGTTAATCCCAACAGGGCTCAGAAATTGTTGAGGCCTGAACTAACTGGTGGCTCAGTCTGCGCCGTCGACGGGGGGCAGGCCGTGGCGCTGGCGTGCGCGGGTGCAGGCCTCGCTGCCTTCCTCGAACTCGCGGCAGGGCGAGGGGCGCCACTCGTAGATGCCGCAGCCAATCTGCTGGCCGACCTGGCCGGTGAGCGCGGCGCAGCGGGGCGGGGCGTGGTCGGTGCCACGCATGCGCATGGTGCTGTCGGTGACGTCCACCGCCAGGCCCATTGGCACGCTGCCGCCCATGTCCTGCATCTCGTGCACCGAGAAGTCGACGCGGAAGCAGGCGCAGCAGGCGCCGCAACTGGTGCAGGCACTCATGCTGGTGCTTTGACCACCGCCGGTGCCCGGTACACCAGCACCTTGAGCGAGCGTTCGTCCGACACGTCGGCAAAGGCTGCAGGGTTGGCCAGACGCTGCTCGAACACCAGCTCGGGCGCGGACTCCTGCATCTGGTCCATCAGGAAGGCCGCGCTGAGCTGCGGTGCGTTCAGGCACAGCAGCACGCGTCCTTCGGGCCGCAGCAGGTCGGGCAGGCGGCGGATGAGTTTGATGTAGTCCTGGGTGGCCACGAAGCTGCCCTTCTGGTGGCTCGGCGGGTCGACGATCACCAGACCGTAGGGGCCGCCGCGCGTGATCTTGCCCCAGGTCTTGAAGATGTCGTGCACGAGAAAACTCGCGCCTTCTTTCAGGGCATTCAACGGGTGGTTCTGCTGGCCGATGGCCATGGCACCAGCACTCATGTCCAAGTTGACCACCTGCTTCGCACCGCCTTGCAAGGCCACCACCGAAAACGCGCAGGTGTAGGCAAAGAGGTTGAGCACCTTGTGGCCCGCCGCGTGTTCGCGCACCCACTGGCGGCCTTCGGCCATGTCGAGGAACAGGCCGTGGTTCTGCCCCTTGAGCACGTGTACCAAGTACCGCGCTCCGCGTTCGCTGACCACGTGCGGCTCGGGCACGCTGCCGGCCATGAGAACCGTGTCGGCCTGGCCGTCACCGCGGCACTGGAACACCCAGTTGAGTGGCTCACCTGGCGCGATCTGGTGCCACCGTGTCGCCAAGGCTTCCCCGATGGCGGCGAGTGTGTCGTCAGGGACCGGCTGGAAGCTGGTGAGCAGCCAGACCGGGGGAAACGCATCCAGCGTCCACTGCTCGCAGCCCGGGTGCAGGCCACCGCGGCCGTGGAAAACCCGGCGCGCGTCGGTGCCGGGTTCGATGCGCGCGATCGCGTCGAGCAGGGCCTGCATCAGGCCAGGCGGCCGAGCAGCAGGAACTCCATCAGCGCCTTCTGCGCGTGCATGCGGTTCTCGGCCTCGTCCCACACCACCGACTGCGGTCCGTCGATCACCTCGGCGCTCACTTCTTCGCCGCGGTGTGCGGGCAGGCAGTGCATGAAGAGCGCGTCAGGTTTGGCGGTGCGCATCATGTCTTCGTCCACACACCAGCGTTTGAAGGCCTCGCGGCGCACCTCGTTCTCGGCTTCGAAGCCCATGCTGGTCCACACGTCGGTGGTGACCAGGTCGGCGCCAGCGCAGGCTTCGCGCGGGTCCTTGAAGACTTTGTAGCAATCGCGGTTGCTGATGCCGGCGAGCACCGGGTCGACCTCGTAGCCGCCGGGCGTGCTCACGTGCACCGTGAAGCCCAGCAGCTCGGCCGCCTGCAACCAGGTGTTGGCCATGTTGTTGCCGTCACCCACCCAGGCCACCACCTTGCCTTTGATCGCGTCCAGCGGCTGGCCACTGGCCGCCGGCCGGTATTCGACCAGCGTGAACAGGTCGGCCAGGATCTGGCAGGGGTGGAATTCGTTGGTCAGGCCGTTGATCACCGGCACGCGCGAGTGCGCGGCAAACGCTTCGATCTTGCTTTGTTCGAAGGTGCGGATCATCACCAGGTCGACCATGCGGCTGATCACCTTGGCGCTGTCTTCAATGGGTTCGGCACGACCGAGCTGGCTGTCGCCGGTGGTGAGGTGCACCACCGAGCCGCCCATCTGGTACATGCCGGCCTCGAAGCTCACGCGGGTGCGCGTGCTGGCCTTCTCGAAGATCATGGCCAGCGTGCGGTCGGGGTCGGCAAAGGGCTGGTACTTCTCGAACGCCTTGAACTTCTTCTTGATGTGGGCGGTGCGCTCCAGCACGTGGGCGCATTCGTCCGCGCTCAGGTCCTTGAACTGCAGGTAGTGGCGGATCGTCATGTCGGGCTCTGCTCGGCAAAAAAGGCGTGGATCAGCGGCAGGAGGATGGCGAGCACCTCGTCGGCCTCTGCGGTGGTCATGATCAGCGGCGGCACCAGGCGAATCACGCTGTCGGCCGTGACGCTGATCAGGAGGCCGGCGTCGGCGGCGCGCTGGGTGAGGGCGCCGCAGGGGTGGGTGAGTTCCACGCCGATCATCAGGCCCTGGCCGCGGATCTCTTTCAGGCCCGGGTGACCACCCAGGCTTTTCTCCAGCGCGGCACGCAGGTGCGTGCCCACGCGCTCGGCGTTGGCCAGCAGGCCGTCTTCTTCAATGATGCGGATGGTCTCCACACCGGCGCGCATGGCCAGCGGGTTGCCGCCAAAGGTGGTGCCGTGGTTGCCCGGCTGAAAGATGTTGGCGGCTTTCGGGCCGGCCACCACCGCGCCGATGGGCACGCCCGAGCCCAGGCCTTTGGCCAGCGGCATCACGTCGGGCAGGATGCCCGCCCACTGGTGAGCGAACCACTTGCCGGTGCGGCCCATGCCGCACTGCACCTCGTCGATCATGAGCAGCCAGTCCTGCGCATCGCACAGGGCGCGAACGTCCTTCAGGTACTGCGCGCGCATCGGGTTCACGCCGCCTTCGCCCTGGATGGTCTCGAAGAACACCGCCACCACGTTGGGGTTGCCCACGGTGGCCTTCTTGAGCGCCTCGATGTCGTTGGCCGGCACGCGGATGAAACCCTCCACGAGCGGGCCGAAGCCGGCCTGCACCTTGGGGTTGCCGGTGGCCGAGAGGGTGGCGATGCTGCGGCCATGGAAAGCCTTCTCGTAGACCACGATCTCGGGGCGCTCGATGCCCTTGTCGTGGCCGTACTTGCGCGCCAGTTTCAGGGCGGCTTCGTTGGCCTCCAGGCCGGTGCTGCAGAAGAACACATTGGTCAGGCCCGAGCGCTCGACCAGCATTTGCGCCAGGCGTTCCTGGTCGGGGATGTGGTAGTAGTTGCAGCAGTGGATCATCTTGGCTACCTGGTCCTGCAGTGCAGGCACCAGTTTGGGGTGGCCGTGGCCCAGCGTGTTGACCGCGATGCCCGCCAGTGCGTCGATGTATTCCTTGCCGTTCACGTCCCACACGCGCACGCCTTTGCCGTGCGACATCGCGATCGGCAGGCGGCCGTAGGTGTTCATCACATGGGGCGAGGCGACGGGATTGAGGGCGGCGTTCATGCAGTGGCTCCGGAAAAGAAAGGCGCTGGAGGGACCAAAAAGAAAGCGGCTCAACGAAGGTTGAGCCGTCGAAGCGCGATTTTAGGCGCAGCAGGTGGGCATCATCATTGCTTGTTGGGCATCGCTGAAATGCGCGGCGAACCGTGGCCCAGGGCCCCGGGTAATCCCTGATTTCAGGTCTTATATAAGATAGAATACCTGGCTGTTCCGCTGGCGAGCGATCCTCGTTGCGGTGGCAGTTTTCTCCTATGAACGGCCCTCCATCCGAAGGCTTCCCCCGATGGTTTCACCGACAGCCAAACAAGTCTTCATCCAGGGTGTCACCCAGAGCGGCCGCACCTTCCGGCCGAGCGACTGGGCCGAGCGCCTGGCCGGTGTCATGAGCCCGTTTCGTCCCGGCGGTGCCCAGCCCGGCAGCCACCTGAGCTACTCCCCCTGGTGCGTGCCCAACACCATCAACGGCATCAAGTGCGTGGTGGTGCACATCGACCTGCGCGAAGCCGAACCCATGGCGTGGGACTTCTGCATGAACTTTGCGCGCGACAACGATTTGCAGGTGGCTGAGGCCTGTTTGTTGCCGGATTTGCCTCGTTCTTCCTGAATTTTCTCCGGCTGGTCCGGTCATCGGCGACCGCGGGGCACGGCTCCGCGAATGTCCTCCGGGGCCTGTGGCCCCTCCCCCTTGATTTCGCTGCGCCGCGCCCCGCGGCGGCCGATGACCTCGTTGCACTCGTCAAGGCGCAGGCCAGAAACAACCCAAAAGAACCCCAAAAGCAAAAAAGCCGTCTTGCGACGGCTTTTTTGCTTTTGCTGGCAGCGCACCCGTTTCAAACGGCAGACCTGTTCAGGTCCGGGCTGGTGGTCTGGCGGGGGCAGACCGGTGGGGTTCAGGCAGCGGCTGCTGCGAGGCCCTTGACTTTGGTCGACAGGCGGCTCTTGTCGCGAGCGGCCTTGTTTTTGTGGAAGATGCCCTTGTCGGCAACGATGTCCACCACTTTTTGCATCTTGGCGAACAGTTCGGTCGCCTTGTCCTTGTCACCGGCCAGAACGGCTTTTTCGACGTTCTTCACAGCGGTGCGGTACTTGGAACGCAGCGAGGTGTTCGCTGCATTGATCTTGACGTCCTGGCGTACGCGCTTGCGGCCAGACGCCAGACGGGGGTTCTTTTTCTTCGGCTTGGTTGCCATGGTGTGATTCCTTCAATGTTTGGGGATGATGCCAGCAAAGCCCGCGATTTTAGCACGGGCTGCCAACCCGGCAATGGCCACCCCCGAGGGGCGTGGGCGCATCGTTACACTCGCGCCGTGACCCTGTTCAAGTCTGCCTCCCTCGTCTCTCTGCTCACCCTGGCTTCCCGCATCACGGGACTGGTGCGCGAGCTGCTCATGGCAGCCACCTTTGGCGCCAGCGCGCTGACCGACGCGTTCAACGTCGCTTTCCGCATCCCCAACCTGCTGCGCCGCCTGTTTGCCGAAGGCGCTTTCAGCCAGGCCTTCGTGCCGGTGCTGGCCGGTGTGCGCGAGAAAGAGGGCGACGACGCCACCCGGCAGATGGTCAACCAGATCGCCACCGTGCTGGCGTGGGCGCTCACGCTCACATGTGTGCTGGGGGTGCTGGGCGCACCGCTGCTGGTGTGGGCCATGGCCAGCGGCCTGAGTGATGAAGGCTTCAATGCCGCCGTGTTCATGACCCGGTGGATGTTTCCCTACATCGCCTTCATGTCGTTCGTGGCGTTGGCGGCCGGCATTCTGAACACCTGGAAGCGCTTCGCGGTGCCGGCGGCCACGCCGGTGCTGCTCAATGTGGCCATGATCGCCGCCGCGTATTGGGGCGCTCCCTGGTTCGCCACGCTGGGCATCGAGCCCATATTTGCCATGGCGGGGGGCGTGTTGCTGGGCGGTGCGTTGCAGCTCGGCGTGCAGTTGCCCGCACTGCGCAAGCTGGGGATGCTGCCGCGTGTGAGCCTGCGCTGGTCGGGCCTGAAGGCGGCCTGGGCCCACCCGGGCACGCGCCGCGTGACCACGCTCATGCTGCCGGCGTTGCTGGGTGTGAGCGTGGCGCAGATCTCGCTGCTGATCAACACGCAGATCGCGTCGCACCTGGCCACCGGCAGCGTGAGCTGGCTTACCTACGCCGACCGCCTGATGGAGTTCCCCACAGCCATGCTGGGGGTGGCGCTGGGCGTGGTGTTGTTGCCGCAACTTGCCGCAGCCAAGGCGGCCGACGACACCGCGCGGTACAGCGGCCTGCTCGACTGGGGTTTGCGCCTGGTGGTGCTGCTGGCCGTGCCCTGCGCGGTGGCGCTGCTCACCTTCGCACAACCGCTGGTGGCGGTGCTCTACCACTACGGCGCCTTCACCGCGGCCGACGTGCAACGCACCGCCACCGCGCTCATGGGCTACGGCGCCGGCCTCATCGGCCTGATCGCCATCAAGGTGCTGGCGCCTGGGTTTTATGCCCGCCAGGACATCCGCACGCCAGTGAAGATCGCCATCGTCGTGCTGATCCTCACGCAGGTGCTCAACTACCTGCTGGTGCCGCATCTGGCGCATGCCGGGCTGGCGCTGGCGATCGGCATCGGTGCCATGGTCAATGCCTTGTTCCTGCTGATCGGCCTGATGCGCCGGGGCGCCTACCGTCCTTCGCCTGGCTGGGCCCGGTTTGGCTCGCAAGTGGTGGCGGCGAGCGCCTTGCTGGCGGTGTTCCTGATGTGGGTGGCCGCGCGCGTGAACTGGCTGGGTTTCGAGGGGCGGGCACTGGAGCGCGTGGGCTTGCTGACGCTGTGCGTGCTGGGTGGCGTTTTGGTCTATTTTCTTACCCTGCTGCTGGCGGGTTTGAACTTGCGCCAGTTCGTTCGAAAATGACGTAACCTGCTGATTCAGAAAGCAAGCCCGTCATGAGCACCGCGTACGAATTTCCTTCGCCCACACCCCTGGGTTACTTCGCCGCCCTGGTGGGAGAAGAGGAAGCGTTTCCGCTGTTCGAGGCAGCCACCTCCATCGCGCAGGACGAGTACCCCGACCTTGACGTGCAGCAGGTGCTGGGTGACGTGGACCAGATGCTCTCGCGAGTGCGCCGTCGTTGCAATGCCGATGCGGGTCCGCTGCAGCGCCTGCGCACGCTCAACCAGTTTTTCTTTCGCGACATGGGGTTTGGCGGCAACGTCAACAACTATTACGACCCCGACAACAGCTACCTCAATGCCGTGCTGCGCACGCGCCGCGGCATTCCGATCACGCTGGCCGTGCTGTGGCTGGAACTGGCCACGGGCCTGGGTCTGAAAGCGCGCGGTGTCAACTTCCCCGGGCACTTCATGGTCAAGGTCAACCTGCCCAATGGCCAAGTGGTGATCGATCCATTCACCGGCCAGTCGCTCAGCCGCGAAGACCTGTCCGAGCGGCTGGAACCCTACAAGCGCCGCAACGGTCTGGTGGACGATTTCGATGTGCCGGTGGGTCTGTACCTGCAGGCCGCCACGCCACGCGACATCGTGGCCCGGTTGCTGCGCAACCTGAAGGAAATCCACCGCACCCAAGAAGACTGGTTGCGACTGATCGCGGTGCAGGACCGTTTGCTCATCCTGATGCCGGATGCCTGGTCCGAGTACCGCGACCGGGGTCTCGCCTGGGCCGAGATGGGCGATCTGCGGCTGGCGGTGAACGATCTTGAAATCTACGTCGAGCATTCCGACGACACCATGGACCGCGAAGCCATCTCGCAGCGCGTGCAGGAACTGCGCCGTGCGCTGAACTGAAGGCGCCGCCTTTTCATCCGTCTGTTCCCTGGCGCACACAAGGCGTTGCAGGCTGTTGTGCTTGTGTGTCGCCGTGTAAAGGCGATTGACGCACTTCGCGCTCGCTGTAAGGATCAAGGGCAGGCAGTGAACCTTTTGCTGCTGTGTTTTTCCACCTTTGAAATCACCATCATGATGAAAACAATCAAACGCCTCATTGCAACTGCGCTGATCCCCTGCATGGCCTTCGCCGGCTTGCCCCTGACGGCCCAGGCCGCCATGGTGTCGACCGAGCAGGCCATGGTGACCCCCGCCGGCAATGCCGACCGGGAACACGTCAGTGCCTTCTTCACCCGCGCCGACGTGCAGACCGCACTGCAAGCGCAGGGCGTGGACGCCAACGACGCAATCGAGCGCGTGAAAGCCATGTCGGACGTGGAAGTGGCCCAGTTGGCGGACCGTGTTGACCAGGCGCCTGCAGGTGCCGGTGTGGTCGGCATCCTGTTCACTGTGTTCCTGATCCTGCTGGTCACCGACATCCTGGGCCTGACCGCGGTCTTCCCGTTCACCCGCAGCATTCGATGAAGTCCTGGCGACTTCGCTGTTCGACCCCCGCCCTGGCGGGGGTTGTTCTTTGTGGGCTGCTCTTGACCGGATGCGCCACGCCGCCGCAGTCGGCCGAGCTGCAACGCACCTGGCCGGCACAACTGCCGCAGCGTGTGCTGCTCGACCAGGTGCCGTTTCATCCACAGGAAGACCTGTTGTGCGGACCCGCCACGCTGGCCATGGTGGCGCAAGCCGCGGGCTCCAGCGTCACGCCCGAGCAGCTCACGCCGCAGGTCTACCTGCCCGGGCGCCAGGGTGCACTGCAAACCGAGATGCTGGCGGCCACGCGTCGCCAGGGACTCGTGGCCTACCCGCTGGCGCCCGATCTGCAGACCGTGTTGACCGAGGTAGCCAGCGGGCACCCGGTGCTGGTGTTGCAAAACCTCTCTCTGCCGATCAAGCCCATGTGGCACTACGCGGTGGTGGTTGGCTACGACCGCGCGACGCAGCAGGTCTTGCTGCATTCCGGGACCACGGCGCGCCTCACGCTGCCGATGAGCACGTTCGAAAACACCTGGGCGCGTTCGTCCCACTGGGCCATGCGGGTCAGTCGGCCCGACCAGTTGCCGGTGACCGCGCAGCCCGACGATTGGGCGGTGGCGATCTCGGCCCTGGAGCGATCCAGTCCCCAGGCGGCCCGGACCGCCTACGCCACCGGGTTGCAGAAGTGGCCGCAGCACCGCATCAGCCTGCTGGGGCTGGGCAACACGGCTTATGCGCTCGGCCAACGTGTGGAAGCCGCGCAAGCCTTTGACGCGACCACGCGTGCCCACCCCGATTTCGCCGACGCCTGGAACAACCTGGCACAGGTGCGCCTGGAGCTGGGGCAACTGCCCGCCGCGAGGCAGGCCGCGCAGCAGGCGGTGGCCCTGGGTGGTGTGCGGCTGGCGAACTACCAGAGCCTGTTGCAGACCATCGAACGCCAGCTGGCCTCCCCCTCGACCCCACGGACACGCCCATGAAACAACTGATGCTGGTGGGCGCCACCGGGCTGGTCGGCAGCCACGTGCTGCGGCAGGCCCTGGCCGACCCGACCGTGGAGCGGGTGGTGGCGCCCACGCGCAAGTCGCTGGTGCCACACCCCAAGCTGCTCAACCCCTTGGTGGATTTCGAGCGCCTGCCCGAACACGCGGACTGGTGGGCGGTGGACTCGGTCATTTGCACCCTGGGCACGACGATGGGCGTGGCGGGCTCGCAGGCCGCGTTCTACAAGGTCGACCACGACCACCCGCTGGAGGTGGCCTACCTGGCACGGCGCCATGGCGCACGCGCCTTCGCCTTCAACTCCGCACTGGGTGCCGATGCCCGCTCGCGGGTGTTCTATTCGCGGACCAAGGGCGAGACCGAGCGCGACCTGCAGGCGGTGGGATTCCCCTCGCTGACGTTCGTGCGCCCGGGGTTGATCGGTGGGCAACGAGAGCAGGGCCGACCGGCCGAACAACTGGCGGTGCGGGTGTCCCAGTGGGTTCAGCCGCTGCTGCCGCGCCGCTTGCGCGTGGTGCCCGCCGAGCGCATCGCGCACCGCCTGCTGCAGGCCGTGGTGGTGGGCGCACCGGGGGTGCACGTGTTGCCGTCGGAGGCCTTGCTCTGAGCCACTGAAACACGGCTGCGATTTTTCGCATATGCAAACGCGTTATCGGTCGTTGCCGATGGCGTGACCCGGTCGCAGACTGCCTCCTCTGAACAAACAGGAGTGCAGACGATGGCGCAAGGTGGCCTTTCCAATTCGTTGTTGAGCGGCAGTGCCGGCCAGCAGCAGATCGATACCGATGTCCTGGTCATTGGCGGGGGGCCCGCCGGGGCCTGGGCCGCCGTGGCGGCTGCGGCACGCGGGGCGAGTGTCACGCTGGTGGAGAAAGGCTTCTGCGGCACCTCCGGCGCCACCGCCCCGTCGGGCACGGGGCTCTGGCATGTGCCGCGTGACCAGGCCTCGCGCGACAAGGCCAAAGCCAGCCGCTTCGCCATGGGTGGCGAACTGGCCGAACACGTGTGGATGGACCGCGTGCTCGAACAGACCTGGACCAACACCGAGACGCTGACCGAGTGGGGCTACCCCTTTCCGATCGACGAACACGGCCAGTTGCAGCGCACCTCGCTGCAAGGACCCGAGTACATGCGCCTGATGCGCAAGAAGGTGAAGGAGGCGGGCGCGCGCATTCTGGACCACAGCCCGGCGCTGGAGCTGCTGACCGACGAGAACGGCGACGTGGCTGGCGCCACCGGGGTCACGCGCACCACGGGAGAGACCTGGGTGGCTCGCGCTGGCGCGGTGGTGATCACCACCGGCGGCTGTGCGTTCCTGAGCCGGGCCCTGGGCTGCAACGTGCTCACCGGTGACGGCTATTTGATGGCCGCCGAGGTGGGGGCTGAACTCTCCGGCATGGAGTTCTCCAACGCCTATGGCCTGGGTCCTTCGTTTTCTTCGGTCACCAAATCGCTGTTCTACAACTGGGCAACCTTCTACGACCGCGACGGCGTGGTGATCGAGGGTGCGGGTTCCTCGCGCGGCCGCAGCGTGATCGCCAAGACGTTGCAGACACAACCGGTGTTTGCCTGCCTGGACAGGGCCGACGCCGAGATCCGCGCCTGGATGCGCAACGCCCAGCCCAATTTCTTCGTGTCTTTCGACCGCCAGGGCATCAATCCCTTCACCGACCATTTCCCGGTGGCCTTGCGGCTGGAGGGTACGGTGCGTGGCACCGGTGGCCTGCACGTCGTCAGCGACGACTGCGCCACCTCGGTGCCTGGTCTCTACGCAGCGGGCGATGCCGCCACGCGCGAACTGATCTGCGGCGCCTTCACCGGCGGCGGCAGCCACAACGCGGCCTGGGCCTTGTCGTCCGGCTTCTGGGCCGGCGCGGGCGCGGCCGATTTCAGCCGCGGTGCGCGCAGCCTGGCGCGGCGGCCCTTGCGGCGCGCGGGCACGGCGGGCATTCAGGAGGGGGGCGCCCAGGCCTGGGACCCGGACGAACTGGTGCGCGCGGTGCAGGCCGAGGTGTTTCCCTACGAGCGCAACTGGACCCGGCGCGCCGACCTGCTCGAAGACTCCCTGCAGCGGCTCGATGGTCACTGGGCGCGGGTGCGCCACGCCGCTGCACCCGCACAACAACATGCGGTGCGCGCGCGCGAAGCCGTGGCCATGCTCGCCACCTCGCGCTGGATGTACCGCAGCGCCCTGCAGCGCACCGAGACGCGTGGCATGGCCCGTCGCCAGGACCACACCGGGCTGGACCTGAGACAGCAACACCGCCTGGTCAGTGGCGGCCTGGACGAGGTCTGGGTGCGCCGGCAGGCGGTGCGCAACCACGTTGCCAATGTCGACCTTGAGAGGATCGCAGCATGATCGAAATCGTCAGCCCCGAACGCTGCACCGGCTGCAACATCTGCGTCAACGCCTGCCCCACCCAGGTGTTCGACGCCGTGCCCGGCGGCATTCCGCGCATCGCGCGCCAGGACGACTGCCAGACCTGCTTCATGTGCGAGCTGTATTGCCCGACCGATGCCCTGTACGTCGCGCCGGTGGCGGACCACGCCATGGCCGTGGTCGAGCAGGGCGCCGAGGTGCAGCAATGGATCGGCAGTTACCGCCGCGCCATCGGCTGGGGCAAGGACCTCCGCCCCACCGCCGCGCTGGATGCCAGCTTCGAACTGCTGCGCCGTGCTCATTGACCCACCCCCGCCGCGCTTCGCGCGACCCCCTCAAGGGGGCAACACCTGAGGCCCGGCAAAGCCGGTTCCTCGGTGTTTCTGGATGGCGCCGCTTCCAACCCCTGTATTTTTTGGACACGATATGACTTCATTTTTCAGACCACTGGCAGCCTTGTTGCTCGCCGCCACCACCGCCTTCAGCGCACACGCGCAAAACCTGCCCGAAGCCATCCGCTTCGGCGGTTTCGGCCAGGGCTTTGGCCAACCTTATGGCCTGGCCTTGCTGGCCGTTGCGCAGGGCAAAGGCTTCATCGCTGAAGAGTTCAAGGGCGCGCCCGTCAAGCTCAGCTTCGAGTACCTCACCGGTACCGGCCCCGCGATCAACGAAGCCATTGCCAACGACCGCCTCGATTTCGCGCAGTACGGCTCCTTGCCCAACATCATCGGCAAGGCCGGTGGCCTGCCCACCCGCATCGTGGCCTCATATGGCTACACCACGGTGTTCGCGCTGTCGCGCAAGGACCTGGACGTGAAGTCCTTCAAGGATCTCAAGGGCCGCAAGGTGGCCGTGGCCAAAGGCACCGTGCTGCACTGGGCCTTGCTCAAGGCCTTGCAGGACAGTGGCCTCACGCTGCGCGACATCCAGCTGGTCGATCTCAAGACCGCCGACCAGCTCGCCGCCCTCACCGCGGGCAGTGTGGATGCGGCGGTGGGATCGAGCAGCTTGCTCACATTGCGCGACAAAGGGGTGGGCAAGGTGTTCTATTCGTCGAAGGAGCTGGGCGCCAAGGCATCGGGTTTTGGTGCCATCACCGTCACCGAGGGTTTCGAGAAGCGTTACCCCGAAGCGACGCAGCGCGTGGCCAACGCGCTGGTGAAGTCGGCCCACTGGCTCAGCCAGGAGGCCAACCGCGAGGAGGCCTACCGCATCTGGGCTCTGTCGGGTGTGCCGGTGCAGGCGTTCAAGGACGATTTCGATGGTGTGGCGCTCAAGGACGTGTTCAACCCGCGCGTGGACGCCTTCCTGCTCAGCCAGTACGACGACGCGATCGAGTTCACCAAAGACAACAAGCTGATTCGCAACGACATCGACGTCGCGAAGTGGGCGGCACCCGCCTATGTCGAGACGGCGTTGAAAGCACAGGGGCTGGAAAACTTCTGGCCCCGCCGCAACGCAATCGTTGCCCGCCACTGAGCCCGTTGTCGTCCAGCCCACACAAGAACACCCATGGCTTTTGTTGACCACACCGCCATCGCGGGCGTGTCGGCCGCGACAGGGCAGCCAGCGCTGCCGCCACTGGCGCGCACCATCTGGCCGCCACTGCGCCGTGTGCTGCTGGCGCTGGCCTTGCCGGCCGCGATCCTGCTGCTGTGGCAACTGACTGTTGCGCGGCAGTGGGTGTCGCCGCAGATCCTGCCGGCGCCCGCCCTGGTGCTCGGCACCTTCCTGGAGCTCGCGCACAGTGGCGAGCTGGGCGCCGGTTTGCTGATCAGCCTTCAGCGCATCGCCTCGGGTTTGGCCATCGGTGGCGTGCTGGGTCTGGCGCTGGGCGTCTGGCTGGGTGTTTCGCAGCGCGCGTGCACGTACCTGGAGCCGACGCTGCGAGCCCTGTTCGCGGTGCCCACGCTGGGCTGGATACCCATCCTCATCCTGATCTTCGGCATCGAAGAGACGCTCAAGATCATCGTCATCTCCAAAGCCGTTCTGGTGCCGGTGGTGATGAGCACGTCGCGGGGTATTCGCAACATCCCGATGGCCTACATCGAGGCCGCGCGCGTGCTGCGGTTGCGGCGCTGGACCTACCTAACCCGGCTCACCTTGCCCGCGAGCCTGCCCATCGTCTTCAGCGGCTTTCGCCTGGGCTTGAGCCACGCTTTTATCGCCCTGATCGTGGTGGAAATGCTGGCGGCCACCGAAGGCATCGGCTACATGATGGTGTGGGGCCGCACCCTGTTCCAGCTCGATATCGTTGTCGTCGGCATCGTGGTGGTGGGCGTGGTCGGCTACGCGCTGGACGTGGCCTTGCGCCGCCTGGAGCAATCCCTCAGCCGCTGGCTGCCCGACCATGGTTGACAGGACCGCCTTGATCTCCGCTCCGATCACTGCCCCGGCCGTCCTGTATCCGCGCATCGCTCCCGGCGCCTGGTTGCCGTTGGCGCTGTGCCTGGCCTGGGTGCTGCTGATTGACACGGGGCTTTTTGAACACCCGCTGATGGTGCCGCTGCACCAGGTGCTGGGGGCCCCGTTTTTCGACGCACAGGGCCGCCAGCTGTGGGGCGCCACCGCCACCAGCCTGGTGCGCGTGGCGCTGGGATTTGCCGTGGGCGCCGGTCTGGGCGTTGTCCTGGGCTTGGCGGTGGGTCTGCACCGGCCCTCGCAGCTCGCCGTGGCACCCACGATTCACGCGCTGCGCCAGGTGGCGCTGTTTGCGTGGATTCCCCTGCTCACGGCCTGGTTCGGCAATGGCGATGTCGCCAAGGCCGTCTTCATCGCCCTCTCGTCGTTCTTTCCGGTCTACCTCAACACCGAACAGGGCGTGCGCGCCATCCCGCCCACGTACCGCGAAGTGGCCGCCATCGCGCGGCTGCGGCCATGGCAACGCCTGCGCCGCCTGGTGCTGCCAGCCGCCTTGCCGTCGATCCTGATCGGGATCGAGATCGGCCTGCTGACCGCCTGGATCGGTACCGTGGGCGCCGAATACGCCATCGGCACCGGGCGCGGCATCGGCTCCTACCTGGCCACGGCGCGCGACGTGTTCCGCATGGATCTCGTGCTCGTCGGCGTGCTGGTGCTGGCTCTGGTGGGCTACCTGTTCAGCCGCCTCGCACACACCCTGATTCACCGCCTGATTCCCTGGAGACCCCGCTGATGAGCACCGCCACACTGAATGCCGCTCCGGCGTCGCTGAGCCTGCGCAACGTGGGCAAGACGTACCCCATTGACGGAGCGGACATGCTGGTGTTGCAACGCATCGGGCTGGAGCTCGGGCGTGGCGAATTCCTCAGCATCGTGGGCGCTTCAGGCTGCGGAAAATCCACCTTGCTGCGCCTGATCGCGGGACTGGACGACCGCTTTGATGGCGACATCCTGATCGAGGGCCGACCCATTGCCGGGCCGGGTGTGGAGCGCAGCATGGTGTTCCAGGACCACCGCCTGTTTCCCTGGTTGACCGTGACCGACAACATCGGCCTGGGGCTCGACAGCCTCGACCTGGGTCGCCACGAGCGGGTCGAGCGCATCCGGGAGCAGCTCGATCTGGTGGGTTTGACCGGCTTCGCGCAGGCTTATCCCCACCAGCTGTCTGGTGGCATGGCCCAGCGTGCCGCGATTGCCCGCGCATTGGTGTCGCGGCCTGAAATCCTGCTGATGGATGAACCGTTTGGCGCACTCGATTCGCTGACGCGCACCTACCTGCAGGAAGAGCTGCTGCGCATCTGGAGCGAGCGCCAGGTCACGGCCATCGTGGTCACGCACGATGTGGAGGAGGCGGTGTTCCTGGGTGACCGGGTGGTGGTCATGGAGCCCCGGCCAGGGCGCGTGCAAAGCGTGGTGGAGGTGGACCTGCCGCGACCACGCAACCGCACGGGCGCGGGCTTCAACGAGATCAAGCAGCAGGTGCTGCGGCAGCTGCGGCGCTGAGCGCTGCTCAGGAGACGACCACCGCCTCGCCTTCGCCTCGGGCGGCGATGCGACCGATCTCGAACACCGTTTCGCCCAGGTCACGCAACGTGGCGGCGCAGGCAGCGGCCTGGTCGGCGGCGATCACCACGACCATGCCGATGCCGTTGTTGAACGTACGGTTCATCTCGATGTCGTCGATGCCGGCGGTCTTCTGCAGCCAGGCGAACAGCTCGGTCTGCGGCCAGCTGCCCTTGACCAGGTGCGCCGCCGTGCCCTCGGGCAACACGCGCGGGATGTTTTCCAGCAGACCACCGCCGGTGATGTGGGCCAGCGCCTTGATGGGATGAGCAGCCAGCGCGGCCAGCACGTTCTTCACGTAGAGCCGGGTCGGCTTCATGATGGCGTCGCGGAAAGGCAGGCCGTCCAGCGTGGCGGGCAGATCGGCGCCTGCGCGCTCGATGCACTTGCGCACCAGCGAGAAGCCGTTGGAGTGCACGCCGTGCGAGGCCAGGCCCAGCACCACGTCGCCGGGCTTGACGCTCTGGCCGGTGAGGATCTTGGATTTTTCAACCGCGCCCACGCAGAAGCCGGCCAGGTCGTATTCACCCGCCGGGTACATGCCGGGCATTTCGGCGGTTTCACCGCCGATCAGCGCGCAGCCGCTGAGCTCGCAGCCCTTCGCAATGCCGCCGACCACGGCCGCGGCGGTGTCCACGTCGAGCTTGCCGCAGGCGAAGTAGTCCAGGAAAAACAGCGGCTCGGCGCCTTGCACCAACACGTCGTTCACGCTCATGCCCACGAGGTCGATGCCCACGGTGTCGTGCATGTTCCATTCAAAAGCCAGCTTGAGCTTGGTGCCCACGCCGTCGGTGCCGCTCACCAGCACGGGTTCCTTGTAGCGTTTGGGCACCTCGAACAGCGCGCCAAAGCCGCCGATGCCGGCCAGCACGCCTTCGCGCATGGTCTTTTTGGCCAACGGCTTGATGCGCTCGACCAGCGCGTCGCCAGCAATGATGTCAACGCCGGCGTCTTTGTACGAAAGGGGGGTAGTGGAAGAGGTCATGAGAATGCTGGCCCGGTGGTAGTGGGGAGGGGTGGGCGGCGCGGTCGTTGGAGCGGGACGCTGGGCGGGTGGGGGGCTTTCGGGTACCCTGAGAGTGGCCCGATAGAATTTGCCCCAGATTTTAAGGGGTCGCCCTCGCGGCCTCATCGACCCTCGCGCTCCATGCCACTGACCCCCAACCAGATCCGCGCCTTGATCTGGGCCCTGATCGCTGTGGTGAGTGCTCTGCTGCTCTCCCTGCTGGCACCGGTGCTCATGCCTTTCCTGCTGGCCGCCGTGCTGGCGTACGCGCTGCACCCGCTGGTGGAGCGGCTGCACGCCCGGCGCGTGCCGCGCTGGCTCGGCGCGGGTCTGGCCATCGCGCTGCTCATGCTGGTGCTGATCGCCGTCATGTTGCTCATCGTGCCGGTGATCACCAAGCAGGTGCCGCTGCTGCGCGAGCAGGTGCCAGTGCTGCTGGACCGCCTGAACGACGCGCTGCTGCCGCTGGCCACCCGCTTCGGTGTCAACCTGCAGGTGGACGTGACGCAGGTGCGCGAATGGCTGCGCACCCTGATCACCGGCAACGAGAGCGAGCTGATCAACGGTCTGCTGTCGTCACTGCGCATCGGCGGCAGTGCGCTGGCCGCCGTGATCGGCAACCTGTTCCTCATGCCCATCGTGGCCTACTACCTGCTGCTGGACTGGACGAACCTGGTCACGCGCGCCAAGGGCCTGATCCCACCCCGCTGGCGCGAGAGCGTGCAAGGCTTTCTGAACGAAACCGACGAGGTGCTGGGCCAGTACCTGCGCGGCCAATTGCTGGTCATGGCCGTGCTCGCGGTGCTCTACACCGTGGCCCTGGCGCTGGTCGGGCTGGATCTCGCGCTGCCGATCGGCGTGTTCACCGGGCTGGCGGTGTTCGTGCCCTACCTGGGTTTTGGCCTGGGCCTGGTGATGGCGCTGTTTGCCGCGCTGCTGCAGTTTCAGACCGTGCTCGGGGTGGCCCTGGTGGGGGGCGTCTATCTGGTGGGTCAATTGATCGAGAGCCTGTACCTCACGCCGCGCCTGCTGGGTGAGCGCATCGGCCTGCACCCGATTGCGGTCATCTTCGCCTTGCTGGCGTTTGGGCACCTGTTTGGCTTCGTGGGTGTACTGATCGCCTTGCCGGCGAGCGCGGTGCTGCTGGTGGCCATGCGGCGCGCCAAGCGCGGCTATCTGGCCAGCCAGATGTACCTGGGCGAAGCGCCCCGCGTGCACACCACCGGAGCCGACGAATGAGCACCGGCCCCATGAAGCAGATGGCGCTGGACATTGGTCTTGCGCCCGTGCCCACCCTGGCGAACTTCGTGCCCGCCGGCAACGAAGCCGCGCTGGAACACCTCAAGCTCTGGACCCACAACCCGCTGCGCTCGCCCGTGCCCACGTTTGTGTGGGGCGAGAGCGGCAGCGGCAAGACGCACCTGTTGCGCGCGGTGCGCGAGAGCCTGCGCGAGCACGGCAGCCGCGTGGGCTGGATCGATGTGGACACACTGGACCCACCCGAATTCGACGAGCACTGGGACGCGGTGTTGCTCGACGACTGCCATCTCTACACCGCCACGCAGCAGGCGGCGGCGTTCAACTGGTTCGTGAATGCGCAGAACCCCGCGCACGGCCCGGCGCGCTGGGTGCTGGCCGCGGCCAATTGTCCGCCGGCCGACCTGCGCCTGCGCGAAGACCTGCGCACCCGCCTGGGCTGGGGCCATGTGTTCCAGCTGCACGCGCTGGGTGAAACCGAACGCCGTGGCGTGCTGCGTCGTGCTGCCGATGACCGGGGTGTTTTCCTCAGCGACGAGGTGATGGACTTCATGCTGCGGCGCTTCTCGCGCGATCTCTCCAGCCTCATGATGCTGCTGGACCAGCTTGACGCCTACGCCCTGCGCACCCAGCGCGCCATCACCATCCCCCTGATCAAATCCATGCTGGAAGACGAATGAGACTGGCCCTTTTTGACCTCGACAACACCCTGATCCCGTTCGATTCGGATTACGCATGGGGCGAGTTCACCGTGGCTCTGGGCTGGCGCGATGGCGACAGCTTCTCCAAGGCCAACGACGGCTTCTATGCCGACTACAAGGCCGGCACGCTGGACATCCACCGCTATGTGCGTTTTGCCATCGAAGCGGTGCGCGAACACGGGCTGAAGACGGCGCGCCAGGCGCACGAACGCTTCATGGCAGAGGTGGTGCAGCCCGCGCTGAAAGACGCTGCGCTGTCACTCGTGCGCGCCCACCAGGCCGCGGGCGACACGGTCGTGATCGTCACCGCCACCAACGAATTCGTGACGCGCCCGATCGCCAAGGCCTTTGGGGTGGACGAGCTGATCGCCATCGATCTGGCCACCGATGAGCGCGGCGAGCCCACCGGAGAGATCCGGGGTACGCCGTCGTTTCGCGAGGGCAAGGTCGCCCGTGTGGAACAATGGCTGGCCGCGCGTGGCCTGTCATGGGCCGGCGTGCAGCACAGCACCTTCTACAGCGACTCCATGAACGACATGCCGCTGCTGGAAAGAGTGCACGAGCCCGTGGCCACCAACCCGGACGCCCGGCTCCAAGCCATTGCCCTGGAACGGGGCTGGCGCATATTGAACCTATTCGAATGATCAAGAAATTCATTGACAGGCTGCTCGGCAAATCGCCGGCGGCTCCCGCACGCCGCGCCAATCCGTTCGGCAAGCGCGAAGACGTGCCGGTGTCCGTGCACGGCATCGACCCCAAGCTGGTGGACCAGCGCGCACTCGACGTGGTGCACACCCTCAAGCAGGCCGGTTTTGACGCCTTCATCGTGGGTGGCGCGGTGCGCGACCTGTTGCTGGGCCTGCGACCGAAAGACTTCGACGTGGCCACCAGCGCCACGCCCGAGCAGGTCAAGGGCCTGTTCCGCCGCGCTTTCATCATCGGGCGGCGCTTTCGCATCGTGCACGTGATCTACGGCCGGGGCCGCGAACACGAAATGATCGAGGTCTCGACCTTCCGCGCCTACCTGGACAGCGCCGACGCCGAGCAGGTGGCGGGCAACGAGCGCACCAGCAAGGGCGAACTCGCCGGCATGAAGCACGCGGTGGACGCCAGCGGGCGCGTGCTGCGCGACAACGTGTGGGGCCCCATCGAGCAGGACGCCGCACGCCGCGACTTCAGCATCAACGCCATGTACTACGACCCCGAGTCGCAGACCGTGGTCGACTTCCACCACGGCATCCGCGACGCGAAGAAGAAGACGCTGCGCATGATCGGCGACGCCGCCACGCGTTACCGCGAAGACCCGGTGCGCATCATCCGCGCCGTGCGTTTTGCGGCCAAGCTCAGCGGCCTGGGCTTCACGTTTGACGCCAAAACGCTGGAGCCGCTGGCGTCCTCGCGCAAGTTGTTGCTCGACGTGCCACAAAGCCGCCTGTTCGACGAGATGCTCAAGCTGCTGCAGACCGGCCACGCGCTGGCCAGCGTGGCGCAGCTCAAGGCCGTGGGCCTGGACACCGGCATCTACCCGCTGCTCGACGTGGTGGTGCAGCGCGCCGACGACGATTTCGTGAAGCTTGCCTTGCAGGACACCGACCGCCGCGTGGGCGAAGGCAAACCGGTGGCACCGAGCTTTTTGTTGGCCTGTGTGTTGTGGGCCGACGTGCGCAAGGGCTGGAGCCAGCGCCTGAACGCGCGCCAGGGCCAGCGCCCGCCACCACCGTTTGCGGCGTTGCAGGACGCGGTGGACGAAGCGTTTGAAGCGCGCATCGGCGACGTGTCGGGCCGCGGCAAGCTGGGTGCGGACATGCGCGAAATCTGGATGATGCAGCCCCGCTTCGACAAGCGCGTGGGCACCTCGCCTTTCAGCCTGGTGGACCAGGCGCGCTTTCGCGCCGGCTTCGATTTCCTGCGCCTGCGCGCGCAGGTCGGCGAGGTGGAAGAAGAGCTGGCGCACTGGTGGGAAACCTTCAGCATGGCCAGCGACGACATGCGCGAGGACATGGTGGACGCGCAGCGGCGCGAAAACCTCGCCAAGCCCGGGGCTGGCAAGGCGCGCCGCGTGAAGCGCAGTGATGACGACCATCCGGCCAACGCTGGTCCGTCGACCGAGGCGCTCGCACCCGATCCGCGTTTTCGCGCGGCCGATGGCGGCGCTGACGAACGTGATGACGAAGACGCTGGCGAGTCGGACGACGGCGCTGAGTCTGCAGTTCCCAACGACGGTTCGGCTCCAGCCAAAAAACGCCGCCGTCGCCGCCGCAAGCCGGGCGGTGCCGCCAGCGGTGGCGAACCGGGGCCGGTGTAATTTCGCCGACCGTGGCACGCGCTGACGTCACGGCCTTTGTCGCGCTGGGTGCCAATCTCGGCGATGCCGAGCAGGCCCTGCGCGGTGCCTTGAAAGCGTTGGACGAGACGCCCGGCATTCGCGTGTTGCGGGCATCCAGCCTGTACCGCACAGCACCCGTGCAATCCACTGGGCCCGACTACGTCAACGCCGTGGCCGAGGTCTCGACCACCCTCAATGCAATGGCCTTGCTCGACGCCCTGCAAGCTATCGAGCAACGGGCTGGCCGCGAACGCCCCTACCGCAATGCGCCGCGCACGCTGGACATGGACCTGCTGCTGTTTGGGGGCGCGCGCATCGAGTCACCCCGTTTGACGGTGCCGCACTCGCGCATGGGGCAGCGCGCGTTTGTGCTGGTACCGCTGGCCGAGATTGCGCCAGCGCTGGTCAGCACCGGGCAGCTGGCCGCCGTGGCCGACCAAGCGATCGAAACCCTTTAAGGCGCCAGGCGCTCGCGCAGCCATCCGCCATCGGCCTGCGCGGTGTAACGCAGCCGATCATGCAGGCGGCTCTTGCGGCCTTGCCAGAACTCCCAGCGCTCGGGCTTGAGGCGGTAGCCGCCCCAGTGCGGGGGGCGCGGCGGCTGCAGCAGGAACTGCGCGCCGTACTTCGCTGCGTTGGTCACCAGCACCGTGCGGCCTTCGATCACCTGGCTTTGTGGGCTGGCCCAGGCGCCGATGCGGCTGTCGAGCGGGCGGCTGTGGAAGTACTCGTCGCTCTCGGCGTCGCTGACCTTCTCCACCACGCCTTCGATGCGCACCACTCGCTCCAGCTCGACCCAGTGGAACTGCAGCGCGGCAAACGGGTTGCCGGCGAGCTCCTGGCCCTTGCGGCTGGCGTAGTTGGTGTACCAGACGATGCCCCGCTCATCGAAGCCCTTGATCAGCACCACGCGGGTGCTGGGCCGCAGGTCGGAGCCGACCGTGGCCACCGTCATGGCGTTGGGTTCTGGCACCTTGCTGGTGATGGCTTGCTGCAGCCATCTGGCGAACTGTTGAAGTGGGTCGGCGTTGGAAGCCGACTCACTGAGTTCAGCCTTCTCGTAGCTCTTGCGCAGGTCGGCGATGTTCATAGTTTCAGTATAGGAGCGTACCCCTGGCCCGGGCTTGCGGCAGGTCAATGTGCGTCATTCGACGAGCTGCAGCAGCTTGCCCAGCGCGCGGTCGTGGATGCCGTGGTGCAGCAGGCCGTGGAAGGTCTGGCGTGCGTAGTCCAGCGTGGTGCCGTAGCGCCCGCGGGAGCGGCTGAAGATGTCGCGGTAGCGCTCCTCGCTCAGCGTGCCGGTGTGGCTGGGGCTGCGCCGTGAGAGCGTGAAGGCCAGCGCGTGCACCGGGCCCCGCTCGGTCTGGCAGACCAGCCATTTGGGGTCGTAAACCGGGTTGGGCATTTCGCGCGCCCACAGCAGCGGCATCAGGGCTTCCACGTCGTTGTGCGGCACGCGCAGCGCCAGACCCGTGCAGCTGCCACCGGGCATCAGCGCAAACACGAGACCGGGGCACTCGAAGGTGCCGCGGTTGACGCGGCTCCACATTTCCAGGCAGCGGTGGTGCCCGTGAACGCGCGCCAGCCGCTGCTCGGCGGCGGCGAACTCAGGCCGCCACACCAGCGATGCATAGGCGAACACCCAGAGGTCGGGGCGAGGCCCCTGGGAGCGCCACTGCGCCAGCGTGTCGGCCATCATTTGCGCGCCGTTGCGCTGGGCCGGGTCCCAGGTGGTGGGGCGCACTGTGCGGGGTGGTTTGGGAGAGGGTGCCATTTACAATCCTGCAGCGCCCAAAGGGCCGAGCCGCTGTGACAGGTTGGCGCGCCGCGCCCGGGAGGTCGATGAACAGTCAACCATTTTCACGGAGTGTTTCCCATGTCTTCCCAAGATAACGAAGTTGAGTACCGCGTGGTCGCGGTGCTGCTGGTGGCGGTGATTGTGCTGGTGACCGGCTTTGCCGTGGGCCTGGGCATCCACAAATCCCGTGGCGGCGCTGCAAAGGCGGTGGCGGCGGCTCCCGTGGCCGCTGCACCTGCGGTGGCTGCGGCGTCGAGCGATGACGCCAGCGTGGTGGTGGAAAACGGCGTGGTGAAGTTTTACTTTGCCTCGGGCAAGGCCGATCTGGCGGCGGGTGCCATGGTGGCCCTGGGAGATGCGATCACCGCAGCCAAGGCGGGCAAGCGGTTGGTGCTTTCGGGGTTCCACGACGCCACCGGCGACCCGGCGTTCAATGCCGAGCTGGCCAAGAAACGCGCGCTGGCCGTGCGCGATGCGCTGGTGGGTGCGGGTGTGGCCGAGTCCAGCCTGGAGCTGAAGAAGCCCGAGCAGACCACCGGCACCGGCAACGACGCCGAAGCCCGCCGTGTGGAAGTGATGATCGCCGGCTGATCCCGCGCTTCACTTCATCAAGCAGCCCGGTTCGCCGGGCTTTTTTTCGCCTGGTCTCAGCGCGCCGGCGCTTCAAACACCAGGCAGGTGGTGGTGGCGTGGGCGTAGAGCTTGCCGTCAGCGCCCACGATGCGGGCCTCGGCGGTGGCGAGCTGGCGCCCCGCGTGCAGCACCGTGCCGATGGCGCGCAGCGGACCACTTTTGTGGGACGCGGCGCGCACGATGTTCACCCCCAGCTCGGCCGTGGTGTAGGCGCGGCCGATCGGCAGCGTGGTGTGCACCGCGCAGCCCAGCGCCGAATCCAGCAGCGTGGCGTACCAGCCGCCATGCACCGAGCCCAGCGGGTTGTAGTGCTTGAGCTGGGGCTGGCCCTGGAACACCGCGCGGCCCTCGCTCACTTCCACCAGCGAGAAGTCCAGCGTGTGGGCGATGTGCGGGTAGGGCAGCTGGCCGTCGAGCATGGCCTGCATGTGTTGCAGGCCGGTGAGGCTCGCGATGTCGGCCGGGTTGGCCAGACCCACGCCTGCACCGGCATTCATGCGCTCGACGACGGTGTCGTACTGCTGCATCCAGAGCGCCTGGGTTTCTTCGGTGGTCATGGAAACTCCATTTTATTTGTAGATGCAATCATTGTAGATACAATTAAATCATGAGCACTGACACCCATGCGTCAACGTCCACCCCGGTGGGCTGCACCAACTTCAAGCTGCGCCAGCTCACCCGCCGCGTGACCCAGCACTACGACCAGCACCTCGCTGGCTCGGGGCTGAAGATCACGCAGTACTCGCTGCTCACGCACGTGGACAGGCTTGGCCCCGTGGCGCCCGGCGAGTTGGCCCGGCGCATGGACATGGGGGCTTCCACGCTCACGCGCAACCTGCAGCCACTGGTGGCCGCCGGCTGGCTGGAGATGGGTGAAGGCGCCGATGCGCGCAGCCGCCTGGTGCACATCACCGAGGCCGGGCGCGAGCAGCGCCGCCAGGCGCAGCGCCGCTGGAAGGCTGCGCAACTCGCGCTCAATGACAAACTGGGCGCGGCCACCGTGGCCGCGCTGCATGGCCTGCTCGATCAAGGGCTGGCCGCGTTCCATGAGGAGGATGCTGAATGACCACCCCCCTGCGCCGCTGCGCGGCTTCCCCCCTCTCTGGCGCGCCTTCGGCGCTGGGAGGGGGGACGGCACCTTGGGCCGGCGGAGCCGGACCCTTGGTGCCCCTGGTATGGCGACACCGCTTCTTCGCGCTGGAGCATTGAATGGAGAACGAAACGATGAATCCAGCCAAGGTATCTACCTCCTCTTCTGTCTGGTGGCTCGTGCTGCTGGCCGCTGCCGGCACTTTTGCATTGACCATGGGCACGCGCCAGACCATGGGTTTTTTCCTCTCGCCGCTGAACACCGCCACCGGCCTGGGCGTGGGCAGCATCAGCCTGGCGTTTGCCTTTGGCCAGCTCTGGTGGGGACTCACGCAGCCCTTTGCCGGTGCCGTGGCCGACCGCATAGGTGCCGGGCGCGTGCTGCTGGCCGGCGTGTTGCTGGTGGCGTTGGGCACCTTCATCACCCCGCTCATGACGAGCACCTGGGGCCTGATCCTGGCCATTGGTGTGCTTTCGGCCGGTGGCGCCGGCATGGCCGGGCCGTCGGTGCTGATGGCCGCCACCACCCGGCTCATGCCGGCCGAGCGCCGCGGCATGGCCACCGGCATAGTGAACGCGGGCGGCTCCTTCGGTCAGTTCCTGATGGCGCCGCTGGCCGCCGCGCTCACGCTGGGCCTGGGCTGGGCCGGCGCGATGCAGGCGCTGGCGCTCATCGTGCTGCTGGCGCTCCCGGCGGCCTGGGTGCTGCGTGGCCCAGGCCCGGCGCCCGTTGCGGGGGCTGCGCCCGCGCCACTGGCGCTGCCGACGGGCGAGGCGATCCGCAAGGCGCTGGCCAACCCGAGCTACCTGATGCTCTCGGCCGGTTTCTTCGTCTGCGGTTTCCACGTGGCTTTTCTGGCCACGCACCTGCCTGGCGTGGTGGCTGCCTGTGGCCTGCCCGCGCCTGTGGGCGCCTGGGCGCTGGGCATCATCGGCTTGTTCAACATCATCGGCAGCCTGGCCATGGGCTGGGCCGTGGGGCGCTGGCGCATGAAGTCACTGCTCTCGCTGGTGTACGCCACGCGCGCGGTGGCCGTGCTCATCTTTTTGCTGGCACCCAAGACCGAAGCCGTGATGCTCACGTTTGCCGCGGTGATGGGCCTGACCTTCCTGTCCACCGTGCCGCCCACGGTGGGGCTGGTCGCCAAGTTCTTCGGCACCGGCAACATGGCCATGCTGTTCGGCCTCGTGATGCTGTCGCACCAGATCGGTGGTTTCCTCGGTGCCTGGCTGGGCGGTCAGGTGTTCGAGGCCACGGGCAACTACGACTGGGTCTGGACCATCGACATCGTGCTGGCGGTGGGCGCGGCGCTGATCCACCTGCCGATCCGCGAGTCGGTGGTGGTGCGCCAACTGCGACCGGCCTGAGGCGGCGTGGTGGCTACACCGGAACGGTGTAGTTCAGCGCCATGCGACCCCCGTCGACCGTGACGATTTCGCCGGTGACGTAGCTGGCTGCGTCGCTGGCCAGCCAGGCCACCACGTCGGCAATCTCGGCCGGTTCGCCCAGGCGTTTCATTGGCGTGCGGCTCAGGATCTTGCGTTTGGCGTCCTCGCTGGTGAGCACCGCTTTCGCCGCGAGTTCGGTGGCGATGGTGCCGGGCGCCACTGCATTCACGCGGATGCCGTGATCGGCCAGGGCCAGCGCCATCACGCGCGTGAGCTGGTTGATGCCCCCTTTGCTCACGTTGTAGCTGGCGATGCTGGGGATGGCGAGCACGCCGTTGACCGAACTCATGTTGACGATGCCGCCGCCGCCCTGTGTCGCCATCACACGCGCCACCGCCTGGCCCATGAGGAATGAACCCTTGAGGTTCACGCGCAGCACCTCGTCGAAGTCGTCCTCGGTCACGTCCAGGAAGTCGGCCGCCTTGAAGATGCCGGCGTTGTTGACCAGCACGTCGATGCGTCCGAACGCGGCCACGGTCTTGGCCACGACGGCGTCCACGTCGAGCTTGTCCCCCACGTCGCAATGCATGTAGGTCGCGCCGAGTTCGCGCGCCAGTGCGCTGCCGGGGGCGTTGGCCACGTCGGCAATCACCAGCAAGGCGCCTTCGCGCGCGAAGCGTCGCACGCAGGCTTCGCCGATACCTTGTGCGCCACCGGTGACGATGACGACGCGGCCCTGGTGGCCGAAGTGGACGGGCGATGGAGTGGTGGGTGTGTTCATGCGGCCATGGTAAAGCTGGAGCCTGTGTGGGGCGTCAGCAGCTGCTGCAAGTCGCCAGCGCGCGGCCCACGCGTGCCCGGGTTTGCTCGATGAGGTAGTCGAGAAACACCTCGGTGCGCCGCGGCATGAACTTGCGGCTGGGCAGGGCTGCGTACAGCGTGAGACGGTCGGTGATCCAGGGGTTGAGCACGCGCACCAGATCGCCGTTCTGGATCAGCGGTGCCGCCAGCTCGATGGTGGTGGCGGTGATCCCGGCGCCGTCCAGTGCGGCGTGCATCAGCGTGTCGGTGTGGTTGGCCCAGAGCACCGGTTGCACCTCGATGTCGATGAAGCGTGTCTCGTCGGTCTCGTGCAGCAGGCGCCAGGCGCGGCTGCGTCCGGCGGCGGGCTTGAGGCGCAGGCAGTCATGTTGCGCCAGGTCTTCGGGCCGCGCAGGCGTGCCCTTGCGCCGCAGGTACTCGGGTGAAGCCAGCAGCACGGTGACGCTGGAAAGCACCTTGCGTGCAATCACGTTGGCGTCGAACGAGGCCCTGGCGCCCATGAGCGTGATGTCGTAGTCCTCGATCGGGGGCTCGCGGTGCGACTCCACGTCGATGTCGAGCAGGATCTTCGGGTAGGCCTGCCGAAAGCCGCTGACCAGTGGCGCAAGCACGTGCGTGGCCAGCACCGGCGGCGCCAGCAGGCGCAGCACGCCCGCGAGTTCACTGGTCTGCGAACTCACCAGCGCGTGGGCTTCGTCCAGGTCTTGCAGGATCACGCGCACGCGGTCCAGGTAGATCTCACCCGCGTCGGTGAGTGAGACGCGCCGGGTGGTGCGGTGCAGCAGGCGTGTGCCCAGGTGGTCTTCAAGGTCGGCGACCAGCCGCGTGACCACCGCCGGCGACATGTCCATCGCGCGTCCGGCGGCGGCAAAACCGCCCTCGTCGATCACTTTTTGAAATACACGCATCGAGGCCAAGCGGTCCATGAAGCGGCTCCTTTAAAGGGTTTCCCCGGATGCAGAAGACCAGATTATTGCTGAATGTGAAACACAGCAGTCATTTGATTGCTGTTTTTCTTCATGATCAGAAACTTTACAGTTCAACCCATCGATGCATGCAAACCCTCCGCAGAGGCATCGAAGCCGGCCAGACCGCACAACGGACCGACCGGCATGTTCAACCCCTCTCAAAGGAAATTGTCATGAATACCCGTCTCTCTGTTGTTGCCATCGCTCTCTCCACCCTCGTTGCAGGTCACGCCCTGGCCGCCGACCCTGCCGCTGCCAAGACCCGCGAGCAGGTTCGCGCCGAACTCGTCGAAGCCCAGCGCAACGGCACCTTGATCGCCGACGGCGAAACCGGCCTGCGTTTCAACCAGGTGAGCCCGCACCTGTATCCCCAGGCCACCGTGGTTGCCAAGACCCGTGCCGACGTGAAGGCCGAACTGGCCCTGGCCCAGGCCAATGGCGAGCTGATCGCCGACGGCGAAACCGGTGCCCGCTTCAACGAAGTGTTCCCCGCGCAATACGCCGCCACCCGCACGACGGCTCCTGCCGTTGAAGTGGTTGCCCAGGGCAAGACCCGTGCTCAGGTGCGTGCCGAGCTGGCCGAAGCCCAAGCCAATGGCGAGCTGGTCGCCGACGGTGAAACCGGTGCCCGCTTCAAGGACCTGTACCCCAACCGTTACCCGGTTCAAGCCACCGTGCAGGCCAAGAGCCGTGACGACGTTCGTGCCCAGCAGGTCGAATCACGCCGCAACAACGGCGGCTAAGCCGTCTCGCCGGAGCGATCCGGCGTCGAAGGCCCGGCCGGGTGTGCGCTCAGACTGACGCGCACACTCAGGCCTCCCGGGGGGCTGCTGGCGAGCGTCAGCAGCCCCCCGTTTTGTTGCACGATGTTCGCCACGATGGCCAGGCCCAGGCCGCTGCCCGTGGCGTCTTGCGGATTCAACCGCACGAATCGCTCCAGAACCCGCTGACGATCGGCCTCGGCAATGCCAGGGCCGTTGTCGTTGATGCTCAGGTTCACCCGTCCGGCATCGTGCTCGACGCGGATGTCGACTCGACTGCCCGGCGGCGTGTGGCGCAGGGCGTTGTCCACCAGGTTGTCCAGCAGCACCCGCATGTCCAGCGGGTCGGCCAGCACCGTGGCCGCATCGCTGGTGTCCAGGCCGAGGTCGATCTCGCGTGCCTCGGCCTGGGCCGAAAAGGCGGCCACCACCTCGGCGGCCAGACGGTCCAGCCGCACGGGCACCGGTTGGCGCTCCCGCACGTCGGGCTCCAGCCGCGCCATCTGCAGCAACTGCGCCACCAGGTGGGTGCTGCGCTCGATGCCTCGGTCCAGTTCATCCAGTGCCGCTTCGCGTTGACTCTCCTGCGAGCGACGCGCCAGCTGGGCCTGGAGCTTCACCACCGCCAGTGGGGTGTTGAGCTCATGCGCGGCGTCGGCCAGCACGCGGCGCTGGCTGGCCAGCAGCCCGTCCACCCGACCCAGCAACTGGTTGAGCGCATCGCCCAGCGGCACCAGCTCTTCGGGCATGGCGGTGGTCTCCAGCGGGTGCAGGTCTTTCACGTCGCGTCGGCGGATGTCGCGGCCCAGCGATTCGAGTGGCGCCAGCGCTTTCGTGACAGCAGTGTGGATCAGCAGACTCAGGAGCAACACGAGCAGGCCCATGGGCACGAGCAGCCAGGGCACCAGTTCGGCAAAGCTGCTGGCGCGGTCGCTGGAAGTCATGGCCACCTGCACGATCTGGCGCTTGTCGGCCAGGGTGTAAATGCGCCATGCCTCGTCATCCCACTGCACCACGTGAAAGCCGGGTACCTGCAGCGGCGGCCCGATGGACTCGAGCGAGCTGTAGAGGACCTCGCCCGCAGGCGTCCAGATCTGGCTCACAAACTGTCCCAGGTCTTCGGCCAGTTCTTCGGCTGCGATGTCCGGGGTGGCGGCTTCCGCTGCGGGAGGTGCGTTGGCCAGGGGCGGCGTCTCGGGTCGCAATGGCGGCCACGACTGCGGCCGCACACCGTGGCGCACCACCGAGTAGGCGATCTGCTCAAGTCCGTAGTCGCGGATGCGGTTGAAGGCGTTCCAGGCCAGCTGGTAGGTCAGCACGCTGCCCAGAGTGCTGGTGACGACCAGGGCGGTGATCTGCCAGAACAGCAGTCGCTGGCGGATCGAATTCATGGTGCGGCCACCAGCTTGTAGCCCACGCCCCTGACGTTCTTGATCCACGCACTGCCCAGCTTGCGCCGCAGGTGGTGCAGGTGCACCTCCACGGCGTTGCTGGCCACCTCGTCCTGCCAGCTGTAGAGGCGGTTCTCCAGTTGCTCGCGCGACAGCACCGTACCCGGGCGTTCCATGAGAGCCAGCAGCAGGTCGTATTCGCGTGGAGAGAGTGCGAGCAGCTGTTCACCGAGCAAGGCCTCGCGGCGCAGTGGCCGCACCACGAGCCGGCCGAGCTGCATCTCGGGCTGGGCGCGGCCGTGGCGGCGGCGTGCCAGCGCGTGCACGCGCGCGATCAGCTCGTCGAGATCAAAGGGTTTGGTGAGGTAGTCGTCGGCGCCCAGGTTCAGTCCAGCGACACGGTCGCTCACCGCGTCGCGCGCAGAGACCACCAGCACAGGGATCGGCATGCCGTCGGCACGCAGCCAGTTCAGCAGTTGCAGCCCGTCCTGTCCCGGCAGGCCGATGTCGAGCAGCAGAACTTCGTATTCCTGTGCGCGCAGCGCCGATTGCGCCTGCAGGCCATCGCGCACCCAGTCCACGGTGAAGCCGGCCATGCGCAGGCCACGCTCCAGGCCACTGCCCAGCATGTTGTCGTCTTCGGCAAGGAGAACCTTCATGGCTGCACTTTCATATCGGTCCAGTGTGCGCGAAAAAAAAAGCGGGGTGGCCCCCGCTTTTTTCACAACGGTCTGGCGACCGCCAGTCCGATCAGGACTTCTTGGCTTCTTCCTTGCAGGTCTTGTCGGTCTTGGGGTCGCACTTCTTGACGTCTTCCTTCTTCGCTGGCACGGCTGCGGTGGCGGGGGTGGCTGGCGTGGCTGGCTTGGCGGCAGCGGCAGGCGTTGCCGGAGTGGCGGGCGTGGCGGCAGTGGCCGCAGCTGCTGGCTTGGCGGCCGGGGCGGCGGTCTGTGCGTGGGCTGCACCCATGGACAACAGGGCTGCGGAGAACAAGGCGATCAGGGTCTTGGACATGGTGTTGGTATCCTCTTGATGCTGTGGAAGTCGGTGGCGAAATGCACCCGACACACTGCATTCTGGGCACCCAGACTTAGGGAAGATTTAAGACGGGCGGCATCGTGGAGGGTGGTTTCCCTGATGTCCATCCGACCACCAATCCAGGAGAAGTTCTTGAGCACATTTCAACGGGTGGTGCTGTTCACCGACACCGATGGCCGCGCGCGGTTTCGAGAGGAGCTGGTCGACCTCAGCGAGGGCTCGCCCGCAGCCCGCTTGTCACCGGTCCTGCCCGCCAGCGGACTGCAGCTGCGCCAGAGCCCGGTGGGCTTTCGCAGCCAGTTCCATTGCACGGATGCACCGCAGTGGCTGTTCGTGCTCCGGGGGCAGATGCAGATTGGTCTGCAGGACGGCAGCTCGCGCACCTTCGGCGCAGGCGACCACTTCTATTCGGCCGACACCTTGCCCGCGGGGGCCTCATTCGATGCAAGCGTGCATGGCCACTGGAGCCGGCAGGTGGGTGACGAACCGCTGGTGACCGCGTTCGTCAAGGTCTGACGCTCATGCCGTTTCGGGCAGGCGCAGTCTGAGCAGCGCGCGCACGAAACCATGGTCACTGCGGCTGCGGTCGCGGCCTTCGAACAGGTGGTCGTTGAACACCTCCACCCGTCGCACATCGCCGATGGCGCCGCGGCTGCTGGCCACGAACTCCTCGCTCACCAGCACCTGGTCGAGCACCTCCGGGTAGCCCTGGTGGATGTGTGAATAGGCCACGTCACGGCGCAGCGCCGCCTCACCCTGCACATCCCACGCGCTGAACAACGCGTTGTCGCGCGCGCCCTTGTCGTAGGCCACCTGCGAGGTGGCGGCAATGAGCTGGGTGGTCACGCTGTGTGGGCTGTCGTTGAGGTCGCCCATGAGCACCAGCGGCAGGCGCGTGCGGTGCAGCAGTTCCACCACCTTGAGGCGCAGCGCGAGCGCTTCGCTGGCGCGCATGATCAGCGAGCGCATCGAACCCAGCGCCTGCACAGCCGGGTCGTCGGTGTCTTCGATGGTCTTGCCGCTGGCGTCTTCCAGGTACTTGGGCCGTTTGCTCTTGAGGTGCGCCGTGATCACGCACACCGGCTGGCCGTGTTTGAGGCGCAGCGTGGCCACCAGCGGCGGGCGCTCGAAGCGGGTGTGGGTGCCGATGCCGGGCACCTGCACCACGGCGGCGGCGGGGAAGTTGACGAGGGACTCGACCGACTCCAGTTTCAGCCGGGTGACGATGCCCACGCGCGGCGTGCCTTGCGCGCCGACCTGTCCCGGGCCGTTCTCGGCGCCGGGCACCACCACCGAGCTGTATTGCAGTCCGCTGCGTGCCACGGCCGCGCGCAGGGCGAGTTCGTCCCACACCTCCTGCACCGCAATCACGTCGGCATTGAGCGCCTTGAAGCGGTTGCCCAGCCACTCGACCTTGCGATCGAACTCGGTCTGGCTGTAGGGGTCCTGCCCCTCGTAGAAGTGGCGCCCGGGTTGTGCCAGGTTGAGCACGTTGCAGGTGGCCACCATGAGCGTGGCCCAACGTGGCGACGCCCCGTTGCCGATGAAGGCAGACGGGGCGTCGGGAGAGGGGAGCGTGCGGTCGTTTGGCATGACCGCACTGTAGTTCAGCTGCTGCGTTCAGCGAATCCGGCCGTAGTTGGTGCGCAAGGGGTCGGCATTGCCGCCACCACCGCCACCACCACCACCCGCATTGCGCGGGCCGCCTCGGCCACCGCCGCCGCCCTTGCCACCACGGTTGCCCGTGCGCATGGCGTCAATGCTGGTGCGCAGCGGATCGGGCTGACCGCCCGGGTTGGCCGTGCGTGGGCGCGGCTCCTTGATGCGCAGGCTGCCCAGGTGGGCATTGGGGCCGGGCTGGCGCTCGGCACCGGGTTCGCGGTCTTCACGCGGGCCACGGTCTTCGCGCGGTGCGCGGTCCATGCGGTCACCCCGATCGGCCTGCTGGCGCGGTGGGCGCTGGCCCTGGCCGCCGGCGTTGCGTGGGCCGTTGTTGCCGCGCGGCTGGCCATTACCACCGCCGTTGCCATTGGCGCGCTGACCACCACCACGGCGGCCTTCGCCGCGCGGTCCGTCGATCTGGGCGCCGTCACCGGCCGGGCGCTGGCGCTGGCCACCGCCGCCACCGTTGCCGCGGGCCTGCTGCGGCTCACCGGCTTTCTTCTCGCGCACGCGCTGCATCATTTCCGTGCGCGCAGCCTTGGCGGCTGCGGCCATCACGTCGCGGCTTGGCGGCTTGCCGGCTCCGCCCCAGATGGTCTGGCGGCCCATGGCGATGGGCTCGGCCTTCTCACCCGGCTCGGGCATGAACTCGGGGAACATCTGCACCGGAATGCGCTGCTTGGTGAAGCGCTCGATTTCCATCATGAAACCTTCTTCGTCCAGGCTCACGAGGTTGACGGCTTCACCGCTGTTGCCCGCGCGGCCGGTGCGGCCGATGCGGTGCACATAGTCTTCGCTGACGTTCGGAATCTCGTAGTTCACCACGTGCGGCAGCTCGTCGATGTCGATGCCGCGTGCCGCGATGTCGGTGGCCACCAGGGCGCGGATGTCGCCGCTCTTGAAGCCGGCCAGCGCCTGGGTGCGGGCACCCTGGCTCTTGTTGCCGTGCAGGGCCATCGCCTGGATGCCGTTCTTCGTGAGGAACTCGGCCACGTTGTTGGCGCCGAACTTGGTGCGGGTGAACACCAGCACCTGGCTCCAGTTGTGCTGGTTGATGATGTGCACCAGCAGGGCTTTCTTCTTGCCACGGCCCACCGGGTGGATCACCTGGGTGATGCGCTGCACGGTGGTGTTGCGCGGGGTCACCTGAATGTGCAGCGGGTCCTTGAGCAGGTTGCTCGCGAGGTCGCGGATTTCGTCGCTGAAGGTTGCGGAGAACAGCAGGCTCTGCTTTTCTTTCGGCACCAGCGCCAGGATCTTCTTCACGTCGTGGATGAAGCCCATGTCGAGCATGCGGTCGGCTTCGTCGAGCACCAGCATCTGCACGCCGGAGAGGTCGAGGAAACCTTGTTGCTGCAGATCGAGCAGGCGGCCGGGGGTGGCCACCAGCACGTCCACGCCGCGCTTCATGGCGTTGATCTGCGGGTTCATGCCCACGCCGCCGAAGACGACGGTGGAGGTCAGGGTCAGGTGTTTGCCGTAGGTGCGCACCGACTCTTCGACTTGCGCGGCGAGTTCGCGGGTGGGCGTGAGCACCAGCGCACGGATGGCCACGCCGCCGAAGCGGTTCTTGGCGCGCTCGCCGTCGGCCAGTCGTTGCAGCAGGGGCAGGGTGAAGGCAGCGGTCTTGCCGGTGCCCGTCTGGGCGCCACCGAGCAGGTCGCGCCCGGCCAGCACGGCGGGAATCGCCTCGGCCTGGATGGGGGTGGGAGTTTCGTAGCCATGCTCACGCACGGCTTGCACGATGGCCGGGGCCAGATTCAGATCGTCAAAGGTCATTTTTTTGGAGGCGCCCGTCCAGGGCGCTGGGGGCATCGGCCACTCCGTGAGCTGCTTCGGTGTTGGAAGCGGCACCCGGCCAGTCTGGGGCAGATGGATTCAGGGGTTTGGTGCCGCCAGTGGTTGGCGAGCACCCCAGCGAAGGGCTGGTGTTGAGCCAACTGAAGTGCCCAACGAGCCGTATTGTCGCATGCTGGGATAATTGACGGTTTCGCGCCGAGCCTCGGCGCAGATTTCTCAGGCACACAGCAATGGCTCAATACGTCTTTTCCATGAACCGGGTCGGCAAGATCGTGCCCCCGAAGCGTCAGATCCTCAAGGACATTTCGCTCTCTTTCTTCCCCGGCGCCAAGATCGGCGTGCTCGGCACCAACGGTTCGGGCAAGTCCACGCTGCTGAAAATCATGGCCGGCATCGACAAGGAGATCGAAGGCGAAGCCATTCCCATGCCGGGCATCCGTATTGGCTATCTGCCGCAAGAACCACAGCTCGACCCCGAGCAGAGCGTGCGCGAAGCGGTTGAAAACAGCATGAGCGGCGTGCGCGCAGCCCAGAAGCGCCTGGAAGAGGTGTACGCGGCCTACGCCGAGGAAGACGCCGACTTTGATGCATTGGCTGCCGAGCAGGCGCAGCTGGAGGCCATCATTTCCACCTCGGGCACCGACGGTGAGCACCAGCTTGAAATTGCGGCCGATGCGCTGCGCCTGCCCCCATGGGACGCCCGGATCGGCGTGCTCTCCGGCGGTGAGAAGCGCCGCGTGGCGCTGTGCTGCATGCTGCTGTCCAAGCCCGACATGCTGTTGCTCGACGAACCCACCAACCACCTGGACGCGGAGTCGGTGGACTGGCTGGAGCAGTTCCTCAAGCGTTTCTCGGGCACCGTGGTGGCCATCACCCACGATCGCTATTTCCTGGACAACGCGGCTGAGTGGATTCTGGAACTCGACCGTGGTCACGGCATTCCCTACAAAGGCAATTACTCGACCTGGCTGGAGCAGAAGGAAGCCCGCCTGGAGCAGGAGCAGCGCACCGAAGACGCGCGCACCAAGGCCATGAAGAAGGAACTGGAGTGGGTGCGCCAGAACCCCAAGGGCCGCCAGGCCAAGAGCAAGGCGCGTCTGGCGCGCTTCGAAGAACTGAGTGACGTCGATTACCAGAAGCGCAACGAAACCAACGAGATCTTCATTCCCGTGGCCGAGCGCCTGGGCAACGAGGTGTTCGAGTTCAAGAATGTCAGCAAGAGCTTTGGTGATCGCCTGCTGATCGACAACCTGAGTTTCCAGATCCCGGCGGGTGCCATCGTCGGCATCATCGGCCCCAACGGCGCGGGCAAGTCCACGCTGTTCAAGCTGATCTCCGGCAAGGAACAGCCCGACAGCGGTGAAGTGAAGATTGGCCAGACCGTGCGCATGGCTGTGGTGGACCAGAGCCGCGATGGCCTGGCCGGCGAGAAAACCGTGTGGGAAGACATCTCCGGCGGCCTGGACATGATCACCGTGGGCAAATTCCAGATGCCCAGCCGCGCGTACTGCGGCCGCTTCAACTTCTCTGGTGGTGACCAGCAAAAACGCGTGGGCAGCCTCTCGGGCGGTGAGCGCGGGCGTCTGCACCTGGCCAAGACCCTGGCCGAAGGCGGCAACGTGCTGCTGCTCGACGAACCCTCGAACGACCTGGATGTGGAAACCCTGCGCGCCCTCGAAGACGCGCTGCTCGAGTTCGCCGGCTGCGCGCTGGTGATCAGCCACGATCGCTGGTTCCTCGACCGCATCGCCACCCACATCCTGGCCGCCGAAGGCGACAGCCAGTGGGTGTTCTTCAACGGCAACTACCAGGAGTACGAGGCCGACAAGAAGAAGCGTTTGGGTGAAGAGGGTGCGAAGCCCAAGCGCATGAGGTTCAAGGCGCTGAAGTGATGCAGGACGTCGAAGCCGCCACGCGCCACTGGCTGGAAAAGGCCGTCATCGGCCTGAACCTGTGCCCGTTCGCACGGGCGGTGTATGTGAAGAACCAGGTGCGCATTGTGGTGAGCCAGGCGCGCCACCTCGATGCATTTCTGGACGATCTCGACCGCGAGCTCGACCTGCTGGTGAACACGCCGGCCGAGGAGATCGACACCACACTGCTGGTGCACGCCACGCTGTTTCCCGACTTCGAGGTGTTCAACGATTTCCTCAATGTGGTCGACGATGTGGTGGCCGAGCACGAGCTTGAAGGTGTGATCCAGGTCGCGCCGTTTCACCCCTTGTTCCAGTTCGAGGGCACCGAGCCCGACGACGTGACCAACTGCACCAACCGCGCGCCGTTTCCCACCCTGCACCTGCTGCGCGAGGCAAGCGTGGAGCGCGCTGTGGACACCGAGGGTGGTGACGCCGACGCGATCGTCGAGCGCAACCTGCAGACCTTGCGCGATCTGGGTGCCGACGGCTGGCGGGCCCTCATGTCTAAAGACTGAACAGCCGGGACATTCGGTTTCTTTTTCTGGTTGTGCGTGGCTGGGTGGGTGGTCACAATGGTCCCAGTGCCTCGTCTTGGACCCCTGTCTGAAGGAAACCGCCCGCATGGATGCCGATCTCCAGGCCTTTGACGCCTGCCTCAAGGAGGCCCTCGTCCAGACGCGCGAGTGGGTCCCGCGCTGGCTGGACCGGCTGAATGCCGGACTCAAGGACAAGGAACTGTCGGCGCGTCACCTCAATGACAAGCAGGCCTTCGTGGAGGCGCGCACTGCCCTGGAATCCCGCCGCGACCTGATTGCCACCCACTTCCTTGCGGCGCTGGCCGATGCGGTGGGCAATGCGATGCCGGGCAACGACTTCCAGGCCCAGTCGGGCAAGGCGGTGAGTTTTGACGAACTCGAACTCATGGGGGACGACCAGGTCCAGGAAACCGTCGAGCTTGCGCGGGTGCAGCAGATCGTCAACATGACGGTCGATCACGAAATTGTGGAACTCACTGCGCGCCTGTGCACGACCCTGGGCATGCAGGTGGTCACCGTGGAGGCCAACCCTCTGCGCGCCGACGTGATCGTCAGCGCCCTGATGAAAACGCTCAAGGGCTTGAACGTGGGGCCGGCCATCCGCTCGCGCTGGCTGCAGACGGGCGCCATCTCCCTGGGCAATGAACTGCAGGGCCTCTACACGCGACTGAGCAACCAGCTCGATCGCATGGGGGTGGAGCCAGCGGGTTATGCGGTGGTGCAGATGCCCGAGGGCCGTCCGAATTCCGGCTTTGCCCCACTGGGCGAGCGCAGCAGCCCGACGCAGGACGAAGCAGCCCCGGGCAACGACGCCCTGCTCACGCTGGACCACCTGCACCAGCTGCTGGTGGGCAACCTGGGGCAGCCGGACGATGAGCCCCGGCGCGAAGCCGGCACCACGGGCGCTGGCAACGCCATGGTGCGAACGCTTGCCAGCGAAGTGGTGTCGCTCATGCTCAAGCAAATCTCAGCCGACGAGCGCCTGCTGCCGCCAGTGCGCGAGATGCTGCAAGGCATGAAGCCTGCGCTGCTTCAGGTGGCGCGGACCGACCCGCGTTTCTTCGCCGACCGGCAGAACCCCGCGCGCCGCTTGCTCGACGCCATCACAGAACACAGCCTGGCCTACACCAACGAGCAAGACCGTGGCTACGCCGCGTTCTCGCGCCAGGTGCGCGGCATCATCGACACGCTGCAGAAGCCCGGGTCAGATCTGGCCGATCGTTTTCCCGGACTGCTGCAGCACTTCAACCGCTCGCAGACCGAGGCCATGGCGCCCGAACAGGTGCAGGCGCGCGGCCTGGCCGTGAAGACCCTGGTGCGGGTCGAGCAGCGCAACCTGCTGGCCGAGCGCGTGGCTGCGGAGTTTCGATCCCGCAACGACTTTGACCGGTCCCCCGGGGTGGTCCGGCGATTCCTCACCGGCCCCTGGGCCCAGGTGGTGGCGCAGGCCCGGCTGGAGGTTTCCAACGCCACCGGGCTGGGCACGTCGGAGGTGCCGTCGATGCGGTACTCAGACATCCTGCCCGACCTGCTGTGGTCCACACAGCTGGCGGTGGCGAGCCTGAACCGCCCACGCCTGGTGAAGGTGATTCCGAGTCTGCTGCGAACCTTGCGCGAAGGGCTGGACTCGATCGACTATCCACGCGAACAAACCGAAGCCTTCTTTCAGACCTTGATGGGTTTGCACGAGGCCGCATACAAAACCCAGCGCGCCGAGCCGCTGCAGGATGTTCAGCCCAGCCAGCAGTTTGAGGACGACACCGAGCCCTGGATGCAGCCCGCCGAGGCGCGCGACACCTGCTTCATGGACGACTCCTTGTCCGACACCCAGCCGTCCTTTGTGGACACCCAGCCCATGCAAAGGGAGTGGGTGGAGCTCAAGGCGGAGATGGTGGCCCAACCGCCTTCACAGCTCAGCGCGGGCACCTGGGTGGACCTGTGGCAGGACGGTCAGGCCGTGCGCTGCCAGATCACCTGGGCCAGCCCGCACGGCACGCTGTTTCTGTTCTCCGGCGCCAACGGCCGCTCGCTGTCCATGACCCGCCGCGGCCTGGACCGGCTCATCGAGCAGGACAAGCTGCGGGTGGTGGCGGACCACGGCGTGGTCAACCAGGCGCTCGATGAAGTCGCTCGTCAGGCCTGGCTGAACAGCGCGAAGACTGACGGCATTTAACGCGCCCCCACGCTCCCCCGCTTCGCGAGGTCCGCTGCCCCCCGAGGGGGCTGTTTTGCCTTGGGGCGGCCCGGCGGCAAAACGTTGCCCCCACGCTCCGCCGCTTCGCGGGTCGCTGCCCCCCGAGGGGCTGTTTTGCCTTGGGGCGGCCCGGCGGCAAAAACGTTGCTCCCACGCTCCGCCGCTGCGCGGGTCGCTGCCCCCCGAGGGGGCTGTTTTGCCTTGGGGCGGCCCGGCGGCAAAACATTGCCCCCACGCTCCGCCGCTTCGCGAGGTCCGCTGCCCCCCGAGTGGGCTGATCCGGCTTGGGGCGGCCCGGCGCCGGATCTGTTGCCCCCACCGCGCCCCCACGCTCCGCCGCTTTGCCTCTAGGTTTTTCTCAGCAGCTTCTTGCGCACGAGGTGGATGTTGTTGCGCAGCGCGTAAAGCTCATCGGTGTACGACAGCGGCACCACCACTTTCTCCACCTTCGACTCCATCGCGTCGAGTTGCTCGACCAGTTCGGGTGCCTTGTCGGGTGCGGCCTCGAAGCGTTGTTCCACGTCGCGCAGTTCGGCGTACCAGCGGAACACCCGCTTGCGAATGCGGAAGGTGTAGAGCGGGGGCACGATGCGCGAGAGCGGCAGCGCCAGCGCCAGGATCAGGCCCATGGCCAGCCACATGCGTTCGATCAGGTTGGCGAGCCAGAACGGCAGGTAGCGCTGCAGGAAGGGCGCGCCGTTCTTGATGGCGCGCGAGGCCTCTGGCGAGATCGGTACCTCGCTGTGTTCCAGGCTGGGGTATTCGCGCGCCTTGCTGAACCAGCCGGAACCACCGTGCATCCCGGTGGCCGTCTGGGCAAACAGCTGCAGGATGGCCGGGTGTGTGCCGGCACCACTGAGCAGGCTGGTGGTCGATGCGACCAGCCGCACGTCCCGGCTCGGTATGTTGCGCGCCAGGTCCACCACGCCTTGGGGCATCACCACCGGCGTGAGGTAGCCAAAGCGTCTTGAGTAGGCTTCGCTTTGTGCGAAGTCCAGCAGCTTCACGCCCGGCGTCTGCAGCAGCATCTGCACCATCACCGACTCCGGCGCCGAAGCGAACACCACAGCATCGATTTTTCCCCCCAGGAAAGCCACGGTGGCCGGGGTCTGCTCCAGTTGGCTCAGGCGCAGCTGTTTCGGGTCCACGCGGTTCACATCGAGCAGGGTGGAGAACAACCGTGGCACGCCGCTGCCTGCGGTGCCCACGTTCACCCGCCAGCCGCTGAGCTCGGCGAGGTTGTTCACGGTGGATGAGTTGCGCAGGCGCCTGGCCGAGTCTTCGCGGTAGAAAAGCCACAGCGGCTCCACGAACAGGCTGCCCAGCGAGCTGATGTTGTCTTCCTCGTCGTAGCCGATGTCGGCCGTGCCGCCCTGAACGAAGCCAAGATCGGCTTTGCCCTGGCGCAGCAGTTCAAGGTTGGCCGACGAGCCTTCGGATGACAGCAACTCGACCGTGATGCCGTAACGTGCCAGCGCTTCAGCGTAGCGTTTGCCGAATTCGGCGTAGGCGCTTTGATCCGGGCCGGTGGCCAGCACCACCCGCTTGGGCGGCGTGGGGTTGAGCCACCAGTAGGCCGCGCCCAGCAGCGCGATGGTGAGCAGGGCAAACGGGCCGAATGACACCACCATCTCGCGCAGCGAGATGAGGGTGTAGCGAAGGGTTTTGGGCATGCCGTGACCTTAGCACGGCACCTTGCAAAGCTTTGTTGAAAACCTGTTGCCGCGGGCCTGACCATCTCGCTCAAGGCAAGGGTTCGATGCTCATCACGGTGTAGGCGCCGTTGACCTGCATGGCAGTGAAACGCACCTTGTCGCCCGCCTTGACCTTGCCCAGCAGGGCCGGGTCGTTCGCCTGAAAAACCATGGTCATGGGTGGCATGTCCAGGTTCTTGATCTCGCCGTGCTTGAGCGTGATCTTGCCGGCGGCGCTGTCCACCTTGCGCACCTCGCCTTCGGTCGTGGGCAGCGCCTCGGTGCCTGTGGCTGTGCGCTTGAAGCCTGCCGTGTTGCCCGCGTAATGCTGGTACACGCGGCCTGTGCCGTCGGGCTGCACCAGCACCACGTCGTAGGCGTCGCGGCGCTCGCCATAGACGGCGCCATCCATGCCCGGGCTGCCCACCGGCATGCCGGGCACGGCCAGGCCGATGGCCTTGGGTTTCTCGGTCAGCAGGCGGCGGATCTCGCGCGCGTTCACATGGCCTTCGATTGCGTAGCCACCGATCAGACCGGTGTGGCAAGAGGCGAACTTCTCGGGCAGGCCCAGGCGCTTGCGCACGGCGGCGTTGCCGGTGTCGAAAACCTGCACCTGGAAGCCATCGGCCTGCAAGTGGCTCACCCAGTCGTGGCAGCAGCCGCAGCTGGGGTCTTTCCAGACCTGCAGCACCGGCAGGGCGGGTGGCGTTTGTGCCCAGGCGGGCAGCACTGCGGCGGCGGTGATGGCTGCGGCAGCGCTGATGAGGGAACGTCGTTGCATGGTGGTCTCCTGGTGAATCAAGCTTTGGGCGCAACGCGGATGGTGCCGCGCATGCCAGCGGAAAAATGGCCGGCGATCAGGCAGGCGAACTCGAAGTCGCCCGGTCGATTGAAGGTCCAGACGATCTCGCCTTGCTTGCCGGCCGGCACGTGCGCCATATAGGGCTCCTCGTGTTGCATGTTGGGAAACTTCAGCATCATCTCGGCGTGGGCCTTGAGCTCATCTTGGGTGCCGATCACGATCTCGTGCAGCACCTGGCCCACATTGACGGCGCGGATGCGCAGCGTGTCGCCCTCGCGCACATTGAGGTGGTTGGGCGTCATCTTCATGTCGTCGCTCATGCGGATGTCCACCGTGCGCCGGGCCTTGGCCGGCTCGGCGGCGATGCCCCAGGGCTTCTGCTCCTTGACCACCGGGCCGGTGGCCTTGGGGTGCTGGTCACCGTGGGCAAAGGCGCGCGGCAGGGCCAGCGCCAGGGGAAGGGTCAGCAGGCTGCGTCGGGTCTGGAAGGTCATGCGTGTTCTCCGTGAAAGTTTCAGTGGTGGTCGTGGCCGCCCGCGGGCTTGCGCACGGTGCTGGTGGCCGGTGGGGTGGGGTTCGTGGATGGGGCGGGGCGCGTGGCCTGTGGGGCGGTGCCGGTGTCCACCAGCCGCGCCTGAGTGCCTGGTGGCAGCTTGTAGACGCCCGGGTCGCTGTAGTCGCCCGTCTTCTGGTCAGCGCGCACCTTGAGCGTGGTGAACATGCCGCCCATCTCGATGGCGCCATACGGCCCGGTGCCGGTCATCATGGGGAAGGTATTGGTGGGTAGCTCCATCTGCATCTCGCCCATGTCGGCCATGCCGCGTTCGCCCATGACCATGTAGTCGGGCACGGCGCGCTGCAGCGGCTTCACCAGACCTCGGTGGTCCACGCCGATCATGGTGGGCACGCCGTGGCCCATGGCGCCCATGGTGTGGTGGCTCTTGTGGCAGTGCATGGCCCAGTCTCCCGGCTCGTCGGCCACGAACTCCAGCTGGCGCATCTGTCCCACGGCCACGTCGGTGGTGACCTCGGGCCAGCGAGAGCCCTTGGGTGTGGGGCCGCCGTCGGTACCGGTCACTTCAAACTCGATGCCGTGGATGTGGATCGGGTGGTTGGTCATGGTGAGGTTGCCCACGCGCACGCGCACCCGCTCGCCCAGGCGCGCCACCAGCGGCGTGATGCCGGGGAACACGCGGCTGTTCCAGCTCCAGATGTTCTGGTCGAGCATGGTGTTGACCTGCGGCGTCATGCTGCCGGGCTCCACGTCGAAAGCGTTGAGCAGGAAGCAGTAGTCGCGCTGCACGTCCTCGATCAGCGGGTGCTTGGCCTTCGGGTGCGTGATCCACAGGCCCATCATGCCCATGGCCATCTGCGTCATTTCATCGGCGTGCGGGTGGTACATGAAAGTGCCGGGGCGCCGTGCGGTGAACTCGTAGACGAAGGTCTGCCCGGGCTTGATCTGCGGCTGGTTCAGGCCACCCACTCCGTCCATGCCGTTGGGCAGGCGCTGGCCGTGCCAGTGGATGGTGGTGTGTTCGGGCAGGCGGTTGGTCACATAGATGCGCACCTGGTCGCCCTCGACCACCTCGATGGTCGGGCCCGGGCTCTGCCCGTTGTAGCCCCACATGTTGACCATGAAGCCCGGCGCCATCTCGCGCACCACAGGCTCGGCCACGAGGTGGAATTCCTTCACACCTGCGTTCATGCGCCAGGGCGCGGTCCAGCCGTTGAGCGTGACCACCGGGTTGTAGGGCCGGCCTGCGCCCGTCACCCCCGGGGGCGTCCAGGGCGGGGCGGTGTTGGCAGAGGTTTGCTGCACGGGCTCGGGGATGGCGGCCAGGGCCACGCGGCTCACGCTGGTGGCCGCCACGGCGCCCACGGCAGCGCCAGCCAGCCAGTTTCTTCGGTTCATCGTCTTGTTCATGTCAGTGTCCTGCCGGGGTGGTGGTGGTGCCTGCGCCGGCGTTGGAGGCGGTGTCGGGGCCGGCGTAGCCGGCACCGTTCAGCAGGGCTTGCCAGTCGGCATGGGCGCGCCAGTAGTCGCGCCGGGCCTGCAAGGCGGCGTCAAGCGACTGCATGCGCTCGCGCGCGCTGGCGAGCAGGTCCCAGCTGCTCTGCAACATGCCGTTGTAGCGCAGCACGGTTTCCTGCTCCAGGGCGGCTTGCAGCTGGGCCACCACGTTTTGCGCATGCAGCGCGCTGGCGTGGCGGGCCTGCAGCTCCGCCCAGGCCTGGCGTGCCATGGAGCGGCGCTCGCTCGCGGCGCGCAGCAAGCTGGCCTCGGCGCGGGTCGCGCGCTCCAGGGGGTGGTCGCGCAGCAGCGAGAGGTTGCCGATGTGCGGTGGGGTCGACGCTGTGCCCGGGTCGGGCATGGCCACCAGGGCGGCGTCCACCGCCGCGGCCCAGGTCTGCCGGCGGCTTGCGCTCACGGCGTTGAGTTCGCGCTGTGCCTCGGTGCGTTGCAGATTGAGCAGTGGATCAGCTCGCAGCACGGCTGCCTCCAGTGTGGTTTCGCTCAGACCAGCGCCTGGGGCCGCGCGCGGCGGCGGGGCCGGCAGGCTCGCCGGCAGGCGCTCGCCCAGCCGGGCCACGGCTTGTGCATCCCACAGGCCGAGCAGTTGGGCGAGCCGTTCCTGGGCGGCCAGGGCCGTGCCCTGCGCATTCACGCTGACCTGCCAGGCGCTGGCTTCGGTCAGCTGTTCGCGCATCAGCTTGGCCTGGCTCCAGTTGCCGGCCACCACCATGCGCCGGCCAAGTTCGCTGCCGGTGCGCGTGGCGTCCCACAGCTCGCTGGCGTGGCGCCAGCTCTGGCGCGCGCTCACCGCGTCGACCCAGGCGCGCTGCACGTCGCGCACGTGGCCGGCGTAGGCCACCTGCACGGCGGCCTGGTCGAGCGCGTTCATGTCGGCGTGGGTGAACAGGTCGGGCCGCAGGCGCAAGGACAGGCGCAGCGCCTGCGCCACATCCAGCGGCTCGGGGCGGGCGCTGTTGCCTTCAGCCGCGGGCGCGGCGTCACCGGGGTTGCGGGCTTCCCAGCGCAGCAGGTCGGCGTGGCCTCGCGGGAACTCGGCAACGCGCTCGTTGGCGCGTTGCCAGATCTCGCGTGCCCGGGCGATGTCGGCCGGGCGCTCTTGCGGCGCGGTGGCGCCAGTGGCGGGCAGGGCCAACGGTGCCACAGCCGATGCGGGGGTCGCCGGATCGGCGGCTTGAAGCGCGTTGTCAGGCTGCGCCAGCGCCGGCCATCCGAGCGCCGACAGGCAGATCAGGCTCAAGGCCGCGATGCAACTGCGCGTGTGTGTGAAAGGCGGTGACAACCGCCGCAAAACCACCATGAAAATCTCCTGAAATCACGAACCGACGCCCGCTGCCGCAGCCTTGGTCGGGCTGCTGCGGACGCACCTGTGGCATGTGAACTCAGGAAATGGGTGGTTTGATGCCCCGTTGGGCCTCGGTGCTGGCGAATCGATCGGCGGGCGGTGCGAGCCGGCTGTGCACCGTGGGTGGGGTCTGCACGCCGGGCATGGCCATTGCCAGGGCTGGGCCATTGCAGACATCACAGGCGCTGTGTGGGTGGTCGCCGTCGTTCTGAGCCGATGTGGCGTGCTCGTCACAAGCGCAATGGTCGTGACCGGTGCCGTGCTCTTCCATGACCATGGTCGCGTGGGCGGGCAGGGTCAACATCTCCACCGCCATGGCGTCGCCCACCCAGCCGCGCAGGGGCAGCAAGGCGATCATGAGGACGAGGAACCAGTGGCGCATGGGTATGGATGATACGGATCGATCGGTATTGGTTCCATCCGTCCGGGTTGAAACCGGTTGTTTCAGATGGGGCATTGCAGCACCAGCGCCTGCACCGGCTGGGTGAGCGTGGGGTCGCTCACCACGAAGGCCACACGCTGCGTCGAGCCAGCGGGCAGCACGAGCCGGGCGCTGTTGCCATGCGCGGCGCTCCAGGAGGGCACCGGTTGGTACCTGCTCACCACATGGTCGTGGCGGAGATCTTCGCCAGCGTTCTCGCCTCGCGTGACCTTGCTCACCAGGCCGTCCTGCAGCACCGCCCAGTAGCCCGCCAGCTCGGTGCCCTGGGTGGCCGCGATCTGCGCCGTGACCACGTTGCCCTGGCGGCTCAGCCGCAAGGCCGGCGCGGCCGCGGCGGGCAAGCCACCCAGGCTGCTGGCGCTCTGGCCGTTCCAGTCGCGGTGGTCGCGCCCGTTGAGCACCACCTGGGGCGTGTAGACGTGTTTGCCACCCAGGGCCTCCTTCATCCGGTATTGCCGGGCGGTGGTTTCCGGTGTGGCGAACGGATCGCGCCAGCCCAGGTGGTTCCAGTAGTTCACGTGGAAGGAGAGGGCAAGCACGTTGTCCCTGGCCTTGAGGGTGGAGAGCCAGCGGTCGGCCGGTGGGCACGAGCTGCAGCCTTCGGACGTGTAGAGCTCCACCACGGCCGGTGGTCGGGGTCCCGAGCGGATTTCGCAGCTTTGGGCGGCCGCCCCCACCGTGAGGAAAACGCCTGCGAGGGCGGCGAGGGTGGGCAGAGCGCGTGGGGTGGTGGGCATGGCCATCTCCGAAGGTGGTGATGGCGGTTGGTCGGCCACCGACCTGCTGGCTTACACCCGAACCGATGGGAGGTGGGTGGCCGCTCGGGTCAGCGCAGGTCGGGGGCCACGCCGAAGCGCACCGGCTCCGCCCTGGGTGCGGGTGGTGCCAGTCCGGCGGTGGCCGGCGGGCTGGCCACCGCCGGCGGCGGCACCATGCCGCGCTGCTGCATCACGGCGCGCAAGCGGTCGGGGTAGTCGGTGATCAGTCCGTCCACCCCCCAGTCGATCAGGCGCGCCATGTCGTTGGGCTCGTTCACCGTCCAGGGAATCACGCGCAGGTTTAGCGAACGGGCCCGCGCCAGCGTGGCCTGGCTCAGGTCGTTGAAGTGGGGCGACCAGAGCCTGCCGCCAGCGGCCGCCACCATGGTCGGAGCATCCTCGAAATCGGCGAGCTTCAGGCCCGAGGTCCATTCACCTTCGGCCAGCGTGTTGAAGCGGGCGAGCTGGGCCGACAGGAACGACAGCGGCAGGCCCGGCGCGATCGACTGGCTGGCCTTGAGCACGCGCCAGTCAAAGCTTTGCAGGGTCGTGCGCGAGGCCATGCCCTGGCTGTTGATGACGGACGCCACCGCGCGCACGAAGGCTTCGGGTTCGGGCGACTCGTCGGGGCGGCGCGGATGCAGCTTGAGCTCGATGTTGAAGCGAACATGACCGGCTCCCAGCCGCTTGACCCGCTCGAAGAGGGCGGCCAGTGTGGGGATGCGCTCACCGTCTTGTGGCGCCTGGTTCTGGAAATCGCGCGCGTAGCGGCTGGCCGGGTTGATGCGCCCCACATCCAGGCCGGCGATCTGCTCCAGGCTGAGCTGGTTGAAGGGTTTGCCGCGCGACTGCAGCCACTTGCCGCTGGCATCGCGGGTGATGTCGGGGTTGGGCGCGGTGTCGTGCGAGACCACCGGCACCCCCTCGGCGCTGAGCACCACGTCGAATTCGAGGGTGGTCACGCCGATGGCCAGGGCCTGTTCGATGCCGGCGAGCGTGTTCTCGGGTGCCAGGCCCCGCGCGCCCCGGTGGCCCTGCGCGTCAAAGGCCAGCGCAGCGCCCGCGCACCACACCGACAGGCCCAGCGCGGTGGTGCAACTCCAGCGCAGCCACGAGAGCCGTTGAACGGTGAACGGGGGTTGCGTGGTCATGTGGGCCTCCTCGAGAACCCGCGCATTGTGTCAGCGCCACATGACCCTCACAAGTCAAACAACCTGCCGTGAAAAGAAGCGTTACGAATCAATGCCCGAGGATCTTGGAGAGGAAGTCCCGGCTGCGTTCGTTCTGCGGGTGGTTGAAGAATTCGGTGGGCGTGTTCTGCTCCACGATCTGGCCCTGGTCCATGAAAATCACGCGGTCGGCCACGGCCTTGGCGAAGCCCATTTCGTGGGTCACGCAGATCATGGTGATGCCCAGGTTGGCCAGCTCCACCATCACGTCGAGCACCTCCTTGATCATCTCCGGGTCGAGCGCCGAAGTGGGCTCGTCGAACAGCATGATCTTGGGCGTGAGGCACAGCGCGCGCGCAATCGCCACGCGCTGCTGCTGGCCACCCGAGAGCTGCAAGGGGTACTTGCCGGCCTGTTCGGCAATGCGCACCCGCTGCAGCTGCACCATGGCCTTCTCCTCGGCCTCCTTCTTGGGCATCTTGCCGACCCACATCGGGGATAGCGTGAGGTTTTCCAGCACGGTCAGGTGCGGGAACAGGTTGAACTGCTGGAACACCATGCCCACGTTCTTGCGCACCTGGTCGATCGCCTTGATGTCGTCGGTGAGCTCGATGCCGTCAACGAACAGATGGCCTTGCTGGTGTTCCTCCAGGCGGTTGATGCAGCGGATCAGCGTGGACTTGCCCGAGCCCGAAGGGCCGCAGACCACGATGCGCTCGCCCTTGGCCACATCGAGATCGATGTCGCGCAGCACGTGGAAGTCGTTGCCGTACCACTTGTTGACCTTGTCGAAACGGATGATGGGATCTGACATGTTCTTGTTCCTTCAGCGGGCCTTGCTGGCGCTCAGTTGCTTCTCCACCCACAGGCTGTAGCGCGACATCGCGAAGCAGACCGTGAAGTAGATGAGGGTGATGAAGAGGTAGGCCTCCAGCTTGAACGGGCGCCAGTTCACGTCGGCGTTGAGTGCCAGCGCCAGTGCACCGGTGAGCTCGTAGAGCGAGACGATGGTCACCAGCGAGGTGTCCTTGAACAGCGAGATGAAGGTGTTCATGATGCTGGGCACCACCATGGCCAGGGCCTGCGGCAGCACGATCTTGCGTTGGGTCTGCCAGTAGCTCAGGCCCAGCGTGTCGGCCGCTTCCAGCTGGCCCTTGGGAATGGCCTGCAGACCACCGCGGATGATCTCGGCCATGTAGGCCGCAGCAAACAACGTGATGCCCGCGATCACGCGCACCAGCACGTCCAGCGTCACGCCCTGCGGCATGAACAGCGGAAACATGAAGGAAGCCATGAACAGCACCGAGATCAGCGGCACGCCACGGATGAGTTCGATGTAGACGATGCAGGCGGTGCGGATGGCGGGCAGCCGCCCACGCCGCCCCAGCGCCACCACCACCGCCAGCGGGAAGGCCAGGAAGATGGACAGCGTGGCCAGCATCACGGTCAGTGGCAGGCCGCCCCAGAGGTCGGTGCGCACACCGGACAGGCCGAACACGCCGCCGCCCATGAGGATGAAGAACAGCGCCAGGATGCCCACCCACATGAGCGCCAGCCAGGCCTTCCAGAAGAAACGCACACAACTCAGGACGAGGCCGCCCATCATGAGCGAGGTGGCCAGCAGCGGGCGCCATTGTTCGTCGAACGGGTAACGGCCAAACAGCATGACGCGGTACTTCTCGGCCACCACGCCCCAGCAGGCGCCCACGCCGCGGGCGGCCTGGCAGGCGTCGGCGTCGGGGCGCATCACGGCGTCGATCAGCATCCAGCGGATGAAGCCGGGCAGCACCCAGGCCAGCAGGCCGAGCACGAACAGCGTGACGAGGGTGCTGCGCCAGTCGGCGAACAGGTTGTGCCGGATCCAGGGCACGAGGCCCGAGCTCTTCACCGGGGAAGGGCGGGGGGCGATGGGCGCGAACGTGTCGGACATGCTCATCGCTCCTTGATCGCCACGCGCTGGTTGTACCAGTTCATCAGCAGCGAGGTGCTGAGCGAGGTGGTGAGGTAGACCAGCATGATGATGGCGATGCACTCCACCGCGCGGCCGCTCTGGTTGATGGTGGTGTTGGCGATCGACACCACGTCGGGGTAGCCGATGGCCACCGCCAGCGACGAGTTCTTGGTCAGGTTGAGGTACTGGTTGGTCAGGGGCGGCACGATCACCCGCATGGCTTGGGGCAGCACCACCAGCTTCATCTTCTGGCGCGGGTTCAGGCCCAGCGCGGCGGCCGCTTCGTCCTGGCCCCGGCTGACCGACTGGATGCCGCTTCGCACCACCTCGGCCACGAAGGCCGAGGTGTACATGACCAATCCCACCAGAATGGTCATGAACTCGGGGGTGGCCGACACGCCGCCGTCAACCATGAACACCAGCTGCTCGGGCACGTTCCAAGCTGTCGGCATGCCGGAGGCAGCCCAGCCGGCGAAGGCACACGCGATCACCAGCGCGATGGGGGTCCACAGGCGGTCACCATCGTGCCCGGTGGCTTCAAACCGCTGTTGAACCCGGCGCAGCCACAGCCACACGGCCACCAGCCCCACGGCCGCCCCTGCCGTGGCGGCACCCAGGCCGGCCGCGGGGTAGGGGAAGGCGAACCCGCCCTTGCTCAGGAAAAACAGGCCTGACAGATTCCAGGCCTCGTTGGAGGCCGGCAGGACATCGATGAAGATGAGGTACCACATCAGCAGCTGCAGCAGGATGGGCACGTTGCGGAACAGCTCGACGTAGCCGTAGCAGATGCCGCGCACCAGGCCGTTGCGCGAGAAGCGGCCCACGCCCAGCAGAACCCCCAGCAGGGTGGTGAACAGGATGCCGAGTGCGGCCACCTTCAGGGTGTTGAGCACACCGACCCAGATGGCCTTGCCGTAGCTCTCGCTCGGGTCGTAGGTGATGAGGGTTTCGCCGATGTCGAAGCCGGCGGCAGAGCCCAGAAAGTCGAAGCCGCTCTGGATGCCACGCACCTGCATGTTGCGTTGCGTGTTGTGCGCCAGAAACCAGATGCCGAGTGCGATCACGACCAGCGCGATCAACTGGAACAGCAGGCCACGGGTGGCCCGGCTGTTGAGCGACCACTGGCGCCTGCGGGGAGGGGGAGAAGGGGATTTCAAGACAGCCTCGGAGGTGGGTGAACCAGAAAGAGCTTGAAAAGAAGCACCGGAGCTTTCGCCCCGGTGCTCTTGACTGTCGGGTTGCCGTGCTGCGCAGCGGCGTGCGGGTTCAGCGCACTGGCGGTGCGTACATCAGGCCGCCCTTGCTCCAGAGGTTGTTGCTGCCGCGGGGCAGGCCGATGGCGGTCTTGGGGCCCACGTGGCGCTCGAAGATCTCGCCGTAGTTGCCGGTGGCCTTGACGGCGCGAAACGCCCATTCCTTGTCCAGGCCCAGCAGCTTGCCGGTGTCTTCGGTGCCCGCGCCCAGCAGACGCATCACCCCGGGGTTGGTGCTGCTGGTCTTCATCTGGTCGGCGTTGGCCTGGGTCACTTCGTACTCTTCGGCTTCCAGCAGGGCAAAGCCAACCCACCGCACGATGGCGGCCCACTCGTCGTCGCCCCGGCGCACGGCCGGGCCCAGGGGCTCCTTGGAGATCAGTTCGGGCAGGATCAGGTGGTCGTCGGGCTTGGCCATGTCTTTGGCGCGGCTGGAGGCCAGACCCGAGGCATCGGTGGTGTAGGCCTGGCAGCGGCCTGACGAGTAGGCGGCCAGCGCGGCTTCAAGTTTTTCAAACACCACGGGCTTGATGTTGAGCTTGTTGGCGCGCGAGTAGTCGGTCAGGTTGAGTTCGGTCGTGGTGCCGGACTGCACGCACACCGTGGCGCCCTTGAGCTGCTTGGCGCTTTTCACGTTGAGCTTCTTGGGCACCATGAAACCCTGGCCGTCGTAGAAATTCACGCCGGTGAAGCTCAGGCCCAGGGAGGCGTCGCGGGTCAGGGTCCAGGTGGTGTTGCGGGCCAGCATGTCGATCTCGCCGGACTGCAGGGCGGTGAAGCGCTGCTGGGCGGTCAGGGGGACGAAGCGCACCTTGTCCGGGTTGTTGAGAACCGCCGCGGCCACCGAGCGGCACACGTCCACGTCCATGCCGCTCCACTTGCCCTGGCTGTCGGCCGCCGAGAAGCCGGGCAGTGCGGTGTTGACCCCACAAATCAGCTCGCCGCGTTTCTTGATGGCATCAAGGTCCTTGCCTGCGTGAGCCGGCATGCTGGCCAAGGTGGCTGCGGCGCTCAGGCCCAGGGCTGCGAGTTTCAGGGTCGTCATCTTCATCAGGTCTCTCCAGGGGTTGAAAGGATGTCTGCTGCCGCAGGACGCGCACCTGTTGGGTGCACACCGCGAACGCAATCGAATGTATTCCTGGCCTTTTGGGCCCGGGATCGGGGTTTACGTGTGAAAGCCATGCAAATCGCACATGACCACATCGAGATGGAAGCACGCGCACGCCCGCGAAGTTCGTCATGCAGGTTCCATGCCATTGGGGGGATTGGCGGTCGCGGTCTCTCCCGCGACATGGGGCGTTTTCTTTCGGCGAAGGCGACCCGTATCCTTTGCCCCGAACACAGAACAACGGAGACCAGCGCATGAGCAACAGCACCACGGTGGAGGCGGGATCTTCCGCGCCGCATCACCGCTTCTGGCCCACGCGCCTGCCCCACCAGATCACCCCGCCGGCCACCTCGCTGTGGCACAACCTGGCGGTCAGCGCGCTGCGCTACCCCGACAAGCCCGCGCTGGTGTTCTTCGATCAGGTGCTCACCTACCGGCAGCTGCTGGAACAGGCCGAGCGGCTCGCGGCGCATCTGCGCGAGCAGGGCCTGCAAGACGGCGAGCGCGTGATTCTGCTGATGCAGAACTGCCCGCAGTGGGTCGTGGCGCACTTCGCCATCCTGCGGGCCAACGCGGTGGTGGTGCCGGTCAATCCGATGAACCGGGCCGATGAGCTGCAGCACTACATCACCGACCCCGACGCGCGCGTGGCCATCGCCGCGGCCGATCTCGCCGGCGAGTTGCTCAAGGCCAATGCCGAGGTGCCCGAGGGCGAGCGTCTGCGCCACCTGGTCGTCTCCCACTACAGCGACACCTATGGCCCGAAAGCCGAGATACCGACCGCCTGGGCCGACTGGCTGGGTACACGCCACGCCCTGCCCGCGCTGCCCGGTGGCACGGTGAGCGACTGGGCCGAGGCCCTGGCCTGCAGCGGCACGGCGCCGGCCCACAACCGTGGCCCGGACGACCTCGCCGTGCTGCCCTACACCAGCGGCACCACCGGTCTGCCCAAGGGCTGCATGCACCCGCACCGCACGCTCATGCACAACGCGGTGGCCGTGGGCCTGTGGACCAACAGCACGTCCGAGAACGTCGGCCTGCTGGTGGTGCCCATGTTCCACATCACCGGCATGGTGGCGGGCATGCACGCATCCGTGTTCAACGGCGCGACCATGGTGGTGATGCCACGCTGGGACCGCGACCTCGCTGGTCAGCTCATCTCGCGCTGGCGCGTCACGCACTGGACCAACATCCCCACCATGGTGATCGACCTGCTGGCGAGCCCGCGCTTTGACCAGTACGACCTCTCCAGCCTGGTGCTGGTGGGTGGCGGCGGCGCGGCCATGCCGCAGGCGGTGGCGCAGCGCCTGCTGGAGCAGTACGGCCTGCGCTACTCCGAGGGCTACGGCCTCACCGAGACCGCCGCGCCCTCGCACAACAACCCGCCCGATCACCCCAAGCAGCAATGCCTGGGCATTCCCTTCATGAGCACCGAGGCGCGCGTGATCGACCCGATCACGCTGGAAGACATGCCGCAGGGCGAAGCCGGCGAAATCATCATCTGCGGGCCCGAGGTGTTCGACGGCTACTGGAAGCGCCCCGAGGCCACGGAGGCCGCCTTCATCACCGTCGAGGGCAAGCGTTTCTTCCGCTCGGGCGATCTCGGTCGCATCGACGAAGACGGCTACTACTTCATCACCGATCGCCTCAAACGCATGATCAACGCCAGCGGCTTCAAGGTCTGGCCGGCCGAGGTGGAGGTGCTCATGTTCAAGCACCCGGCCATCGCCGAAGCCTGCGTGATCGCGACTTCCGACGCCTACCGCGGCGAAAGCGTGAAGGCTCTGGTGGTGCTGCGCGAATCGCACCGCGCCACCACGAGCGAGCAGGACATCCTGGACTGGTGCCGAGAGCACATGGCGGTCTACAAGTGCCCGCGCACGGTGGAGTTTCTCAGCGCCTTGCCCAAGAGTGGAAGTGGCAAGGTGATGTGGCGCTTGTTGCAGGAGCAGGAAGCCACGAAGACGCCAGGCGTCGCCTGAAGCTCAGGCCCTGGTCGACATCTGTGGGTGCGTCGAGAACAGGTCCGCGACCCATTCCACGAACGCCCGCACCTTCGCGCTGAGGTGGCGGTTCGGCGGATACACGACGTAGAGCGGGATGTTGTGGCAGGTCCATTCGTCCAGCACCTGCACCAGCTCGCCGCGCTCGATCAGCGGCACCGCGGTGAACGCGCCGATCTGCGCCACGCCCAGGCCCGCGAGCACCGCCGCGGTCATGGCGTTGCTCTCGTTCACCGAGAGCCGGTATCGGCCCGAAATCTCCAGCGTCTGGCCATCTCTCTCGAACTCGTTGGCGAAGGGCCGCCCGTTGCGGGTGGAGAAATAGTTCACCGTGGTGTGCTCCAGCTCCAGCTGCTCAGGGTGCGTGGGTGTGCCGTGCGCCCGCAGGTATGCGGGCGAGGCCACCGTGATCAGCGGCACGTTGGCCACGCGCCGCGCCACCAGCGACTGGTCGAGCAACTCACCGCCACGGATCACGCAGTCCACGTTGTCCGCCAGCAGGTCGACCGAGCGGTCGGTCACGCCCAGGTCGAGCTGGATGTCGGGGAAACGGCGGTAAAAGTCGGCCAGTGCGGGGATGATGATCTGCTGCGCCACCGAGGTGCCCACGTCCACGCGCAGGCGCCCGCTGGGCTTGGCCTGCGCGTTGGTCATGCTGGCCTCGATGTCGTCGAGGTCGTTGAGCACACGCACCGTGCGCTCGTAGTAGGCCGCACCATCGGGCGTGACGGTCACGCGCCGCGTGGTGCGGTTGAGCAGCTTGACCTTCAGGCGAGCCTCCAGGTGCTGAACCAGTTTGGTCACCGTGCCTTTGGGCAGGTCCAGCGACTCCGCCGCCTTGGTGAAGGTGCCGGCCTCCACCACGCGCGCGAAAACGCGTATTGATTGAATCTGATCCATGCCCTCACTCCTCGATGCGCTGTTTTGTGGGCGGATTGTTCATGCAATCGAAACACAGAACTGTTTGAACCTGGCTTTATCCGCATCAACGGCATGCCTATAGTCCAGCCCATGGGTTCAACTACGTCAACGTCCGCCTCCGTGGCGCAGACACACCCCCTGTCGGTGCCGGGCACGCCAGGGCTGGAGCTGCGCGTGTGGGGCAAGAAGCCGCGCGGTGGCGCGGTGCCGCTGGTGTTGCACTTTCACGGCGGTGCCTTCGTCTCGGGCGACCTGGACAGCGGTGCCTGCCTGGCCGAACTGCTGGCCAGCTCGGGCGCGGTGGTGGCCTCACTGGCCTACCCGCTGGCGCCCGCGCACCGTTTCCCCGACGCGGTGGAGGCCGGCTATGCGGCGCTGGAGTGGCTGTACAAGCAGCGAACCCGCCTGGCCGGTTCCACCGCGCCGCTGTTCGTCGCCGGTGAAGAAGCGGGCGGCAACATCGCCGCTGCGGTGGCGCTGATGGTGCGCGATCGCGCCCACCCGCCGCTGGCCGGCCAGATCCTGGTCGCCCCCATGCTGGACCCGTGCAACGCCACCGCCTCGCTGCGCCAGACCATGGGTGAAGCCACCGGCTGCAAGTGGATCGATGGCTGGCAGCAGTACCTGCGCGGCCCGATGGACGCCGAACATCCCTATGCCGTGCCCTGCCACGCGCAGCGCCTTGCCGGTCTGCCACCGGCGTTGATCCTGACCGGCGGCGACGACCCGATGCGCGACGAAGCCCTGGCCTACGCCGAGCGCCTGCGCGGCGCGGGCATCGCCGTGCACAGCGGCGTGTTGCCCTCCACCACCGGCTGGCCCGACTCGCTGAGCGAGCAGCCCCCCGGGGAATGTCCGTGCGCCGTCGAGGTGCGCGAACACGTCCGTGCCTTCTTCCAGGCCGCGACACCGCCACCGTCCTGACGGACGCCGCCCCCTTTTCCCACCACCCTGAAACGCCAACCCCGGTCATCCACCGGGGGAGGTCCCGCTCGCCCTCAAAAAGGAAAAACCATGTCCAACTTGCCCACTCCTCTGCGCCGCATCTGGTGGCCCACCGCCGCCGTCCTGGCTGCCGTCACCCTCGCGGGGATCGCACTCCTGCAGGAAGCCGGCGTCGCCCGGGCCAGTGCGCCGGCGAGCGCACCGCCGCCCATGCCGGTGTCCGTGGCCACCGTGACCGAGAGCGACATCGCCGCCTGGGAAGAGTTCTCCGGCCGGCTGGAGGCCGTGGAGCGGGTGGACATCCGTTCGCGGGTGGCCGGTGTGGTGCAGGCAACGCATTTCCGCGAAGGCGCCTTGGTGGCCAAGGGCGACCTGCTGATCTCCATCGACCCCGCGCCATACGAAGCGGAAGCGGCGCGCGCTGAAGCGCAAACCGTGGCGGCCCAGGCCCGCGTGACCCACGCCGGCAACGAGCTGACGCGCGCCAGCCGCTTGTGGGAAGACAAGGCGATTGCGCGGCGCGAGCTGGACGACCGCGAGAGCGCGCTGCGCGAAGCCGAGGCCAACCTCAAGGCCGCGCAGGCCCAGTTGCAAAGCAGCCGCCTGAGTCTGGGCTACACGCAGGTGCGCGCCCCGGTGGCCGGGCGCATCGGCAAACTGGAGGTGACCGTGGGCAACCTGATCGCCGCCGGCCCGGGTGCGCCCGTGCTCACCACCCTGGTGTCGGTCAGCCCGATCTACGCCAGCTTCGACGCCGACGAAAAGACCGTGACCGGCGCGCTCAAGGGCCTGGCGGGCGGTGCACGCCCGGCGGTCGAACGCATCCCCGTGCAGATGGGCACCTCGGCCACGAGCGACACGCCGTATGCCGGCCAGTTGCAGCTGATCGACAACCAGGTCGACCCACGCAGCGGCACGGTGCGCGTGCGCGCCGTCTTCGACAACAAGGACGGCAGCCTGATGCCCGGGCAGTTCGCGCGCATCCGCATGGGCCAGCCGCAGACCGCGCGCACCCTGCTGGTGAGCGAGCGCGCGGTGGGCACCGACCAGGACAAGAAGTACGTGCTGGTGGTGGGCGAGGGCGACAAGACCGAGTACCGGGCCGTCACGCTGGGCGCGCCGGTCGATGGCCTGCGCACCGTGCTCAGTGGCCTGAAACCCGGCGAGCGCATCGTCGTCAACGGCCTGCAGCGCGTGCGTCCCGGTGACGTGGTGCAACCGCAGACCGTGCCCATGAACAACGCCGTCGCCGTGGCCAAGTCCTGAGCCTTGCCAGTGAAAAGAACACCATGAACCTCTCGAAATTCTTCATTGATCGGCCGATCTTCGCGGGCGTGCTCTCGCTGCTGATCCTGATCGCCGGTCTGGTCGCGCTGCGCGGCCTGCCGATCTCCGAGTACCCCGAGGTGGCACCGCCCTCGGTGGTGGTGCGCGCCCAGTACCCGGGCGCCAACCCCAAGGTGATCGCCGAAACCGTGGCCACGCCGCTGGAGGAGTCCATCAACGGTGTCGAAGGCATGCTCTACATGGGCAGCCAGGCCACGACCGACGGCGTGATGACGCTCACCGTCACCTTCAAGCTCGGCACCGACCCCGACAAGGCCCAGCAGCTGGTGCAGAACCGCGTCTCGCAGGCCGAGCCGCGCCTGCCCGAGGAAGTTCGCCGCCTGGGCATCACCACGGTCAAAAGCTCGCCCGACATCACGATGGTGGTGCACCTGGTCTCGCCCAACGACCGCTACGACATCAACTACCTGCGCAACTACGCGGTGCTCAACGTCAAGGACCGGCTCGCACGCATCCCCGGTGTGGGCCAGGTGCAGATCTTCGGTGGTGGTGACTACTCCATGCGCGTCTGGCTTGACCCGCAGAAGGTCGCGCAGCGCGGCCTCTCGGCCAGCGACGTGGTCACGGCGATCCGTGGGCAGAACGTGCAGGCCGCGGCCGGTGTGGTCGGCGCTTCGCCGGGCTTGCCGGGCGTGGACATGCAGTTGTCCATCAACGCCCAGGGCCGCTTGCAGACCGAAGAGGAGTTCGGCGACATCATCGTCAAGACCGGTGCCGACGGTGCCGTGACCCGCTTGCGCGACATCGCCCGGCTGGAGATGGGCGCAGCCGACTATTCGCTGCGCTCGCTGCTCAACAACAAGCCCGCTGTGGGCATGGGCGTGTTCCAGGCACCAGGCTCCAACGCGCTCGACATCTCGGCCCAGGTGCGCGCCACCATGGCCGAGCTGCAGAAGAACATGCCCGAGGGCGTGGAATTCCGCATCGCCTACGACCCCACGCAGTTCGTGCGTGCCTCGATCAAGTCCGTGATCACCACGCTGCTCGAAGCCATTGCGCTGGTGGTGCTGGTGGTGATCGTGTTCCTGCAGACATGGCGCGCCTCCATCATTCCGCTGCTGGCGGTGCCGGTGTCGGTGGTGGGCACCTTCGCGGTGCTGCATTTGCTGGGCTTCTCGATCAACGCGCTCTCGCTGTTCGGCCTGGTGCTGGCGATCGGCATCGTGGTGGACGACGCCATCGTGGTGGTGGAGAACGTGGAACGCAACATCGAGGCGGGGCTCTCGCCGCGCGACGCCACCTACCGCGCGATGAAGGAAGTGTCGGGGCCCATCATCGCGATCGCGCTGGTGCTGGTCGCGGTGTTCGTGCCGCTGGCTTTCATCAGCGGCCTCACCGGCCAGTTCTACAAGCAGTTCGCAGTGACCATCGCGATCTCCACCGTGATCTCGGCCATCAACTCGCTCACGCTCTCGCCCGCGCTCGCTGCCCTGCTGCTGCGCGGTCACAACGCTCCCAAGGACGCGCTCACGCGCGGCATGGATCGCGTCTTCGGCCCGCTGTTTCGCGGCTTCAACCGCCTCTTCAACCGTGGCTCCGAGGCCTACAGCGGCGGCGTGCGGCGCGTCATCTCGCGCAAGGCGCTGATGATGGTGATCTACCTCGCGCTGGTGGGCGTGACCTTCGGCCTGTTCAAGGCGGTGCCCAGCGGCTTCGTGCCCGCGCAGGACAAGCAGTACCTGATCGGCTTTGCGCAGCTGCCCGACGGCGCCACGCTCGACCGCACCGAAGACGTGATCCAGCGCATGGGCGAGATCACCAAGCAGAACCCGAACGTGGAAGACGCGATCGCCTTCCCCGGGTTGTCGATCAACGGCTTCACCAACAGCTCGAACTCCGGCATCGTGTTCGCCACGCTCAAGCCCTTTGCCGAGCGCCAGCGCGCCGACCAGAGCGGTGGTGCTGTGGCGGGTCAGCTGAACCAGGCCTACGGCAGCATCCAGGACGCCTTCATCGTGATGTTCCCGCCACCACCGGTGGCGGGCCTGGGCACCACGGGTGGCTTCAAGCTGCAGCTGGAAGACAAGGCCTCGCTGGGCTATGAGGCGATGGACGCGGCGGTGAAAGCCTTCATGGCCAAGGCTTACCAGACGCCCGAGCTCGCCGGCATGTTCACGAGCTGGCAGGTCAACGTGCCGCAGCTCTACGCCGACATCGACCGCACCAAGGCGCGCCAGCTCGGCGTGCCGGTCACGGACATCTTCGACACCATGCAGATCTACCTCGGCAGCCTGTACGTGAACGACTTCAACCAGTTCGGCCGCACCTACAGCGTGCGCGCCCAGGCCGATGCGCCCTACCGCGCGCGCGCCGAAGACGTGGGCCTGCTCAAGGTGCGTTCGAACTCGGGCGAGATGGTGCCGCTGTCGGCGCTGATGAAGGTGAACTCCAGCTTCGGCCCGGAGCGCGCCATGCGCTACAACGGCTACCTCTCGGCCGACATCAACGGCGGCCCCGCGCCCGGCTTCTCGTCGGGCCAGGCGCAGGACGCGATCGAGCGCATCGCCGCCGAGACGCTGCCCCAAGGCATCGGCTTCGAATGGACCGAGCTCACCTACCAGGAAATCCTGGCCGGCAACTCCGCGCTGTGGGTGTTCCCGCTCGCGATCCTGCTGGTGTTCCTGGTGCTGGCCGCGCAGTACGAAAGCCTCACGCTGCCGCTGTCCATCATCCTGATCGTGCCCATGGGCCTGCTTGCCGCCATGACCGGCGTGTGGCTGGACGGGGGCGACAACAACGTGTTCACGCAGATCGGGCTGATCGTGTTGGTGGGGCTCTCGGCGAAGAACGCGATCCTGATCGTGGAGTTCGCGCGCGAGCTGGAGTTTGCGGGCAGGTCGCCGGTGCAGGCCGCGATCGAAGCCAGCCGCTTGCGGCTGCGCCCCATCCTCATGACCTCGCTGGCTTTTGTGATGGGCGTGCTGCCGCTGGTGCTGGCCACTGGCGCGGGCGCCGAGATGCGCTCGGCCATGGGTGTGGCCGTGTTCGCCGGAATGATCGGCGTCACCGCCTTCGGCCTGTTCCTCACGCCGGTGTTCTACGTGCTGCTGCGCCGCCTGGCGGGCAACCGCCCACTGCGCCAGCATGGCGAAATCCCCCACTTCGAGGGCTTCGCCTCCGGCGGTGGCGGCAGCGCGCGCGCCGTGCCCGCCGCTCCCCTGACCCATTGAAGAAGACACAGACGATGCACACCATGAACAAGCTCCATCACCTGTTGCCGCTGGCTGCCGCGCTCTTCCTGGCGGGCTGTGCCACCGCGCTGCCGCCGCTGCCGACGGCCGCAGACACGCCACCGCAATTCAAGGAACAGCAGCGCCAGAACGAGCACTGGACCATCGCCCAGCCCGCCGAGGCCCAGAGCCGAGGCACCTGGTGGAAGGCATTCAACGATCCGGTGCTCGACGACCTGGCCGAGCGCGCCGGTGCGAACAACACCGACATCCAGGAAGCGGCGGCCCGCCTGGCGCAGGCGCGCTCGCTGGTGCGCGGCGCCCAGGCCGACCGCGCACTGCAGATCGGCGTGGGGGCCGGCGCCTCCCGTGGCGCCGGGGCCAACACCGCCAGCGGCGCCACACCGGCCACGCTGCTCGAAGCCGGCGTGAACCTCTCGTATGAGGTGGACCTGTTCGGCCGCCTGGGGCGCGTGCGCGACGCGGCCGAGCTGGACGCGCAATCGCGCGAAGCCCTGCTGCAGAGCACGCGCCTGCTGGTGCAGGCCGAGGTGGCCCAGACCTACCTGGCGCTGCGCGCCGTGGACACGGAACGCACGCTGGTGCAGGACACCGCCACCGCCTACGGCGACACGCTGCGCCTCACGCAGCGCCGCTTCGAGGCCGGCGACGTGGCCGAGCTCGACGTGATCCGCATCCAGACCGAACTCGCCGCCACCGAGGCCGAGGTGTTCGCGCTCAACCGCGGCCGTGCCGAGCTGGAACACGCGCTGGCCGTGCTGGTGGGCGAGCCCGCCTCGGGCTTCGCGCTCGCCGCCACGAACGGCGACCGCGCGCTGCCGGTGATCCCGGCCGACGTGCCGGGCACGGTGCTCGCGCGCCGACCCGACGTGGCCGCGGCGCAGGCTTCGCTGCTGGCCGCGCAGGCCCGCGTGGGTGTGGCCCAGGCGGCCTGGTTTCCCAGTGTCTCGCTCACCGCAGCCGCGGGTTATGCGTCGCCCGACATCGGCGATCTCTTCAAGTGGTCGGCCCGCGCCTGGGGCATCGGCGCGCTGATGTCCGTGCCGCTGTTCGATGGCGGCCGGCGTGAGGCCGGCGTGCAGGGCGCACAGGCGCAGCTGGACGCCGCCGCCGCGAGTTACCGGGGCCAGGTGCTGAACGCCTTTCGCGAGGTCGAAGACCAGCTGTCCGCCCTGCGTTGGCTGCAGGACCAGTCGCAAGCCCAGGGCCGCGCGGTCAGTGCCGCGCAGCGCGCCAGCGCGATCTCTGAAACGCGCTACCGCAACGGGCTGGTCAGCCAGCTGGAGTTGCTCGACGCGCGCCGCAACGAGCTGGTCAACCGGCGGCAGGCGCAGCGCGTGGAGGCCGCCCGGCAGCAGGCCACGGTGCGGCTCATCCGCGCGATCGGTGGCGGGTGGGAGTCCGGCGCGCCGGCCCGGGGCGCCTGAGCACCGGAGGTGGGCCGGCGCCGGCACAATGGCGGCATGCCGTCATTGACCGAAGCCTTCCGCCGCCTGTGGCAGCCTCGCCAGGGCCTGTTCTGGCTCATGCTGGGGTTCAACGCCCTGTCGTCCTTCATGGTCGGGTTCATCCACCTGACAGACCCGCCCATGGGTCTGCGCCTGATCGTCGGTCTGCTCGCGCTCTCCAACACCCTGATCGGCTGGTGGCTGCTCGCGCGCCTGTGGCGCGAGAACGCCCCACACACCAGCCCCGACACCCCCATCCCCGACACCCCCATCCGATAGGAGACAGACCATGCCGTTCAACGCTCTCGTGATCACCAAACCCGAGTCCGGCTACCGCTGCGATCTCACCGAACTCGACGAGGCACAACTGCCCGCCACGGGCGAAGTGACGGTGCGTGTGGACTACTCCACCGTGAACTACAAGGACGGCCTGGCCATCACCGGCAAGTCACCGGTGGTGCGCAGCTTTCCCATGGTGCCCGGCATCGACTTCGCGGGCTCGGTGACGCAGAGCGACCACCCCCGCTGGAAAGCCGGCGACCGCGTGCTGCTCAACGGCTTCGGCGTGGGTGAATCGCACTGGGGCGGGCTGGCGCAGATGGCGCGCGTCAAGGGCGACTGGCTGGTGGCTCTGCCCGACACCCTGAGCGAGCGCGACGCCATGGCCGTGGGCACTGCGGGCTACACCGCCATGCTGTGCGTGATGGCGCTGCAGCGGCACTGGGCCGACGCGGGCGTGCAGCCCGGCAGCGGCGAGGTGCTGGTGACCGGTGCCGGCGGCGGCGTGGGCGGGGTGGCGATTTCGCTGCTCGCTGGTCTGGGTCACACGGTGGTCGCGTCCACCGGCCGGCCGCAGGAAGCGCAATACCTGAAGTCGCTCGGTGCGGCCAGCGTGATCGACCGCCAGGAGCTCAGCGCACCGGGCAAGCCGCTGCAGAAAGAGCGCTGGATCGGCGTGGTCGATTCGGTGGGCAGCCACACCCTGGCCAATGCCTGCGCCAGCACGCGCTACGGCGGCGCGGTGGCGGCCTGCGGCCTGGCCCAGGGCATGGACCTGCCGGCCAGCGTGGCGCCCTTCATCCTGCGCGGCGTCACGCTCCATGGCATCGACAGCGTGATGGCACCCATGGCCCGGCGCGTGGCCGCCTGGGACGCACTCGCCAAGACCTTGAACCGGGAGCAACTGGCCTCGATCACGAAGGAGATCGGCCTGGGTGACGCCATCGCCGCTGGCGGCGACATCCTGGCCGGACGGGTGCGCGGGCGGCTGGTGGTCAACGTGAACCGTTGATACATGCCGTGACGGCGTGTTACAAAGCAGGGCGGCGACGGGGGAATACCCTCCCCGGTTGCGTTGTGTGGGTTCATGGCTCAAACAAAAACGATTGCTGACCGATGCGCATCTTCACCACCATCCTGGACACCGTCACCCAGCGCCTTGTGAGCGATCCGTTCCACCACGATCCAGCATCGTTGTCCCGCATCCGCCGCGCCATGCTGGACCTGCTGCCCAACGACACCAGTTGGGAAGACGAGCGACTGCGCCACCGCCTGCTGGTGGCGGTGGACCCCAAAAGCCTCTGGTTCATGCGGGTCGAGCTGCACCAGCGCCTGTGCCGCTCCATGGGGGAAGAGGCCGCGCTGGACAGCGTCCAGGCGCTGTGGCCGCTGTTTGAAGACACCATCGAACCGGCCTTGCTGGGCAAACGCCCGGGGCGGCGCGGCAGCGGCCTGCGCGGCGACACACCGCCTCGCCGCTGACCGCTCAGGCTGGATCGTTCACCGTGCCCTGGTAGGCGTGCCAGGTGGCGTGGCCCAGCACCGGCCCCACCACGAACAGGCCCAGGAACAGCGGCAGCATGGCCAGGCCCACCAGCAGCGTGATCAGCGCGCCCCACTGCAGCATCACGCCCGGGTTCTGCAGGCAGGCACGGATGCTGGTCAGGCCGGCCGAGATGGCGTCCACCTGTCGGTCCAGGATCATCGGTATCGAGATCACGCTGGTGACGAAAATCAGGCCCGCAAACGCGCCCCCCACCACCGTGTAGGTGACCAGGAACGACAGGTTCTCCGGGTTGAGCAGTTGCGCCAGCAGGTTGGCCGTGGATGGCATGGTGTTGAAGGTGACGGCGAACACCACCAGCGAGGCGCGGCCCCACAGCATCTCCAGGATCAGGAGCACACCCGCGAAGATCGCCATGGTGCCCTGCGTCGGCCGCCAGGCCAGCAGCGATGCCCGCAGTGAAGGACGCTGGCCGCTCTGCAGCGCGCGGCTGGCGTCATACAGGCCCAGGCAAAGAAACGGGCCCATCAGCAGGAAGCCTGCGCTCAAGGCCAGCACATAGGCCGGCGCGGCGCGAAAGACCGCCAGCAGCGCATGGCCCATGAGAAAAAAGCACAGGCCGTAGAAGAGGCCGATGCGCGGGCAGCGCACGAAGTCGGCCCAGCCCAGGCGCAGCCATTGCAGCGGATCACCGGCGCGCAGGTCGGCCACGCGCAGGTCGAACACCGACGGTGGGCGCGGCGGCTCGGGCGGACTCTCGGCGGTGGGCATGTCCTCGCTCATGGTGCTCTCCTCTGTGGCTGCCGATTTGACCACCTCCCGGGGCTCAGTCCGTTGCCGCACGAGACGGGGTGGCGCGGCGCATGTGCAAGGCCAGGGCTGCGTCCAGCGACTGCGTGTGCCGGCTGAACCAGGCGCCCAGCTCTGCGGCCATCTGCCGAACGGGTGCCTGGTCACCGCCTTGCGCCTGGACCAGGCCCTCGCGCAGCAGGTTGAGCACCACGCGGTGCTCCAAGGTGTGCTGCTCGGCGGTGGCAAAGGCCTCTTGCTGCATCCAGGTGTCTTCGGTGCCGAAATGCCGGGCCGCGTGGGCCACCAGCGCCTGCCAGGCCGCCACCAGGGTGTCGTCGGAGGCTTCCTGGGCGCGGCCCAGCAGCGCCATGAAATCGCGGTTCATCGCGTCCATGGGTTCGAAGTCCAGCCACAGCGCCGGTGTCCAGTTCAATGCTTGCATCGTGGTCTCCATCGCCAGTTCCGCACTGGCCTGCGCGCAGCTTGCACCCGGCTCGCTGGCGGGGCCTTGATCCAGCGCATGAAACGGCTTCATGCCGGGCCGACGCGTCGGTGGCGGCCGGTAAACTGCCGCTCATGACCAGCGAATTCCAGCCCCCTTACGTCCCCCTTCACCAGTTCGAAACCGCCCTCCGGACGACAGGATTCGCGCTGCTCAGCGCGGCCAGCGTGGCCGACTGGTTGCCCGCCCGCGCGGACGAACTGCAGGCCCTTCACGCTGGCTGGGACCACCTGCCGGCCGACGCCTACCTGAAGGACGGCGGGCGCTACCGCAGCCGGCGCCACAGCTGCTTTGTGGTGGACGGTGGGCAGGTGCAGCAGTCGCCGCACCGGGCGCATTGGCAGCCGCTGGAATACAACGCCTTGCATGGCGGCATGCAGCGCTGGTTCGAGCCCATGGAGCCGGCGGTGGTCGGGCAGCCGGTCTGGAGCCGCCTGCTGGTCCGCCTGGGCGAGGCGGCCAGCGCACTGCGCGGTGCACAGCCCTGGTTTGTGGAGGCGCACCCGTTTCGCATCGACACCACCGACGGCATCGGCCGGCCCACGCCCGAGGGGGCGCACCGCGACGGCGTGGACCTGGTGGCCGTGTTCATGGTGGGCCGCCACGGCATCAAGGGCGGCGAGAGCCGGGTGTTCGAGGCCAACGGCCCGGGCGGCCAGCGTTTCACGCTGCGCGAGCCGTGGTCGCTGCTGCTGCTGGACGACGCGCGCGTGATCCACGAGAGCACGCCCATCCAGCCCCTGGAGGGCGACGCGCTGGGCTGGCGCGACACCCTGGTGGTGACCTGCCGCGCCGGCGGCTTTCAGGGCAACTGACCCGGCTCCCGCGCCTACGGGGACGCACCGGGCGGAGCCGGCAGGTGACGGATCGGCATGCCGAAAATCATCTTGTTGGGCAGACACACCTCTTCGCCGGCAGCGGTGCGCAATCTTGTGGTGAACATGCCCAGCGCGACCACCGTGCCGTCGGTGTCGCCAATATTCACGTGCTGGCCCACGCGCAGCGAGCGCGAATACATCAGGCTCAGGCCCGAGAGCGCCTGCCCCACGGCGCTGGAAGCGCCCAGCGACAGCATGAGGCCCGCCATGACCGAAAGCGCCTTGAACGCTTCGGTCTCGGCGCCCGGCAGATAGGGGTAGGCCATCGCCATGGCGAACAGCCAGAGCACCACATCGCGCAGGCGCCGGGTCGGCAAGGCGGTGTGTGCGTCGAGCCAGGTCAGTGTGATGTCGCCGCTTTCCACCCGCCGCATGAAGGCCGCGTTGGCCTTTGACACCATGCGTGCAATGGCGAAGATGAGGCCCGCCACCACCATGCCGGGCACAGCGGCGGCCGTGGCGCTGGCGAAATGGCACAGCACCTCAGTCAACCAGTGGGAGGACAACTCACCCCATGGCCGGGTCCAGGCGAAGCGCAGCAGCACGAAGCTGATCCAGGTGTCCGCGATCAGCAGCACGATCGTCCAGACAGCGGCGTTGATGACCAGCCGGCAGGCGGCATGCGCGTGGTCGGAGAAGGTGGCGGCCAGACGGGTGGCGGTGCCGGCCGAGCCAGGGCTGCCCAGGGCCGCGTGAACCCGCTCGCCGATGTGCTGGCGGATCAGGAAGGCCCAGCGCACCAGCAGCCATGCCGCCAGGCTGGCAGCGAGGCAGACCGCGGCGTCGGAAGCGATGCGCAGGTGGTCGCGCAACTCGGTCGCTTCCGTCACCGCTTTTTCCAGCCGTTGCAACACCTCGCTTGAGGCGGGTGCCAGGGCGGCCTCGGGCCGGGGCGTGCCCGCGTCGGCTGCCACCATGAAGAACACCGTGCGGCCATTGACCTCATAGCGCACCGAGTCGAGTACGGCGCTGTGGGTCACTGTGGGCGCAGCGGCGCTCTGCAGGGCAGATGCCAGCGCAGCCTGCGCGAGTTGCACCCGATCGGTGGGCGAGTCGCCGAGCAGGGTGGCTTCAAAGGTGACGATGTGGCGGTTGTTGAGGTACAGGGCGTTCGGTGGTCGTGCGCTGCGCGGGTCGTCGGCCAACCGCGGCACGACGTTGTGCAGTGGGTGGGCGAGGGCGAGGCCGCTGGCCAGCACGAGCCATGCCGTCAGCACGACGCGTGTGTGTGAGAAGAACCGAAGGCTGCGCACGAGGACTCCCTGCAGGACGTGGCTTGCAAGGGTTCCACAGTCCTGCGCTGGAGGGCCAGCCGGTGCAGGCCGTAGGCGTTTGACACCAGGCCGCTCGGAGCACTGGGCGCCTGCGGGTGTCAGCGCCGGATTGCGTTGGGGAAATACAGGGCCGTGAGGCTGCGGCTGTGCACCGGCGAGAAGCCGTCGCCCACCACCGTGGCGCCACTGCCGTAGCGGCGCCATTCACGCACCCAGTGCAGTTGGTCGCAGACCTCGGCCAGGCCCACGGTCTCACGATCGCCGATCAGGATGCCGTGCACGCGCAGGGCCAGCCGCTGCTTGGCGTCGCGCAGCTGCGCCAGGGTCTGGTGGGTCACGCCGAACTCGCCGTCGCTCACGATGAGCAGGTCCGCTTCATGCCACTCGGTGGTCTGCACCAGCGCAACAGCACGTTCCATCGGTGTCTGCACATCGGTGCCGCCATCGAAGCTCTGGCCCATGAGGTCGAGCAGGTGCGACAAGCCCTCGGCGTCCATCGCCATGTCGCGCTCCAGCAGCTCGCCGGGTCCGCCAAATGCGAGCAGGCGGCAGGCGCGGCGGCCCGCGTGCGCGCTGCGCAGGGCTTGCAACACACAGGCCTTGGCCACGTTCTCCGGTGCGCCGCGCATCGAACCCGAGGTGTCCAGGCACACGATGAGGGGGCCGCGCCCTGCATGGGTGGGGTGGTGGCGGCGGGATTGCAGCTCGGGCTGCGGCAACGGGCGTTGCGACTGTTCGCGCGCCCGGTCGTCGTAGGTGAGCAACTGGGCCTCGGCGAAGCGCGCGCGCCACAACCGGCGCAGCACCGGGTGGGTGAGGTTGAGGCTTTCGCCACCGGTCATGCGTGCGAGCGTGCGAGAGCGGCGCACGCCGTCCACCGCGGTGGGTTCCGGGCGGCGCTCTTCTTCGTCGGCCGGGTGGCGTGCCGCGGGCATCTGATCACGCGCATCGGGTTGCGTGGTGAGGGCGGGCGGGTGCTGCGCGTGTTCGCGCCGGCCCACGCCGTCGATGAAGCGTGCGAGCTGGGGCAGGCGCTGCAGCAACTCGCCGATGCGCCTGGCCTCGCCCCATTCGCGCCGGTTCAGGTGGCCTTGCAAATCGTCCCAGCGCAGGTGCGCCAGATCGCCCAGCGACTGCAACAGCGAGAGCACTTCGTCCCAACCCTGGCGCTGCACGTCCCAGCTGTCGCGGAATTCGTTGCGCATGCGCGCGATCGTTTGTGCGCGCGGCTCGTCGGCCGGTCGGTCGATCAGGCTGTCCAGGTGCCACAACAGGCTTTGCATCACCTGGCGCGTGAGCGGTGCGCTGCCTTGCGTGAGGGTGAGCAGCTCCAGTTCGACCAACAGGGGACGCAGGGCCTGCGTGGCGGCGGCGTCGCCGAAATCCTCCGTGGTGTCTGGCAGCGCGCCCGCCAGGAGAGCCTCCATCCACCGCGCCATGTGGGGCAGGCGCGCGGCAGGCTGGCCGCTGCTGCACACCACGGCCCAGCGCCAGAGTTCGCGGGGGAGGGCGTCGAGGTGGTGGTAGGGTGCGGAGCCTGTCGAAGCCCTCACGGGGATTCCCAGCTCACCGGCGCGGGTCGACCCTCCAGCGCCTCGTCCACCGGCAGATCCGCGAAACCGGCGCGTGTGGTCTGCAGTTGCGCCAGCAGCGCCGCCACCGCTGCGCAACGTTCCAGGTGCACCGTTTCGATCTGCGCCAGCCAGGACGGCGGCAGCCAGTCGTGTGAGCGCGCGGCACCCAGCACCGCCTGGGCGATGTCCAGCAGCTCGGCGTGCAGGCCGCTCAGGCGGGTGAGCAATTCGTCGGTCTGGCTCAAGCGCGCCTCGATGTGCACGGGGCTGTAGCGCCGTTGTGCGCGCTCGCTGGTCAGGCGCACCATCTCGCTTTCACCAGCGGTGGGCCCGGCGATCGACTTGGCAAGGGCCACCTTGCCGGCACTGTCGTCCTGTGCATCGGCGGGCGCGCGGCGCTCGATGTCGAGCTGCTGCTCGAACGCGGTGACAGCGCGCTCCAGACCGTCCAGCGGCAGCGGCTCCGATTGCGCCACGCGGTGCATGAAGAAGTCGGTCCAGCCCGGCATGTGCGAAGGGTCGGCGGCCAGCACGCAGGGCAGCAGCCACAGGTCCCACACGCCGACCTCGTCCACACCTCGGCTGCAGGCTTGCAGTTTCAGCAGCTCCACCAGCTGGCGCCAGCGGCGGTCGGACACCGCCTGACCCGTGTGGATGGCGTGATGGCGGGCCTGCAGCAGCAGCGCGAGCACGGTCTCGCCCAGCGCGGTGTGGGGTGCCTGGTCGCGCAGGGCATCGAGCCTGCGGTGGTCGATGAGTGCTTCGGAAGGTGGTGCGGCTGGGCTGGCAACACTGGTCTGCAGCAGCGCGGCAAAGTGCGCGTCGTCCACCGGCTGCACCGGCACGCGCAGCAGGAACCGGTCGTAGAAGGCGAGCAGGCTGTCGTCCTGCGGCTGCTCGTTGCTGGCGCCCACCAGGCACACCAGCGGAGTCGGCAGGCGCTGGCTGCCGTTGTCGAACTGGCGTTCGTGCAGCAGGCCCAGCAGGGTGTTGAGGATGGCCGAGTTGGCCTTGAACACCTCGTCGAGAAAGGCCACCTCCGCACTGGGCAGGTAGCCCTCGGTCAGGCGCTCGTAGCGGTCGTCTTCCAGCGCGCGCAGCGAGAGTGGGCCGAAGAGTTCTTCGGGCACGGTGAAGCGGGTGAGCAGGCGCTCGAAATAGTGCGCCCCGGGCAGCAGGCGCTGCAACCGGCGCGCGAGTTCACTCTTGGCCGTGCCCGGTGGGCCGAGCAGCAGCACGTGTTCACCGGCGAGTGCGGCCAGCAGCAGCGCGCGCGCGGCCACATCGCGCTGCAGCAGGCCGCGTTCGAGTTCGGCCAGGGCGGGCGCCCAGGGTTTGAGCGGGGCGGGGGCGTGATAGGGCATGGCGGTCATTCTGCCGCCCGGCCTTCAGATGCGCTCAAAAATGGCCGCAATTCCCTGGCCGCCACCGATGCACATGGTCACCAGCGCGTAGCGGCCCTGCACGCGGTGCAGTTCGTGGATGGCCTTGACCGTGATCAGCGCGCCAGTGGCGCCGATGGGGTGGCCCAGCGAGATGCCCGAGCCGTTGGGGTTGACCTTGGCCGGGTCCAGGCCGAGGTCGCGCGTGACAGCGCAGGCCTGCGCGGCAAAGGCTTCGTTGGCCTCGATCACGTCCAGGTCTTTCACCGTGAGGCCGGCCTTCTCCAGCGCGATCTTCGTGGCCGGCACGGGGCCGATGCCCATGTACTTGGGATCCACGCCGGCGTGCGCGTAGGCCACCAGGCGCGCCAGGGGCTTGGCGCCACGCGCCTTGGCCACACCGGCTTCCATCAGCACCACGGCCGCGGCCGCGTCGTTCAGGCCCGAGGCGTTGCCGGCGGTCACGGTGCCGTTCTCTTTCAGGAACACCGGCTTGAGCTTGGCCATGTCGTCCAGCGTGCAGTCGGGGCGGAAGTGTTCGTCGGTCGCCCAAGCCACGTCGCCCTTCTTGCTCTTGAGCACCACCGGCACGATCTGGTCCCTGAAGCGGCCTTCTGCAGTGGCGCGTTGCGCGCGGTTGTGGCTCTCCACCGCGAGCTTGTCCTGGTCTTCGCGGCTGATGCCCCATTTGGCGGCGATGTTCTCGGCCGTCACACCCATGTGGATGGTGTGAAAGGGGTCGTGCAGCGCGCCGACCATCATGTCGACCATCTTGGTGTCGCCCATGCGTGCGCCCCAGCGCATGTTGAGGCTGGCGAACGGCGCGCGGCTCATGTTTTCCGCACCGCCACCGATGGCCACGTCGGTGTCGCCCAGCAGGATGCTTTGCGACGCCGAGACGATGGCCTGCAGGCCCGAGCCGCACAGGCGGTTGACGTTGAACGCGGGCGTGCCCTCGGCGCAGCCGCCGTTGATCGCGGCCACGCGCGAGAGGTACATGTCCTTGGGTTCGGTGTTGACCACGTGGCCGAACACCACATGGCCCACGTCCTTGCCGTCCACGCCAGCGCGCGCGAGCGACTCGCGCACCACGAGCGCGCCGAGTTCGGTGGGGGCCTGGTCTTTCAGGCTGCCGCCAAAGGTGCCAATGGCGGTGCGCACGGCGCTGACGACAACAACTTCTCTGCTCATGGGATGTCTCCTGGTTTGGGGGTGACCGCTATCGTAGTCCCCGAATCTGTCCCGGAATTGACCTGTGTCAGAACGTCTGGCGGGCGAGCACGCGCAGGCGGGTGGCGTCGTTGCCCTGCGCACCGGGTCGTGTCACGACGACCTCGCCCATGGCCAGAAACTCGCCGGTGAGGGCGGAGACGTTGACCTGGTGCGTCACCAGCATCAGGTTGCGCGGTGGCTGCCAGCCCTGCACGGCGGCCAGCACGGCGCGGGTCTGTTCGTCCTGCCCACCCGCACCAAAAAACGAGTTGATCGGTGGCCACACGGTGTTCTGCTTGAAAGCGAGCATGGCGGTGTCTACGCAGCGGCACCAGGCGCTGGAGCGCACCTGGTCGAGCTTCACACGTTCGCGCGCGAAGGCCGCGCCCACGCGCCGCGCTTGTTCGCGCCCGGCTTCGCTCAGGTTGCGTTGGGTGCTGCATTCACCGGGTTTGAAGTTGGGCGGGTCGCCCACGCCGGGGTCGGTTTGCGCGTGGCGCATGAGCACCACGCAGCCGCCTTCGCGCAGCAGGTCCCAGAAGCCCGGGGTCTGGGCACGGGCGGGCAGTGCGATGCCGCCCAGGCCGAGGGTGGCGGTGAGGGCAAATTCGCGTCGGTTCATGGGGTGTTCCGGTTGAACAAGGACTCAGCCACGCACATCGGCCACCGGCTGCTCGCCGAAATCGGCGCGCTCCAGAAACGCGAGCACGCGGGCAGCGGCTTCAAGCGGTGGTGTGAGCTGGCCCTGGCGCTGGAGTTCCACGAAGCGGCTGCGGTCGGGAAAAGCCGCCGGGTCGCCCGCGCGCAGCTGCACCTGCATGTCGGTGTCGATCACACCGGGTGCCAGCGACACCAGGCGGGCGCCGTGCTCGCGCTGCGCTTCATCGAGCGCGCTGCAGCGGGTGAAGTGGTCCATGCCGGCCTTGGCGGCGCAGTAGGGCGCTTGCGCGGCCATGGCGCTGCGCCCCAGGCCCGAGGAGATGTTGAGCACCTTGCGCGGCCCGCGCCAGCCAGCCCCCACCCAGGCGGTGGTGGCGCGCAGGAAGGCCGCAGTCAGCTGCATGGGGGCTTCCAGGCCCACACGCAGCGCGTTGGCCAGATCGTCGGGCGGGCACTGGTCCAGCGGCCCGATGCGAGGGATCACGCCGGCGTTGTTGATCAGCGTGGCGCTGGCCCAGGTGCTGGCGGGCTGGCTTTCCAGAAAGGCCTGCAGCCGGTTGGCCGCGGCAGTGGTGTCTGCGAGGTCTTGCGACCATTGCGTGAGCGGGGCGCCCAGGCTCTTGGCCTCTGCGGTCAGCCCGTCGTTGACCTGGCGCGAGATGCACAGCAGGTGGCGCGTGGGGCCGAGCAGCTGGCGGGCCATGGCCAGGCCCATGCCGCGCGAGGCGCCGGTGAGGATGGTGAGGTGTTGTGGCGTCATGGTGTGTTCAGAAAGGGCAGGGGCTGTGGAATTCCAGGGGCTGGCCATGCAGTGGGTGTGGCAGCGACAGCCAGTGGGCGTGCAGCAGCAGGCGGTCGGCCATGCCTTGTTGGTAGGTGGCAGCGTACAGCGCATCGCCCACCATGGGGTGTCCAAGGGCTTGCAGGTGCACGCGCAGCTGGTGGGTGCGGCCGGTCACGGGTTCGAGTTCGAGTCGGGTGGTGCCGGGGGCTGTGTTGCCTGGAGCGATGCGCCAGCGGGTGGTGCTGGGCTTGCCCTGGTCGTGATCCACTTTTTGCAGGGGCCGGTTGAGCCAGTCGGCCATGAGGGGCAGGCTGATGGTGTTCCAGCCGTTGTCGGCTTGTGGGTTGCTGAGTTCACCGGCCACCACGGCGGTGTAGCGTTTGTGCACGCGGCGTTCTTCAAACGCGAGGCTGAGGGTGCGCTGGGCTTCGATGCCGCGTGCCATGACCACGAGGCCGGAGGTGGCCATGTCGAGCCGGTGGACCACGAGGGCGTCGGGCCATCGTGTTCGAGCCCTTGCGCTCAGGCAGTCTTGTTTGTCGGGGCCTCTGCCGGGGACGGCCAGCAAGCCTGCTGGTTTGTCGAGGACGAGGAGGTGGTCGTCTTCGTGGACAGTTTGGAGATGGTTCACATCCACCTCGCGGGCTCGCGGACGCATGGCGCTCTGCTCCGCAGCTGTCCCCCGGCGGCGGGTGCCGCCTCCTTCTTGATGCCGCTGCGCAGAGCGCCATGCGCCCGCGAGCCTGAAGCGATGCAGGCAGGCAACCACCCGTACACCAACGAGGTCGCCGATGACCGGACCCGCCGGAGAAAAAAGCACGTCATGCAACACATTGTCCCGGCAAAGGACAATACCCCCATGCTGTTGTTGGCCCCCATGGAAGGTTTGCTCGACGCCACCCTGCGCGATGTGCTCACGCGCACCGGTGGCATCGACCGCTGCGTGAGCGAATTCATCCGCGTCACCGACATGCTCCTGCCCGAGCGCGTGTTCGTGCGCGTGGTGCCCGAACTGCTCAACGGTGGACGCACCCGCGCGGGCGTGCCGGTGCGCGCACAGCTCCTCGGCTCCGACCCGGGCTGCCTGGCCGACAACGCCGAGCGCCTCGCCGGGCTGGGGCCGCACGGCATCGACCTGAACTTCGGCTGCCCCGCCAAAACCGTGAACCAGAGCCGGGGCGGCGCCGTGCTGCTCGACGAGCCCGAACTCATCGGCCGCATCGTGGCGGCCGTGCGCCGCGCCGTGCCGGCACATGTGCCTGTGTCTGCCAAGATGCGCCTGGGTTTCAACGACGATGTCCGCGCCGAGGAGTGTGCGCACGCCATCGCCGAAGCCGGTGCCGACGAACTCGTGATCCACGCCCGCACCAAGGCCCACGGCTACCGGCCTCCCGCTTACTGGGACCGGCTGGCCGAAGTGCGCCAGTCGCTTCCGCCCCACCTGCGGCTGCCGGTGATCGCCAACGGCGAGATATGGAACGTGGCCGACGCGCTGCGTTGCCGCGAGGTGACCGGCTGCGAACACCTCATGATCGGGCGTGGCATGGTCACCGACCCCGGCCTGGCGCTGGCCATCAAGGGGCAGGGCGGTGTGGCCTGGGAGGTACTGCCCCCGCTCTTGCAGCTGTTCTGGCAGCAAGTGAGCGCACGCGTGGAGCGCCGCCACCGCGCCGGGCGTCTCAAGCAGTGGCTCAACTACCTTCGCAAGCGTTACCCGCAGGCGCAGCAGGCCTATGACGATCTGCGCCTGCTGCACGAACCGGCACACATCGAGGCCTGGTTGCGGCAGGCACAAAGCCCGTCCTTGCCTACCACAGAGCCGATCCTGGCGGCGCCAGCAGAAATGGCGCAGCCGTGTTAACTTCCGCCCCCGGACTTGTAACACGACCCCTGTATGACCTCTCTGAATCACCGGCTGGACGCCCTCACGGGTGAGCGCCTGCGCGGCATGCGCCGCGGCCTTGAAAAAGAGAGCCTGCGCGCCCAGCCCGACGGCAAGCTGGCGCTCACGCCGCATCCGGCCGCATTGGGCAGCGCGCTGACGCATCCGCACATCACCACCGACTACAGCGAGTCGCAGCTCGAACTCATCACCGGCGTGCACGAATCGGTGGAGTCGTGCCTGGCCGAGCTCACCGAAGTGCACCAGTACACCGTGCGCAGCCTGCACAGCCTGCGAGGACAGGTGGGCGACGAAATGATGTGGGCCTCCAGCATGCCCTGCGGCCTGCCCACCGACGAGACCATTCCGCTGGGTCGCTACGGGTCGTCCAACGTGGGCCGCGCCAAAAGTGTTTACCGCATGGGTCTGGGCCACCGCTACGGCCGGCGCATGCAGACCATCTCGGGCATCCACTACAACTGGTCACTGCCCGGCGTGACCAGCGACGAGTACTTCGCCACCATCCGCAATTTCCGCCGCCACGCCTTTCTGTTGCTCACCCTGTTCGGCGCCTCGCCGGCGCTGTGCTCCTCGTTTGTCGAAGGCCGCGAGCACGAACTGCAGAAACTGGGCAACGGCGGCACGCTGTACATGCCGCACGGCACCTCGCTGCGCATGGGCCGCCTGGGATACCAGAGCGAGGCCCAGGCCACGCTGGCCGTGAGCTACAACGGCCTGGAGGGCTATGCCGCCTCGCTGCACGACGCGCTCACGCGGCCCTGGCCGGCGTACGAGGCGGTGGGCATCCGCAACCCGGGCGGTGACTACAACCAGCTCGCCACCACGCTGCTGCAGATCGAAAACGAGTTCTACGGCACCATCCGCCCCAAGCGCGTGATCTACCCCGGTGAGCGCCCGCTGCATGCGCTGCGCGAGCGCGGTGTCGAATACATCGAAGTGCGCCTGATGGACCTCAACCCGTTCGAGCCCATCGGAATTGGTGCCTCCACGCTGCGCTTCCTCGACGTGTTCCTGCTGCACTGTCTGTTGTCCGACAGCCCGCCCGACACACCCGCCGAAATTCGCGAGCTCGCGCACAACCAGCACCTCACCGCCGCACGCGGACGCGAGCCGGGGCTGAACCTCATGCGCGAAGGCCAGGCCGTGCCACTCATGCAGTGGGCCGCCGAGATCATGGAGCAACTGGTGCCGATCGCCGAGTCGCTGGACGAGGCGCTTGGCGGCAATGAGCACGCCGGTGCCGTGGCGCTGGCCCTGGCCCATCTGCAGTCGCCCGACATGCTGCCCTCCGCCCGCGTGCTGCAGGCCATGCACGCGCACCACGCCGATTCCTTCGTGGGCTTTGCGCGCGCCCAGTCGCTGGTCACGCACCAGCACCTGCTCTCGCTCGACTGGAGCGCCAAGCAGCAGGCCCGGTTCGAGGCCATGGCGGCCAAGTCGATCGAAGACCAACGCGCCATCGAGGCGGCGGACACCATGCCGTTCGAGATCTACCGGCAGGAATACACCTCGCCCAACCGGCTTGGTCGGCCGCAGGTGCAGCCCACCGCCGTGACGGTCTGATGCGCTAGTACGCAACGGCGAAGCCCGTTGCTTTACAAATCCAAACCCGTGTGCGCCGGGGGTGAATCGACTGTGCGCGTCGGTGGACGTCTATCCTGCGCCTTTTGCCGCAGGAGCCTTGATGACCCGACCGACCGCCGCCGACTTCGACCAAGAGTTGTTGATCCTGTTTGACGCCTACGTGCACGGCGACCTGGACCGGCGCGGTTTCCTGGACCGCGCCAGCAAGTTTGCGGTGGGTGGCATGACGGCAGCGGGCCTGCTGGCCGCGCTCAGCCCTGACTTCGCGGCGGCGCAGATGGTGCCCAAGGACGATGCGCGCCTGAAGACCAAACGGGTGGACGTGCTCTCGCCCGCTGGCCACGGCACCGTCAAGGCCTATGTGGCCAAGCCGGCCCACGCCACCGGCAGGCTGCCCAGTGTGATGGTGATCCACGAAAACCGGGGCCTGAACCCGCACATCGAGGACATCACGCGCCGCATCGCACTCGACGGCTACCTGGCTTTTGCACCCGACGCGCTCTCGCCACTGGGCGGCTACCCCGGCGACGAAGACAAGGCGCGCACGTTGTTTGCCACGCTCGACCAGGCCAAGACCCGAGAGGACATGCTGGCCGCCGCCGCCGCCCTCAAGGCGCGCGCCGACAGCAACGGTCAAGTGGGCGTGGTGGGCTTCTGCTATGGCGGCGGCGTCGCCCACATGCTGGCCACGCAGATCCCCGGTCTGGCCGCCGCTGTGTCCTTCTATGGCAACCATCCACCGGTGGAAGACGCTGCCAGAGTGAAGGCGCCTTTGCTGATCCACTTTGCCGCGGTGGACGAGCGCATCAACGCCGCCTGGCCCACCTACGAGGCCGCGCTGAAGGGAGCGGGGGTCCGTTACTCAGCGCACCAGTACCCGGGCACGCAGCACGGTTTCAACAACGACACCACGCCCAGGTTCGATGCGGCCGCCGCCAGGCTCGCGTGGGACCGCACCATGGCCTTCTTCAAGCTTCGCCTCCAAAGCGCTTGATCAGGTTGTCGATGTATTTTTCGACGAGCTTTTCAAACTCGCCCTCGACCACGGGCGCCACCACCATCTTCATGAGGCCCGGCAGCGGCACCTCGATCTCGCCCTGAATCGCCAGGGTCACGTTGGTGGACTTCTTGTTGTCCACGATTTTCCAGCTGCCACCGACCTGCGCGTTGCCGATGCCCTTGACCGGCGTCCACTTCACCGTGCCCTTGGCCTGGTCGCTCACGTATTTGCTGGCATAGATGGTCTGGATGTTCACCTGCGCGGTGCCGACCTTCTCCATGTCCCACTGGTAGACACCACCACCCAGGTCGGTGAGTTTCTCGACCTTGGGGAAATGGCTGACCGATTCGGGCACGTCGGAGAGCACCTCGAACACCTCGGCCGCCTTGGCCTTGACGTCGAATTCGTAGCCCAGATCGATTTTCACGGTGATGGCCATGTGGCTCCTCGGCAGGTTGGTTGGGGGGAAATTCATTGTAGGCAGCGGCCCCGATGGCGCACCCCGGGAAATACACCAAGGCACAATCCCCGCTCCCCATCTCACATTCAGACCGTTTCCTCATGAGCATTCAGTGGTTCCCCGGGCACATGCACCTCACGCGCAAGGCCATCACCGAGCGGGTGAAGGACATCGACGTGGTGATCGAGATGCTCGACGCCCGCCTGCCGGGGTCCAGCGCCAACCCGCTGCTGGCCGAGCTCACCGCCGGGCGGCCCGCGCTCAAGGTGGTCAACAAGCAGGACATGGCCGACCCCGAGCGCACGGCGCTCTGGCTCGCGCACTACAACGCCCAGCCCAACACCCGCGCCATCTCGCTCGACGCCAGCGTCACCGCGCCAGCGCGCGCCATCATCGCGTCGTGCTTCGAGCTCGCGCCCCTGCGCGGCGGCATGGTCAAGCCCATGCGGGTGCTCATCTGCGGCATCCCCAACGTGGGCAAGAGCACGTTGATCAACACCTTCATGGGCAAGCGCTCGGCCAAGACCGGCGACGAGGCCGGCATCACGCGCACCGAGCAACGCATTGCGCTGGCCGACGACTTCTACCTTTTCGACACGCCCGGCATGCTGTGGCCACGCATCGTGGTGCCCGAGAGCGGCTACAACCTCGCCGCCAGCGGCGCGGTGGGCCGCAACGCCTACGACGACCAGGAAGTGGCGCTGGAGCTGCTCTCCAAGCTCAAGGCCACTTACGGTGCGCAGCTCGAAGCGCGTTACAAGCTCGGCCTGCCCCTGGACACCGTGGCCGGCCTGCCCGACGAGGAGCTGATGGCGGCGATTGCGCGCAAGCGCGGCGCCATCGGCTCGGGCGGGAGCATCAACTGGCAGAAGGCTGCCGAGCTGCTGATCGCCGACTTCCGCAGCGGCGTGCTCGGGCGCATCACGCTGGAGACGCCCGAGCAATTCATGCAATGGCTTGCCGCTGGCCAGCAGGCCGACGCCGAACGCCAGAGCAAGAAAAAAGAGCGCGCCAACAAGCCGCGCAAGCCCGACCGGCGTTGAACTGTCGTGAGGCTTGATCCGAGTCAAGCCTGACCGGGTGCCCGGGCCGCAACATGGAACTCCCCGAACCGATGGAGCCTGCCATGACACCCGCCCGCCGCATCCTTCTCATTGACGGCCACCCCGACCCGAGCGCAGACCGACTCAACCACGCGCTGGTCAATGCCTATGCTGACGGCGCCACAGCCGCTGGCCACGAGGTGCGGCGCATCGCCTTGGGTACGCTCGACTTTCCTGTGCTCAGGACAGCGGAGGCCTGGCACCACGGCGCGCTGCCGCCGAACTTGCAGTCAGCGCAGGAAGGCATGGCCTGGGCCGAACACGTGGTGATCTTTTTCCCGCTCTGGCTGGGCGACATGCCGGCACTTCTCAAGGCATTTCTGGAGCAGGTGGCGCGTCCGGGATTTGCGGTCAGCCCCGAGGGCGCCAAGCCGTTTGGCCGCAAGGCACTGAGCGGTCGCTCGGCGCGCGTGGTGGTCACCATGGGCATGCCGGCCTTGGCCTACCGCTGGTACTTTCGCGCGCACAGCCTCAAGTCGCTGGAGCGCAACATCCTGGGTTTCGTGGGGTTCGCGCCCATTCACGAGACCCTGATCGGCTCGGTGGAGAACCTGGGCGCCAAGGGCGTGGGGCGCTGGTTGTACAAACTGAAGAAGCTGGGCGAGCAGGCCGCCTGAGCGACCCGCCGCGCCCGCGCGTCACTTCACCGTGATGGTGATGCGCTCGCTGATCACCACTGGGTGGTGCGGGATGTGGTTCTGGTCGGCCACGATCAGCTGCAAGGTGTGGGTGCCGGGTTTGAGTTCCACGCTGGCCTCGGTCTGGCCCAGGCCGAAATGGCGGTATTGGTCGTTGGCGGGCAGTGGCGCATTGGCATCGACAGCGGCCACATCCACCAGCAGGTGGTGGTGGCCGGTGCCGGCTTTCTCCACGCCGGCGGGGGCCACGCCCATGCCGCTGAGACCAAACACCAGCTTCACCGGGTTGCTCACGGTCGCACCGTTGTAGAGGTTGATGAAATACACCTTGGCTTCGGGTGCCGAGGCCACCTTCTTGTAGCCCGAAGACAGCGCGGGTGTGCTGGCCGAGATCTGGGCTGGTGCCGTGGGTGCCGCGGTGCTCATCGAGCTGCCGTGGTGCATGGCGTGCATGGCCGCGTGGTCGCGGCTGGCGCAGCCGGCCAGCACGAGCAGGGTGGCTGCCATCAGGCCGAGGTGCGCGGTGCGCGGGGATGGGATCATGGGGAGTCTCCTGGCGTGGTTGTTGTGCCACTCAGGATACGCCCCGGGTTGGGCGCGCAAGGCAGTCGCCCAGCGCCGGCCGGGGTCATTGCGACCCCGGCATGCCGGTGCGTCAGGGCGCGACCTTCACGCCTTTCCAGAAGGCGACACGCCCGCGGATCTCGTCGGCTTCGGGCTTGGGGTCCGCGTAGTACCAGGCCGCGTCGCTGTTGAGCTCACCGTTGACCAGCAGCGAGTAGTAGCTCGCCTGGCCCTTCCAGGGGCAGCTGGTGCGGTGGTTGCTGAAGGTCACATGGTCGCGGTTGAGCGAACTCTCGGGAAAGTAGTGGTTGCCCTCAAGCACCACCGTGTCGTCGCTCTCGGCGATCACGGCGCCGTTCCAGGTGGCCTTCATGCCAGGCTCACTTGTTCTTGTCCTTGCCGCGCGGCGCCACTGCCGTCACAGGCGGCATGGGCCGGTCGGACGTGACCGGGCCCTTGGGCGCGGAGGTGTCCTTTTTCGGCTTTTTCGACAGTTTTTCGTTGCGCTGTTCCTTGCCCATGGCGGTCTCCATTCAACAGCCGCGAAGGCGGCTCGACCGTGCGATGGTAAGCCACAAAACCGGGCTTCAAGGCTGCCCGAGGCCGAGGAGTTTGGCCAGTGGCTCGGTGTCGAGCGAACCCGCGTTGGTGACCACCGCGCCGGTGCGCAGGTTCTTCGCCACCACGAAGGGCACCGAGGTGGCGCCCAGGCGATCGAGCAGTGCGGTGTTGGCCTTGATGGCGGCTTCCACCTCGGGTGCGATGCTGGCCGAGGCCGCCGTGCCGCCCTGGCCGGCGAGCAGCGATTTTTCGTGCGCCGTCATGGCCTCGACCGGGTTGGCCGCCGTCATGATCGCGGCACCTTGCGGCGCGCTCTTGGCGTTGAGCAAGGACACCGGCAGCCAGACGAACTTGACCTTGGACTGCAGCGGCAAGGACGACTCCCACAAATGGCCGCAGTGCGGGCATTGCGCGTCGAACAGCACGTACACCGCATTGGCGCTCATGAGCGTGCCGGCGGTGAAGCCCTTGCCTTGTGCCGCCAGCACCTCGAGTGCCTGAGCGGCAGGGATCGGCGCCGTGTCGGCCGCGCTGGTCGGGGTGCCGGTGGCGTCTTGCTTCGAGCAGGCCGAAAGCAGGGCCAGCGAGGCGATCAGGGGCAGGGCGAGGTGTCGGAATTTCATGGCGGACTCGGCGTTGTTGAACGGTGGACCGGATCATCGCAGACCAGGCCAGTGACGCGCTCCACGAAAGAGGCGCAGCGCCCCCGCTTGCACGGTTGCGCTGCGCCTGGGGCAGCGTGGGTCTGGCGCTTGGTCAGTTGTTGAGGATCAGGTTGACGATCAGGCCGGTGGCGATGGCCACCAGCACATAGTCGCCCCCCACCTGCACCCACTGCTGACCGCGCGGCGGTGCGTACAGGTGGTGCTGCCGGGGGTTCACCACCACGTACTGGCGGCTGCGGTATTCGTAGGGGATGTAGCGACCGCGCTGGAACTCCGGGCCCCGGGCCTGGTAGTAGTAGCGGGGTTGTGCGCCATGGCGGTAGTCGCGGTGGTCGGCGCGGCGGTCGTGCCTGTAGTCGCGGCGGTCTTCGCGGCGCTCCTGCCGGAAGTCGCGCCGATCGTCCCGGCGGTCCTCGCGGAAGTCACGTCGATCATCACGACGGTCGTCCACGCGCTGCATCCTGGGTGCGTCAAAGCGCTCGCCCTGGCCATAACCCTGCGCGAAGGACAGGGAGCTGACGCTCAGCGTGGCGGCAGCGATGGCGTACACAACAAGATTTCGGGGTTTCATGGAGGTGACTCCTGGGGGTTGGTGAGCCTTCATGTTGTGCTCTCCATGTATCTGCCGCGTAAATGCGCCCCGCTGCGCAGGCAAAGTTCGGTAGCTGGTTGTGCGAGCCTCAGTGGCCGCCAGAAGCGGCCTGGGCGTGCAGTTTGGCCGCAATGTATTCACCGTGCGTCACATGCAGCAGACCCGCCACCTTGCTGATCACATGGTGCTCGTTGGCATCGAGGTGCTGGTCGGCGAACGCCACTTCCCACATGGCTTCGACCACGCTGATCTTCTGCGCCTGGGTGAAGCGCTCGTTCATCAGGCCGGTGAATCGCTGGTAGTCGTAGGCGGTGCGGGCGGTCTCGTGGGCCAGTTCCATCAGGCGATCCAGCTCGTCGTCGGCCAGCGCGAACTTGCGCCGCAGCGCGTTGATGACCGCATCGCGCTCGCTGGCCTTCACATCGGGATCGGCCCGCATCACCTCCACCAGCAGCACGGCGGTGGACAGTTGCAGCGTGTGCTCCTGCTCGGCGGGCAGCTGGGCGCCGGCCGGCGCGGTGAGGCTTGCGACGAGGTTGTCGAACAGGTCTTTGAGGTTGTTGAGCATGGGCTGGTGATCGGGCGAGCAAGAGAGGCGGGATGGAGCTCAGGCGGGGTCCGTTGGTTCCCGGCTCCACACCAGCAGCAGGTTGTTGGCCGGCATGGCGTGGCGCTCGCGCAGGTGCAGCCCGACCTCCTGCGCCTGCTGCGCCACCTGGGCGAGGTGGCGGATGCCCCAGTCCGGGTGGGTGTTGCGTAGGCTCTCGTCAAACGCGAGATTGCCCGGCGAAGTGGGCACACCGTCTTCAAGGTAGGGGCCGTAGGTGATGAGCACACCGCCGGGCGCCAGCACGCGCGCCGCGCCGCGCATGAGCCCGGCACACGCGGCCCAGGGAGCGATGTGCAGCATGTTGGCGCAGTAGACGGCGTCAAAGGTCTCGCCGAACGCTTCACCAAACAGATCGCCCTCGTCGGGCCACTGTTCGCACATCACGTCCAGCCGCATGGGCGGCAGCACATTGCGTGCGCCCGCCTGTTCGATCCAGGCGGCGATGGTGACCATCGCGGTTGATTGCAGGTCGGTGGGCTGCCACTGCCAGCCGGGCAGACCGGCGGCAAACCAGGTGGCGTGTTGTCCCGTGCCGGATGCGATCTCCAGCGCCATGCCGCGCTCGGGCAGCACCCGCTGCAGGGTTTCCAGAATGGGCTGCTTGTTGCGGTCGGCGGCGGGGCTGGAGGGCAGGGTGGTCATCAGTCGATTGTGGTCCAGCTGGTGCCTTGGCAAAATCCGTGACCATCATGAAGTCCTTGCTCACCCTGCTGGTGCTGTTCGCCTCGCTGTCGGGCTGCGCCCTCAACTTCAGCTCCCGCGCCCCCGACGACCAGACGTCCAGCGATGCGCTCACCGTGGTCACCGGACGCATCAACTACGTCATCGATGGCCGCTTGATGGCCCCCTATGGTGCGTTTGCACCAGCCTGGCCTGCGCCGCCCATGATGGCGCTCAGCCTCACCACGGGCGATCCGCATGTGTTTCCCCAGGTGGCCAACGAGGACGGCGCCTTTCGCTGGCTGGTGACGCCGGGGGCGTATGTGATCTCCAGTATCGGCATTGGAACGACCGCCGACGACAGGCGCGTCTTGTGGCCTCGCCTGGTGATGTGCGTGCCGCGCGCACCGGGGACCACGGTGTACCTGGGCCATCTGCGGTTGCAGGGCACACGGTTCGAGGAGGCGGTGACGCTCAGCACCGGCACGCAATACACCGCGCGCGGGGTGCGCTACCGCTTCGAGGTGGCCAATGAAGCGCCGGCGCAGCCAGCGCAAGTCACGCGCCTGCTGCGCCACCAGGCCGACATGCCGATGGGCGACGCACTGGCCGCGCGCTGGAAGGCCGATGCGGCGGGGCTGGAGCGCGAACTCTGTGGCGCCATCGGCTAGCATGGGTCGATGAGCACCCACTTCGAGAGCCTCCAGCTCGCCAGCCTGTACCCCGACGCCTTCAACGTACCCGCACCCGACACGCCCGCCGGGCGCGATGTGTGGCCACGCAAGCCGGGCCTGTTCATCCGGTCGGCGGCCACCGCGCCGGCCGCCGAGGGCGCTGAGCCCGAGAAGCCCACCTTCGAGCTCGTCGCGGGCCAGTTCGGCCTGGTGCCCACCTGGGTCAAGTCGGCGTCAGATGCCAAGCTGCGTTCGACCAAGCTGGTCAATGCGCGCTCGGAGATCGTGACCACCTCCAACAATTTCCGCGAAGCGTGGCTTGGCGCGCGGCGCTGCGTCGTGCCCATGATGTCGTTTCGGGAAGACGACTTTCGCAGCGGCAAGGCCGTGCCCACGCGCATCACCCGGGTGGACGGCAAGCCCATGGGCGTGGCGGGCTTGTGGGAATGCTGGAAAGGGGCGGGAGACGAGGTCATCGTGAGCTTCTGCCTGCTCACGGTGAACGCCAACAGCCACGCCCTGATGCACCGCTACGGCCAACCCGGCAGCGAAAAACGCATGCCGGCCATCTTGAACGAGGGCGCCTACACCGCCTGGCTGACCGCGTCCCACCCCGAGAAGGCGCGCGAGTTCATGCGGGCCTATTCCGCCGCCTTGCTCACCGCGAATCCGGTGCAGAAGTGAGGCTGTGGCGGGCGTTCATTCGACGCTCGCGGGTTGTGGACGTTTGTGGTGTGCCGACGGCGCGACAGACCTGCGCCTGGGCAGGTTGAGCACCGGGGGCATGGGTTCTAGAAACCGGGAGTGCTGGCGCAACAGCATCGCGGCTTCAATGCGGGTTCGCCGCTTGATCACCACATGCAGCAGCAGGAGCGCCACACCCACCGCCAGCGCCATCCAGGCCGGTGCCAGCAAAGCCCTTGCAGCGACCTTGAACGTCGCCTCGTCGCTCATGGCCAGCGAAATCATCCACAGACCGCCGCCCGCCACCAGAGCGCTCACACCGTTGACCAGCAGCGGGTCGTGTTTGCGCCGTACGGTTTTGCGCGGCGCAGCGGGTGCCTCTGGCGGGAGATCGAGCTTGTGTGACATGCCTGCGTATGGTGCCTTGGTACGGCGCTGTGCGGCACCACGGCCCGACGAAGCAGGCCCGCCATCGGCTGACCGCACGCCGTCGCTGGAACGAGGAAACGCTTTGACTTAAGGCTCCCCGCGCATTGAAGACTTACGGCTGATGCCGCGTGGCTGCCATCACAGCAGCGTCCCCGGCGCCGTGTCGATGTCGTGCTGCGAACGGGGGTGGGACGACTCCCGGGCTTCGCCCACCTCGGCCAGGGCACGGCGTTCGGCCTGGTTGATCACCTCCATCGGCGAGGAGCCGTCGGGTTCGAGCGTGATCACCCCCATGCCCAGTTGGGGTGTGAACGGCTGGTAGGTCTGCTTCGCATCCATCACGGACAGTGGCATGGCCACAGTGGAGCGCAGGCGGGTCAACGTCTCGAATGCCGCCTTGTTGACCTTGTCGCTGGAGAGCACCACCACAAAGCAACGCGGGTGGTAGAGCCCCACCACGCACCGAAAGCCCGCCGCGCGGCGCACCCGGGCCGCCAGCGTCGTGAGGATCTGGTGTTCCGTACCTCGTCCGGGTGCATCGGCCAGCTCATACAGGTTGCTCACATGCAGACAGACCACGGTGCAGACGCCGCCGCGTCGCGCCGCGCGCCAGAAAACGTGTTCGACCTCGGAGAGCAGCGCCGCCCCGGTGGGCAGGCCCGTGGCGGGCTCCACACCTTTCTCCAGGCGCGCGAGGCGTGCCAGTTCGCGGTTGTACCGGTTGCGCACCAGGCCCAGCACCGACGCGATGAGGAAATAGGCCAGGGTGAACACGGCGGTGGCCAGCCAGGTGCCCAGGCCCAGCCCCTGCACGCTCAAGCCTCGCGCATAAAGCCCCACCGTGGCGACCGCCAGGCACACCATGCCCGCACCCATCCAGCGCGCCAGCGGGTCGCCCAGCTTGGCCGCGCGAATGACCGCCACCAGGCCCAGCAGCACCGGTATCAGGTTGACCGTGGCCGCCAGCATGAGCAGCGCATGGAAATCCGTCGGGTCCACCTGCAGGGACATGGCTGTCAGGGCCAGCGCCACCAGAAAGATGGCCGTGCCGCCCAGCGCGGTGAGGTTGTGCACCAGCGCGTCTTCGCGCACACCGCCCAGCCAGGTGCCCAGAAAGTACAGCGCCATGGCGCCCGCCAGCGGCCCCAGGCTGGCCTTGAGAACCATCATCAAGCGCTCGGGCATCTCCGGAAAAAACACCTCGGGCAGACCCGTCATGACCACACAACTGGCGCCAGCGATCAACACGAAGAGCAGGTTGCGCAACGATCCCCTGGAGCGGCTGGCCAGCGCGTCGCCCAGCGCCACGGCGGACAAGGTCAACAAGCCCCCCAGCATGGCCGACCACACAGCAGTTTCAGTTACAGGCATCCGGCGCATTGTGGTGGGCTGGGGGCAAATGCCCTGAGACATTTGTCACACTGGAAACAGCGCAGACGCATTTCGCCCCCGGCTTTTTCACCAAAACCACCCTGGGCGATGCGCCTACAGTCGGGCCATGACCTTTGTGTTGGCCCCAGCGCCAGAAACCTGCCCCGGCCACGCCGTCTCCCACCTGCGAGCCCGGCGCCTGGCCGCCAGCGCCAAACCCTTCGTGGCCCGGGGCTCGGGCGGTGGGCGTTGCGCCGGCTGCCGTCTCATCGCCAGCCACTGCCTGTGCGCCTTGCGTCCGAGGGTGGCCACGCGCGCCGGGGTGTGCCTGGTCATGGGTGACATCGAGGCCCTCAAACCCAGCAACACCGGCTGGCTGGTGGCCGATGTGGTGGCCGACACCTGGGCCTTTGGCTGGACCCGCACCGGGGTAGAGCCGGGTCTGCTGGCCCTGCTGGCCGACCCGCAGTGGCAGCCCGTGCTGGTCTTTCCGGGTGAATTTGTGTCGCCCGAGCGGGTGGTGACCGACCTGCCGCCCGCCGGGCAAGGGGGCAGGAAGCCGCTGTTCGTGTTGCTTGACGGCACCTGGTCCGAAGCCCGCAAGATGTTTCGCAAGAGCCCCTATCTGGATGCGCTGCCCGTGCTCAGCCTGCACCCCGATCAGGTGTCCAACTACCGGCTGCGGCGCTCCGCGCGCGAGAGCCATTTCTGCACCTCGGAGGTGGCGGCGCTGTGCCTGGCGCTGGCCGGCGAGACCCACGCTGCACAGAGCCTGGCGGCCTGGCTCGACGTGTTCACCACGCACTACCTCAGCGCCAAACGCAGCGTGGTGCTCGACCGCGAGAGCGAGCCACACCAGCGACTGCGCGCGCTGGCTGTTTCGGACCCAGCCCTTTATCCGGCCGGAATCTCGGGCGTCACCAGCAACCCGAGCAGTTGCAGCGAGTCCTGCCAGCCCAGGTAACAACCCTCCACCGGAATGGCGGCGGGAATGCCCGCCTGCACCACATGCATCTCGGTGCCCACCGACACCGCCTTGAGCGTGACCGTGGTGCGCATCTCGCCCGCCAGGCCGGGGTCATCGAACACATCGGTGTTGACGATGCGCTCAAAGGGGACCAGCTCCAGGTACCTGCCGCCGAAAACGTGTACCTGACCATTGCTCAGGTTGGTGAACTGCATGCGGTAGCTGCCACCGACGGTAGCGTTCATCTCCAGGACCCGGCCCGTGAAGCCGTGCGGCGGCAACCACTTGGCCATGGCGTCGGGGTCGAGAAAGGCGCGGTACACACGCTCGGGCGGTGCTGCGAATACGCGGTGCAGGGTGACGGTGCCGGTGGTCATCGTGAGGTCCTTTCAAGGGGTGGTTGATGTTGAGGCGCAGAGATCGCTCGTGTCCACCCCTTCACGACGAAGTCGTTGGCCGGTTTTCGACAAGCGCGCCGCAGACCCGGTGCTAAGCTGCCCGCCATGGTTACGGCCCCCGCTTCTCGCTTGATCTGTTTCAACAAGCCCTATGGCGTCTTGAGCCAGTTCACCCCTGAGGGGCGCTGGCGCGGCCTCAAAGACTTCATCGACATCCCGGGCGTTTACGTGGCCGGCCGGCTCGACGCCGACAGCGAGGGCCTGCTGCTGCTGACCAACGACGGCCAACTGCAGGCCCGTATCAGCGATCCGCGCCACAAGATGGAAAAAACCTACTGGGTGCAGGTGGAGGGCGTGCCAGACGAGGCCGCCCTGGCGGCCTTGCGCCAGGGCGTGCAGCTCAACGACGGCCCCACCCGCCCGGCCCGCGCGCGCGCCATGTCCGAGCCGGCTGCGCTGTGGGACCGCAATCCACCCGTGCGCGTTCGCCAGTCCATCCCCACCAGCTGGCTGGAGCTGGTGATCACGGAAGGCCGCAACCGCCAGGTGCGCCGCATGACCGCCGCCGTGCGCCACCCCACGCTGCGCCTCATCCGCGCGGCCATCGGGCCGCACGCGCTGCAAGACCTGGCGCCCGGCGCCCTGCGCGGCTGAATGCGCCGGTTCAACCCATGACGAAGAAGATCCTGCTCACCGGTTTTGACGCCTTCGGCGGCGCTGCCCTGAACCCCAGCTGGCTGGCCGTGAAAGCGCTGCACGGCCGGCAGATCCGCGGGCACACGGTGGTGGCCGCACAGCTGCCCACCGTGTTTGACGCATCGCTGCATGAACTGAACGCGTTGTTGAAAGTGCACCGGCCCGCGCTGGTGGTCTGCGTGGGCCAGGCCGGCGGGCGCAGCGCGCTGTCGCTGGAGCGCGTGGCCATCAACGTGAACGACGCGCCCATCGCCGACAACGCCGGGGCGCAGCCTGTGGACACGGCAGTGAAGCCCGGCGCTCCGGCGGCCTATTTCACAAGCCTGCCCATCAAGGCCATGCTGGCCGCGCTGCAAGCCGAGGGCGTGGCGGCCGAGGTGTCGCAGACCGCCGGCACCTTCGTCTGCAACCACGTGTTTTACGGGTTGATGCACGCGCTGGCCACGCAGCGAGGCTTGAAGCACACGCGCGGCGGGTTTGTGCACGTGCCCTGGCTGCCGGAGCAGGGCACACCCAGCATGCTGCTGGACGACATCGTGCGAGGGCTGCGGCTGGCGGTGCGCTGCGCGATGCTGGTGGGGCAAGACACGGCGCTCGGTGCGGGCACCACGAACTGATCAGGCCTGCCAGACCCCGAAGCCCGCCGAGCGCAGGTCGATCCCGACCTCGATCTCCTTGTCCACCGCGTCGGCGTACTTCATCGGATTGAAGCCCTCGTACAGATCGGGCAACAAGCGCAGGCCGTACTTCATCACATACGCGTTCGACTGGATGCCCGCCTTGTGCTTGTCAAACCGCACGTCCGGGTCCAGCCCCGTCATGCCCACGTACACGCAGGGCTTGCCTTCCACATAACCCGGGTTGTTCTTGCGGAAGCGAGGCTCGAGCAGCACGTCTCTGGAGAGCTCGATCACGTAGACGTGGTGGTGGGGGTGGCGGGCCATCTACGCGTTCAAGGCCTTTGCAACCCGCTCTGCCGCCGCGATCAGATCGGTCACCAGACGCTCGTCCACTTCCATCAATCCCTCGTATTCGCCGAGGTTGCGTTTGTTGTGGCACAGGTCCAGCACGCGCCAAACCTCTGGCCCCAGGCCCAGCGTGTGGGGAAGGACCTGAAAGACGATGTAGCGGTTACTCGCTCGAAACCCTTTGCGGCGCAAGGCCGCCAGGCACAGGGCGTGAGCCGCGTTGTAGGCCAGGTCGAAACGACTTTCAAGCGCCAGCGCGGCGTTGCGCGCATCTGCCAACCTTGCTGTACCGGTGCGTATCAAGCCCGATGTTTCGTTGTCATCCGGTGCCTCGGCTTTCAGGGCCCTGCCGGGACCGCTCAAGTTTTCAAGTGGTTGTGTCATGGGTCGGCTCCTCCTCGCCGATCAGCCATATCCTGGGCTGTTGCATCACACGTGTGACGAACGCATTGTCTTGGGCTGCACGTCGCTCAAACTCCTCGGGGGTATAGATCGTGGGGTTCACCGTGCGCCCCAGCGTTTGGCTGGCGGTCTCCAGTGCGCCAAACACCTCCCCATAGCGCAGACTGGGACTCACGATCAAAAGGTCCACGTCGCTTTGCGCAGTGTCCTGTTGGCTGGCCATGGAGCCAAACACAAAAGCCAATTGGATCGTTGGCGCCAGAGGCGCCAGCGCGGCACGCAACACATCACCCAGCCCCATGGTCTTGAGCACCAGCCCTCGCAGCTCGGCAAACACCGGAGAAGCCACGTTGGCCTGGTAGTGCTTCTGGTTGCCCTGTTTGCGCGCTGTGATGAGGCCTGCCTCGCACAGGCCCGCTAGCTCGCGCTGCACAGCACCCTTGCCCGACTGAGCAATCGCGATCAATTCATTGGCGTAGAAGCTGCGGTCCGGTGTGCCAAACAGGACGGCCAGTACCCGTTGCCGGACCTTTGGAAACAAGGCGTCGGCTGTACCGGAAGGGAGAGGAGTGTTTATATTCATACCCAAATTGGGTCCGATAGTACCTTATTTGGGGTTTATCGGTGAAGCACAACATCCAGCCATACGAGCACAGTCGCCACTCACGACAGCCCGCAGGCGCTCACCCACAAGCGACATGGCCCGTCCAAAGCCGGCCACCCAGCGCAGTGATTCGGGCTCGATGATGAAGAGCGAAAAGTCCCCAAACGAAAACAAGGGCTCGGCGTCGGGCAGTTTGGCCAGGTAAGCCTGGCGCGCCTGCTCGTACCCGGGCGAGTCTGGCGGGCACTGCCGCGCCCGGCCTTGCACGCTGGCGCGGGGCAGGGCCAGCGGTGAGTCTGCAGCGGCCAGCGGCGCCGTCACCAGCAGCGCCACCGCCGGGTTCTGCAGCATGTCCTGCGTGTGGGTGGCCAGCTGGCTCACATGAATGACGAAGCCCGCGCCGTCGGGCAGCAGCGCAAACGGCACCATGGACACGGCGGGCGCGCCCTTGTGCAGCGTGGCCAGCGAGGCCACGGGCTGCGTGCGCAGCAGAGACATCAAAGCAGCGGAGTCGGAGGCGTCCATGGTGCTTGTCAGGAATTGGGTTTGCCCGGCCGCGAAGCCAGCGGCGCATGCACCGCCATCAGCTCCACCACCCAGTCGATGAAGGCCCGCAGTTTCGCACTCACATGGCGGTTGGGCGGGAAGGCCACATACATCGGCATCGCATCGAATTGCCAGCCGTCGAACAGCGGCACCAGTTCGCCGCGTGCTGCGTGGGCTTGGGCCATGTACTGCGGCAGCCACAACACGCCCATGCCCGCCACGCCGGCCGCGAGGTAGGCGTTGCCGTCGTCCACCGCCACCACATGGCGCCCCTGCACATGGATGCGCTCGCCATCGCGGTGCAAGCCCATGGGCGCCACCGTGCCGCTGCGCGCGCGCAGGTAGCCCACCGTGCGGTGGTGGGTGTCTTCCAGCTCACTGGGGTGCCGCGGCGTTCCGGCGCGCTGCAGGTAGGCCGGTGCGGCATACACGCCCAGCGGCAGGTCGCCCACGTGGCGGGCCACCAGCGACGGGTCGGTGATCTCGCCGCCGCGCAACACGCAGTCCACGTTGTCGCCGATCAGGTCCACCATGCGGTCGCTCACGCCCATGTGCAATTGGATCTCGGGGTAGCGCGCGTGAAAGGCTGGCAGCGCCGGCATCAGGATCAGGCGGGCCAGCGGGCTGGGCACGTCCACACGCAGGCGCCCGCGCGGCGCGGCCAAGGCGCTGGAGAGGCTGGTGTCCGCGTCTTCCATGTCGGCCAGCAGGCGCACCACGCGCTCGTAATAAGCGGCGCCATCGGCGGTGATCTTCACCTGCCGCGTGGTGCGGTTGAGCAGCTTCACGCGCAGCCGCGCTTCGAGCTGTTGCACCAGCTGCGTCACCGTGGTCTTGCTCATGTGCAGCGTCTGTGCCGCCTTGGTGAAGCTGCCGGCTTCCACCACACGGGCAAAGGCCTGCATCGCATCGAAACGGTCCATGTCGGTTCCTCGCGCCGGGTTGATTGTTTGGGAATCTCAAACAGTCATTGTGCGACTGGCCTGTTTATCCCTGGGCCGCCGGTGCCTAGAGTCCACCCATTGCAACCACTCTCAAGAGGTCTTCCATGTCTGCACGTGATGTTGTTTTTCCGGCCGGGCGCCAGGCGCTGTATGAAAAAAACCGCTACTCGCCCGCGATCCGGTCCAACGGCTTTTTGTTCGTCTCGGGGCAGGTGGGCAGCCGCCCCGATGGCTCGCCCGAGCCCGAGCTGAAAGCGCAAGTGAAGCGCGCGTTCGACAACCTGAACGCCATCCTCTCGGCCGCCGGCTGCACCTTCAAGGACGTGGTGGATGTGACTGTCTTCATCGTCGACCCCGAGCCCAAGTTTGAAACCATCTGGACAGAGCTCACCGGTCACTGGGGCGACGCACCGTACCCCACGCTCACCGGCGTGGGCGTGACCTGGCTCTACGGCTTTGATTTCGAGATCAAGGTGATTGCGAAGCTGCCGGAGGCCATGGCGGCCTGATCTGCGTGGCCAGCGGGCCGGGTTCAGACTGGTTTGAGGAGCAGCTTGCGCAGCGAGCGAATCTTCTGCCAGAGCACTGCCTTGGGCAGCGTCATGGCCATGGCCAGCATGCAGCGCTCCAGCCAGCCTTGGCGCTCTTGCAGGCGGTCAATGGCCTTGGTCAGGTCCCGCGCCACCGCTGGGCCATACGCCTTTTCGGCCTTGGCCAGTGCCAGGCGAAGCAGGGGTAAAGGCAGGCCCATCATGGCCAGGTCGATCACGTCCCGGCTGAACACGCTGTCGTCTGCCCACCGGTCTGAATTGGCCAGCAGTTTGGACGCTGCCATGTCCAGCGGCGTGAGCGTCTGGATGCCACACACCACGTCGTCCTTGCTCGGTGCTTCCAGTGTTATGCGTGCCTCGCGCACGATTTCGAACTTGATGGCCTGGCCGTCCATATGCACCGCCGTGCGCAGGCCGTACTGGTCGGCGCGCACTTCGCGCAGCACCTCCAGCGGCTGGGCGCCTGGCCGCACTAAGGCGTTGAGCCCTTCCGGGCCGGTGAGCAACTGACGCAGTTCCCGGTAGCCCGAAGCGTCAGACACCAGAAAGTCGATGTCCACCGATTCGCGGTACTCGCCGTAGCGCAGGGCAATGCAGGTGCCACCGCCAAAGAGACTCCCGAACTGGCGCAGCGCATCGCCGTCCAGCGCGGCCAGCACATGCGCAACGCGCTGATGATGCGGGCGCTCAAACATTGGACATGCCCACCGACGCGCCACCCCCGAGACCCGTGCGCAACGCCTGCAGCAGTGCCTGCTCTTCGGGAGACATGGCGGCAGTGTCCAGATGGCGCACATTGCGTTCGTAGATGCCCAGGGCCTCCATGGGCGTGAGCGTGTCGGTGCCGTGCACCTGCCATGCCAAGGCCTTCAACTGCGGGTAGTCCGCCAGGCGCACACGCACCGGTATCCAGTCGGTGAGGTCGACCGGGCTCGCGCTGGAAACGTCGGCGTCCTCCGTGTTTTTGGCCAGCAGCGTCATGCCCAGCGCCACCATGGCGTTGGCCCAGGCGCCGCCGGCCACCGACGGCTCGCCCTTCTCGATGCGGTGCAACGTCACCCGCGACATGCCCGCCGCCTCTGCCGCCGCGGTGCTGCTCACCCGAAGGGCTTTGCGGCGCGCGCGAATCTGCTCGCCCAGGGCTTGCAACTGAGCGGTGCTTTGGTCTGAAGGAGGCGGTGCGTGAGCTGGCATTTGTTTCTCATTCTGATCAAAATGATTATTTTGTCAAGTTTGAGAAACAATTTTGGCTTCTGCGGAGTGGCTCGGGCGGCCGAGCCGAACACTTCCGGCCGGTGAATGCCGTGGCGCTGGCAGATGGCAGCGATCCCTGAGCGGTGTTGGGATATGGCGGGATGCATGGCACCGTGGATATTGACGGCGCGGGATGGCCCAAAACGTCGTCCAGAAACTGTTGACTTCGACCGCCGTTTCAATCGATCCCGTCAGCCAGGAAGCCAGTTCTCGCTCATACCGGGCGGGCTTCGGCCAGCACCTGTGCGCGAAACTTGGGCGGCAGGTCTTTGGGCGTGAGCACATCCACGTGCCGGCCCATCAATTGCTCCAGCTCGTCTTGCAGGCCGCCCAGGTCAAACAGCGTGGTTCCCGGCAGGGGGTCCACCAGCAGATCCAGGTCGCTGCCCTCCGTGTCTGCACCTTGCAGCACCGAGCCGAACACGCGCGGGTTGCTCACGTGGTAGCGCAGCGCCGCCTTGCAAACGGCGTCGCGGTGTTGGGAAAGTGCTTGAGAGGGGCGCATGTGGGCGAGTGTATCGACGGGCCGCGCCTCACAGCCACACCGACCCCGGCGCCGGGCTGGTCTCGATGGTGAAGTCGGGCGAGCCGCCCAGCACGAAGGCGCCGAGCACCAGGCTGAGCAGCGAGATGAACAGGCTGGCCCAGAACGCCGTCCAGAACCCGTCGACCTTGAAGCCGTCCACCAGCTTGGCCACCAGCAACAGCATCAGCGCGTTGATCACCAGCAGGAACAGGCCAAAGCTCAGCAGCGTCAAGGGCAGCGTGAGCACCACCAGCAGCGGCCTCACCACCGCATTGGCCAGCCCCAGCAGCAGGGCCGAGACCACCAGCGCCGAGGTGCTGCCGAACCGGATGCCCTTGAACAAATGGCTCGCCACCCACAGGGCGAGGGCGGTGATGGCCCAGTGGAGGAGGAAGGGGGTGAGGTTGGCGAGCATGTGGACAATTTCATGAGTGAAGATTCTCGCGAGCCGTTGTTGTGGTTGGTTCGGTCGCGATGGTTTCGATACGGCTGTGCTCTATTTCTTTTCGGAGAATGTGGCTTACATCTAACCAGCAATGAATATGGAGATTTTGAGTAGCAGGAACGCCTCGCTGCTATGCGGGCTTTTCTGATTCTTCAGTTAGTGGTGGTGGAAGTGCCGCAACCAACTCATTCGCATGCTCCCTGTAGTCAAGTGCTGTTTTGCTTGAATCAACTTCAATTTGCACTTGTTCAAAGTACTCTATTTGCTTTAGTGTTGTTGATTGCTCTGGTGTCGGTTCTTCACCATCTACAATAATTGGTTTTTTAGGTTTTGATAGCCTAAGATTTACAGACGCGCCGGTTGCAAGTTTTTGGGAAAGTCTGGTCAAGGATATGGAAAGACTATTCTTTAATTCATGCCTCCGGCCTTCATCAGTTCCTTGGTAGTACTCATCCACCAAGGATGAAGCCAGTTTCTCAAGATCGGTTTTCGCCTTTCCGCTATTGTGAGCTTCAAAGTCATTCAAAATCGAATCGGGGACTTTTGAATCTACCAGTTTGGCGTAAAGCGCCTTCATGGTTATAACTTCAGCCAAAATTTGATTGACACCCTTAAGACATTTTGCCATGCCAAAAATAAACGCTGCAGTAGCTGCGAGGTAGAGCAAAATTGATCCTGAAGCGACTGAACGAATGGTCACTCGATTCTGTCCCTCATCAAAAGTCTCCGTTACATCGCGGCAGATCTGATTCCAATCTTTGGACTCTTTGGCTAGGTCCCCTAACGTTTTTGTTTCTTCCTTTATCGGTAGTCGAATAACCATCTCGGTTTGGCCATCATCCAACTCCCAGTATTCAACTTGAAGTTCTGTAAATGCATTGTCGATTGCTGAAACGGCGTTAAATTTCTTCGCTATTTCAAGGCGCAACTTTTCAATTTCTGGAGCCGCAAGATTTGGAGTTAACTGATTTTGTCCCAGCAGGTTCATAATCTTTTGAAATAGCTCGCTCCCCACATATCCTGCCAAGTCATGTGATAGTAGTGTTTCGGCTAATTCGCCTTCCGCTTCATTAAGGTCACTTTGAGTCAATGTTTGGCGTACAATTTCTAGGTGATCCTTGAATGATTGACCAACTTGTGGGTTGCCTGGATTTGCGGCTAGTGAGGCAAGCAGACTAGTTAGCGTAACTAAATGACTGTCGACGTTTCCTTTTTTGTAGTCTACGGCTATTTGATTAATTATTCTGTGAAAACGCGACAGTTCCATTGATGGCCCCCTCTAGGTTTGATAAAAGTCTATTTGCCCCAAGAATCCTTCAACCCCGTCACCCGATTAAAAACCGGCTTCCCCGCCACATGATCCACCCGATCCGCCACAAAGTACCCAAACCGCTCAAACTGGAACTTCTCATCCGGTTTCGCCGCAGCCAATGACGGCTCCACGTAGGCGGTCACCACTTTCAGGCTGTTCGGGTTGAGCGCTTCAATGAAGTCTTTGCCGCCGGCGTCGGGCTGGGGGTCGCTGAACAGGCGGTCGTACAGGCGCACTTCGGCAGGCACGCCGTCGGCCACGCTCACCCAGGTGATGGCGGCTTTGGCTTTCACGCTGTCGGCGCCGGGGGTGCCGCTCTTGGTGCCGGGGATCACCTTGGCGTGCACGGCGGTCACGGTGCCGCTGGCGTCTTTTTCGCAGCCGGTGCACTCGATCACGTAGCCGCCTTTGAGGCGCACCACGTTCCCAGGGAACAAGCGCTTGTAGCCCTTGGGGGGCACTTCTTCAAAGTCCTCGCGTTCGATCCACACCTGGTTGCCGATCTTGAACACGCGCTCGGGCGGCGGGGTCTGGCCTTCGGGCACGGCGTGGTGGGGCAGGGCGGGCTGGGTGCAGTCTTCCGTGTAGCCGTCTGAGCCGAAGGCCTCGGCCCAGTTGGTGAGCACCAGCTTGACGGGGTCGAGCACGGCCATGCCGCGGTGGGCCTTGTTTTCCAGGTCTTCGCGCAGGCAGCCTTCGAGCGTGCTGTAGTCGATCCAGCTGTCGCTCTTGGTCACGCCGATGCGTTCGGCAAACATCTGGATGCTCTCGGGCGTGTAGCCGCGCCGGCGCAGGCCGACGATGGTTGGCATGCGCGGGTCGTCCCAGCCGCTCACCTTGTGGTCGTACACCAGTTGCGCGAGCTTGCGTTTGCTGGTGATCACATAGGTCAGGTTGAGCCGGGCAAATTCGTACTGGTGCGGCGCGGGGTGCGCCAGCAGCCCGCCTTCGCACAGGCGGTCCATCAGCCAGTCGTAAAACGGGCGCTGGTCTTCAAACTCCAGCGTGCAGATGCTGTGGGTGATCTGCTCCAGCGCGTCCTCAATGGGGTGCGCAAAGGTGTACATGGGGTAGATGCACCAGGTGTCGCCCGTGTTGTGGTGCGTGGCGCGGCGGATGCGGTAGATGGCGGGGTCGCGCAGGTTGATGTTGGGCGAGGCCATGTCGATCTT